>JAZPZA010000030.1:0-13358 GCA_045544435.1 Acutalibacteraceae bacterium | reverse complement strand
CTCCCTCTGACGAGGGAGGTGGATTTTTGCCATTAGGCAAAAAGACGGAGGGAGAGAATTTTATATCCAGTGCCGTAAGGCACACCGAAATTATTCATTATTCATTATTCATTAATTTTGGCGGACAGTCGAGGACGCCTGTCCCTACGGTACATATATAAATTTGTTTTGTAGGGGCGAGCAGTGCTCGTCCGTTTTATATTTTGTGCGAAGCACACATTAATTTTTCATTTTGCATTTTTCATTTTTCATTAAAAAAGCACCTGCTTTTAATTTAAGCAGGTGCTTTAATTGCTAATTGCTAATTTTCTTCACTCGGCAGGATGCGCTCATCCGAAAAGGTGGTTTCTTCTTCCTCTTCTTCTACTTCCAAGCCAAGGGCGCGACGCTTTTCGATATCGGCATCGGGGTGCTCGGCATAATAGGGGTCGATAACATATTTCTTTATTGCGGGGAATGTGAAATACTGCTGCATCAAGAACATAAATGCAGGGAAAATCAAAATTGCAAGCAGCAATTCAAGCGTGAGCAGCTCAATAAAGGGCAACGAAAAATAAAGAATTACAGCATAAACGCCGAAAACTATCAGCTGCAGCAGCACGCACAGGAAGTTTCTTTTAAGATTTATTATAGCAAACTTAAAGCTGTTTACATATAACAATTTTAGCTTATAGTTAAAGGTTATCATAAGGGTATATATGTAAAAATTCATCATATAGAACACAACTGCAACACAAAGCGCAATTGCAAGCCCTGCCATTGAAATAAGCGAGGCTGTTTCAGCATAGGATGCATAGTAAAAATAGACCGCAAAGCCAAGAAGTAATGTGATGATGGTGTTAATCACACCCACCGCCAATGACTGCTTTAAATTTTTACCTATTGTTTCAAAAAAGTCGCTGATGCCAAAGGAGTGCTTATCGCGCGCGATATTGCGGGTAACATTAGTGATACCCGCACATGCCATACCGTGGGTTAGCACAGGCACGCATAAAACGGTATACACAACATTTATAAGGATGAACTTCCAGAAATTGCGAAAATAACTTTCAAAGAAAACCACAAAGGTTTTCTTTTTTGGCGCATCCTTAGAGATGCCTGGACCCTCTTTGTCATATTTATTAAAGAAACCAAAAAATCCTGCCATTTTTGAATTATTTCTCCTCTTTTTTAGCGTATATTAATTTCTCTGTAAGGTTAATGCCCTTATAGCCCATTATATAAGCAACAGCCGAAGCTGTGGGCACTATCAACTGGATAACAAACAGCAGCACATACTGCACAGCGCTAAGCTCACCAACACTAACGCTGCCACCCGCAATTATCTGGATAAAGGAAAAAAGGTGGCTGTTGAGCAGCTTGTAAAATGCTACCGAAAACTGTGGCAGTGCACCCAATCCCATTGCAACCAATATCGCATACATCACAAAAAACGGAATATTTGCCACAAGACCTATCTTAAAGCCCCTAAGAAAATCCTCGCGCATATGCCCAAGTCTCACCATATTGCTATCCTTAAAGCCAAACTTATAAACGGGTGAGGCAACGGTTGAAATGAGAAGAATTATACATATTATCTGCGATGCGCTAAGGAATACCGCGTTACCCACACCCGAAAGCGTTGAGCGCAGAGTTTTTGTTACCACCGTGTAGCCCGCGGCCTCATACTCCGCCTTTTTAGTATCCTCGCCATCGGCAGTATAATATTCATAAAGGAACTGGGTATCATCCTCGTTTTCTATGTAGCCATAGGCGGCATAGCCTATATCCTTAGTCCACAGCGCGGTGCACAAAACATTCACCGAAATGCAAAGAAAGAAACAAAGAATGATAAGCAGCAGCATACTGCCCATAAGTTTAAATCCGATTTTTGATATACTGTTCATAGTTTACCTCTGCTTTTTCGGGACGATGCCGTCCCCCACATAGTGTTAATAATTATTATATTATCAAATGCAAAAAAAAGCAAGAAGCGCGTAGGCACTTCCTGCATTTTTTACAAAATTTTCATAATATAAGAGCTATTGTGATTCCAACCGCCACTAAGACTACCGCCAAAAAGGATGATATCATAAGCCTTCTTTTCATTATCATTTTTCGGCGAAGGCTTTTATAGCCGTTTCCTGCCCTGTTATCAAACTGAAATGTAAAATTGCTCACCGCGCGACCTAACTGCTTGGCGCTAAGATTTCCGTAAGCAGGGTTTACATAGAAGACTATTCTATCAAAAATTTTACTGCCTGTATTATTAACTTCAATTACTGTTTTGTTTACTCCCTTTACCACAAAACTACCGCCCTTTCGTTATACATAGTCTTGACAGTTTTGGAAGTTATATGCAATAAACAAATCTCTCCCTCCGTCTTTTTGCTTCGCAAAAATCCACCTCCCTCGTCAGAGGGAGGCAAGTAAAGCGGTGTTATTTTGTTTCTGGGATTTGCGGACAAGTTAACATAAAAATGTGGATAACTCGGTGGATAAGGTGGAAAACTCGCTTGAAATGGGCATAATTTCATTCAATTTGGTTGCAATTTCATATTATTTTGTCGATTTTATGTAAATCACTCGACAATTTTACCTGTTAAAAAAGAGATTGTGCGCTGAACAGAATCGGCGCTGTTTCCCCAATCCTTATTTTCGGCGCCCGCACGGCGGTAATCATACATTGAGCAGTATTTTGATACATCCTCACAAAGCGATTTCGCATAATCAGCGGTAATGCGGGTGAGGTTTTCCTTGAATTCGCTTAAGTATCTTGGCATCTTGCGCTTATCTGCACCCGCCATCAGCTGCTCAAAGTGGTGCATACAAAACTGTGGCTGATTATTAAAAAGGGTGCGGAAGTCGCTCTCTTTTTCATAGCAACGATAAATGGTTTCCACCATTCGGCTCATACCCCAATTCACCTTATCGCAGATAAAGCAGGTGGAGGATACCGCTTTAGCCTTTTGAGCCTTTTTATCGGCGTTTACAAACAGCTTTTTAGAAAAGACCTCGTCTGAAACCTCTTTGATATGTGTTTCGAGCATAAGCGCGAGCTGCAGTCTGCCGCGGTGGGATAGCATATTATCATAGTGATCAGGGCAGAAGCCCAAGCGATTGGTTTCTATTCTAACATCAGGCTCCATCATAGCGTCACCTAAGATATAGGTTATAAGATGCTCTTCAACCGTGTGCTGCATACGGCATATCGGACAGCCGTCAGCCACCTCAAATACCTCAGAGACGGGGATGGTGCAAATATCGTCACGCATAGTGTCACTTCCTTTTTTTAATTGTTTACATTGTATCATAAATTAGTTATAATTGTAAAGGTGATGGTATGGAAATTCGTTTTGAAAACGATAAAATATACATTGAAAATGCTGAAAATTTCGACCTTTCTCAAACCTTTGACTGCGGTCAGGCTTTCCGCTGGTATGAGGATGAGGCGGGCTGCTGGCGCGGTATTGCTGGCGGCAAGAGCCTTAAAGTATACCGCGAGGGCGAGCGCATTATACTTGAGGGCACTGACGAGAAGACCTTTCAAAGCTTTTGGCGGGAATATTTGGACCTTGACCGCGATTATGCTGATATAATAAGGCGCGTGAGCGAAAACGAAACCGTTCGCACTGCTGCCGAGTTTGGTTGCGGTATCAGAATTTTAAATCAACAGCCGTGGGAGGCGCTATGCTCGTTTATAATTTCCCAAAACAACAACATTCCAAGGATAAAGGGTATTATTGAGCGACTCTGTGAAGGCTTCGGAGATAAAACAGACGG
This sequence comes from Acutalibacteraceae bacterium, assembly GCA_045544435.1. Lineage (GTDB taxonomy): Bacteria > Bacillota > Clostridia > Oscillospirales > Acutalibacteraceae > UBA737. The sequence goes on along the minus strand of JAZPZA010000030.1, from coordinate 9,596 downwards.
TGGCTACACCTTCCCCACACCCGAAAGGCTGGCAGTGCTCACAGTTGAGGATTTATCACCCATCAGAAGCGGATTTCGCGCGAAATACATACTTGATGCGGCAAGAAAGGTAGCGGGTGGCGAAATCGACCTTAATTCCCTTCGCCACACCGATTTTAACACTGCGCGCGCGGAGCTTATGAAAATAAAGGGTGTGGGCCCCAAGGTTGCCGACTGTGTGCTTCTTTTTGGGCTCGGCCACATAGAGGCTTTTCCGCAGGATGTGTGGATAAAGCGCGCCATGCTGGAGCTTTTTGACGGCGAAATCCCCGAAAGCTCTCGCGCCTTTGCGGGCATAGTGCAGCAATATATTTTTTATTATATGAGAAACAGAGATATTAAATAATTTTCAATTAACAATTTGCAATTAATGTATATCCAGTGCCGTAAGGCACACCGAAATTATTTATTATTTATTATTCATTATTCATTAAAAAAAGCACCCATCAGGGTGCTTTTTTATTCCAATGTATCCTTAAAGCAAATCTTTTTTATTTCCCTTTTTGGTGTTCCGCGCATCATAAGGGTATAGTTATCCGCAGGATGGTCACACATAGCGGATAGTCTTTGATGATTTTTATGGGTTACAACAACGGCATCGGCGCTGCCCTGCCTTATAGCATCCACACAATAAAAGCCCACATTTTCATAAAAGGCAATGAGGCTCTCTTTCACAGGCTTTAAAAAATACAGCGCATCCTCTTCGTTGCAGCACTTATTTATAAGCTGTGACATAAGCCCTTTGCCGCGATAGCGCTTATCTGTCGCAACGGCATAGATATAATATGCCTTTTGTTCACAATCACCAAGCTTCACCGTGCAGGGGATTTTAAAAAGCATTGAAACAATTTCACCGTCCACACAAAGGGTTTCGGTGTTATCAAAATAATAATCGAAAAAGAGTTTATCGAACTCCTCGGCTATACCAAACGCCTCGTGATAAATTTCTAAGCATCTTTCTCTATCGGTCATAGGCTAGCTCCCTTCAAGGGTATGCAAACATATTTTTTAAGCAAAATATCGGGATGGTAAGAAAGCTTGGCTTTTCTGAGCCCCTCTATTCCCAAATCATCCTCGCGGTTTATATATTCATAGCTTTCAAGGTTATGCGCGGCAAACTCGCGGTTTATAACCGTGTATGCAGTACTAAAGCTTGCGAGCGCTTTTTCTATGTGGATATCAAACACCTTATCGTTTATTGGTGAGCCGAGAGTGAACGCCACCATTCTTCCGTCCACTCTGATAGCGCCGCCCGAAACGCGAAGCTGCTTTCGGTTTTCAAGTATAAAATCAATAGCCGCGCGCTCGGTTTCCATTTTTTTATCAAGGCGGTGATTATTTTCGGTGTACCACCTATCGGCGCAGTCGAGCACATCACGAATATTCTGCTCAGTTATATCCTCATACTGCCATTCATTCGCCTTTGTGAATGCGGAAATGTGGTTGCGCTTGGAATGAAGCTTTTTACCCGAAAGTGTTATGAGCCGCTCGGATTTATAGATATAATCAAAGCCGTCACGCGCCTCGGTTATTCTATATTTATCACCGTAAATCGAAAGAAACTCTTCAAAGCGCGCGCCCTGCTGAGCCCAAATATGGGGTAGTGCGCCGCAGTGCGTTGTAAGCGCCTCCATTCCCTTTCGCATATCGCCAAAGGGCAATGAATAGGTCACATTCTCTATTCCGCCCGATTTTAGAAACAATATATTATCATCTATGCAAAACTGATTATTATAAAGCGGTGCCCAAACAATAAGATTCACTCTCGATAATTCACAGGAAAACTCGCCGCGGGAAAACAGAAAGGGAGTAAGCATATTGCTGTTTTCAAAATTTATAATTTGAAAATTCATATCTTTCCCCTCTTTTCCATTAAAAATCCTTTTTATTTTACCATAATTACTCTACTATATATCCATTACTGCATTTTACAGCGCGAATGCCATCCTTGAAAGAAACGGTTAGCTGACCATCCTTGAGTGGGAAGGTAGCATCACAGTTTTTAGGCGCTGTGAAATCGTGATTTAAATATATAGTTTTATTATGCTCATCAATTTTTTCAATACCCAGACAGTCACGAAGAATAAAGTGTACCACATGAGAAGCAAAGCCGTGGTTACAAGAAGCAGAGGTGCTATCGTGCTCCCAAAGGGTGCCTGTAAGGCATGCCATATAATCAAAGTATTCCTTGATTTCGGGAAGCACCTGACTGCGGTAGCCGTTTGAGGACAGCACTTCCATTCTTAGATAATTACCTATAAATGCATTTGCAGTATAAACACCAGGATGGGTTTTTTCGCACTTGTGCCCTGCGCCAAAATCGCGAGCGATAATCTCTAATAGCTCTGGGAAGTTCTGCTTATCGGCAATGCCTGTAAAGAAAGCATAATACTGGCAAACCTCGGTTATATCCTCTGGTGTGGTGAGCACACCGCTCTCATCATATACCATATGGTCTCGGAAGAATTTGCCATTAAAGGAAAGACTCAAAATTGCAGATTTTATCTTTTCGGCTTTTTTATCAAACTCGGGCTCGTTATACATTCTTGCCATTGCTTTGAGCATAGCATAGTACATCATATTTGATGGGAAGTTAACATCCTGTACCCACTTATTCGCCTGCGACCATTCAACAAACACCCAGCCCTCAAGCTTTTCAAGCAGACCGTCTTTATTCAAGAAGCCGTCAAAATATTTTTCAAGCGCATAAAGTCTGGACTTCGCGCTATCCACAAGACTGCGGTCTCCCGTGCGGGCAAGGTACTCCTCAAGCTCTATAACCAAGAACATATTCCAGTTAGGAATAAACTCGCCGCCCATAACATCGGCAGGATAGCACATAGGCATTATGCCCTCTGGCAGGTCGGGGAAATCGGTAGCAAGCACAAAGTTTTCGATAAAATCGTGCTCTATTTTGTTTGCGCCTGTGAGGTCCTTTTCGGCGCGGCCTGTGAAAAAGCTATCGCAAAGCCAGCCTGCGCGTTCACGGGAAGGACAGTCCATAAATATATCAACCGCATTCTGAACAAAGGTGTTAACCGCGGCGTTATAAACGCGGTTAAGCGCTTCGTCATCACTTTTAAAGCTCGCCTTTTTGCCGTTGGGATTTATATACTGCACGAGTGATAATCCGCTCAATTTCACACTGCCCTCGGCACAAAGTACCTTAGCATACTTAAGCGTTCTCGGCTCGATAGCGGTGAAGCTATATTCACCGGCCTTAAGTCTTACAGGCAGAACATTGGTCCAGTCGTTAGTGTGAAGCTGAGGGATTATATCGCCCTCCATAAAAATTTCATCCCAGATAATATATATAAGGGAATCTTGCTGGGAACTTATGTTAAAGCTTAAAAAGCCCGTATCCTCTGCCGCCCACTCAAAGCTTTTAAACTCACCGGCACTTAGCGCAAGCTCATTATCCGCACCCCACGCCTCATTAGTATTTTCAAACTCGGTGGTTTTTACACTGTACTGTATCTTTCGGCAAAGCTTTTCTATTTCACAGGTGTTATATGAAAAATCAGGTCTGTCCTCATACTCGTGGCGGCTGTTTGGCAGAGCCTCGCCATAGTCGCGACTATAGTCAAATTTACCCTTTGCAATAGCAGTCTTAGGATAAACCCTTTCTAAAGCGGGATAATCAGATGTGCGGGCGGTGAGATTGATGCCGTTAAGTTCGCAAAGCTCAACACCATCCGAATATTCCACAGGCAGCTGCCATGCCTCAAGGAAGGGACGCTGATAGGAATATCTGTCTATCACCCTTTGCTTTGAAAGGTTAAGCCGCGCGGTGAAATCGCCATTAACACCTGTTGCGGCAAGCACAGTATCCTCGCTTACTATTTCTGCTTGTAAAAATGCAGGCTGCTTTATGTATTCAAAAGACATAACACCGTGATTTAAAACATCAATTTCTATTGTGTTTTCTTCGCGCGCAAGCTTATCTGATATATCAAGCACATCAACTCGCCACCAGCCCTTGCCGCAACGGGCGGGACCGTGGGATACCATTTTTCCGTTTATATAAAGTCGATAAAGCGAATCTGCCGCGATGCTTATGGTAGCATCCTTGGTAGCAGGTATTTTAGCAGTAAAGCGCAGCATAACATTGCGCTCGCCAACATATTCCTTGCCCCAAACGGCGGTAGCTTTTTTAAAATACATAAAATCATCCCTTTTTTGGCTCTTTTGCTAAATAATAACATATTTTATATCGCTTTATCAACACAAAACTTGATTATTTATTCGCCTTATGATTCAAATTCTGCTTTAAATTGTGCTTTTTGCATAAAAACCTTTTTAAAATAGATTTTTTAAAAAATATTTTTGTGCATTTTGCCGATAAATATTGTTAAAATATTCTTTTTATACTACTTGAAAAACTGCCGTGAATATTGTATTATTATATAGTAAAGAATAATTATATAATTTTTGTGGAGATGCTAATATGAAAAAGTATACAGCAACAGAACTTTCAGCTGCGCTTGAGCGCAAGCTTTCGCACAATTTCGGCGTAACACCCGAGCAGGCATCAGATGAAATTTTTTATAAAGCAACCGTGCTTGTGCTGCTTGATATTATGAGTGAGCGCAAGGCTCAGTTTAAAAAGGCGGCTGACGAGCAGGAAGCAAAAACCATCTATTACCTTAGTATGGAATTTTTGATGGGCCGCTCACTTAAGAATAATCTTTATAACCTTGAGCTTACCGAGAATATGCGCAAGGCGCTAAAGAATTACCGAGTAAACCTTGATAAGCTCTTTGAGTTAGAGCCTGATGCAGGTCTTGGCAACGGTGGTCTTGGCCGTCTTGCCGCATGCTTCCTTGATGGACTTTCCACAGGCGGCTACTCGGCTATGGGTTACTGCATTAAGTATGAGCTTGGTATCTTCCGCCAGAAGCTTGTTGAAGGCTGGCAAACAGAGATGCCCGACTTCTGGCTCCCAGGCGGTGAAGTTTGGCTTGAGGAGCGCCCACATTCTGCGGTGGATGTTCATTTTGACGGATATATTGACGACTGGTGGGATAACAACTACCACCATGTTGAGCATAAGAATTATCACAATGTTCGCGCAGTTCCCTATGACCTTAAGGTTGCGGGTAAGGATGGCAAGACCGTGAATGTGCTCCGCCTTTGGTCTGCTGAGTGTCAGGATTTTGATATGTCGGCATTTAATCAGGGTGACTATGTTCGCGCTCTTGAGCAGCGCGCCATGACCGAGGCTATCTCAAAGGTGCTATACCCTGAGGATAACCATATCGAGGGTAAATCATTGAGGCTTCGCCAGCAGTATTTCCTCGTTTCGGCTTCGATTCAGGATATACTCAACCGCCATATGCGCCGTTACAGCACACTTGAAAACCTTCCCGAAAAGGTTGCAATTCATATTAACGATACCCACCCCACCCTTGCAATACCTGAGCTTATGCGTCTGCTTCTTGATGAATGCGGCTACTCTTGGGAAAAGGCTTGGGATATAGTGACTCGCACCGTGGCCTATACCAACCACACCATAATGTCCGAAGCGCTTGAATGCTGGCAGATAGAACTCTTCCGCGAAAGACTTCCCCGCATCTACCAGATCGTTGAGGAAATTGATAAGCGCTACCGCGCGCAGGTTGTGGCTGAGACTCGCGACCTCGCCCTTGCAGAGCGCACTGCAATAATTCAAAACGGCGTAGTTAGAATGGCAAACCTTTGCGTTGCCGCTTGCCATACAGTAAACGGTGTATCCAAGCTTCACAGCAAAATTATCACAGATGAGCTTTTCAATGATTATTATAAAATGACGCCCGATAAGTTCACCAATGTTACAAACGGTATTGCGCATCGCAGATGGCTGTGTCAGGCAAACCCTGAGCTTACCGCCCTTATTTCAGAGCTTATTGGTAACGGCTTTATTAAGGATGCGGCAGAGCTCGAAAAGCTTATGAAGTTTACCGATGATAAAACCGTGCTTTCCCGCCTTGCCCAGATAAAGCGAAACAACAAAGCCCGCCTTGCGGATTATGTTCGCGATAATATGGGCGTTATTATTGACCCCGATTCGGTTGTTGATATGCAGGTGAAAAGACTTCACGAATATAAGCGCCAGCATATGAATGCGCTTCACATTATTACCGATTACCTTTATTTAAAGGCTAACCCCAACGCTGATTTTACGCCCAAGACCTATATTTTCGGTGCAAAGGCGGCTTCGGGCTATCTCTTTGCTAAAGAGATAATTCAGATGATTTATAAGCTATCGTGCGTTATAAATAACGACCGCGATGTAAACGATAAGATGAAGGTGCTCTTTTTAGAAGACTACCGCGTAACACTCGCTGAGCTTATGATTCCTGCTGCAGAAATTAGTGAGCAGATTTCCCTTGCCTCCACAGAAGCGAGCGGTACCAGCAATATGAAGTTTATGATGAACGGTGCTATCACCTTGGGTACCGAGGACGGCGCTAATGTTGAAATTCACTCCAGCGTGGGTGACGATAACATCATCATCTTTGGTATGCACACGCCTGAGGTGCTAAAATTGCAGAAAACAGGCTACTCACCGCTACAGTATTATAACAACAACCCCGACCTTCGTGATGCTCTCGACTTTATCGGCAGAGGTATTGATGGCAAGCAGTTTGACAACATTTATAACACACTTAAAAATGTTGACCATTATATGGCGCTTGCCGATTATGCCGACTATTGCGCCGCGCACAAAAAGGCTATGGAGCTTTACTCTAAGCCAGAGGTTTGGAACAGGATGTCGCTTATTAATATTGCAAAATCGGGTATCTTCGCAGCCGACCGCTCGATAGATGATTATGCAAAGAATATCTGGCATATTGACTCTGTAAAGTAAAATGAACTACTATCCATTTGATTCAAGAAACAGTATTTATAAAAGCCATATAGGAGCCGTAGCAGCAGGAGAAAACCTGCAGCTACGGCTGCTACTGCATAAGGACGCCCATGTTCACGAGGCTTTTCTTCGGGTGCTTTGCGATAGCGATAACTCCCTTTTTGAAATCCCCCTCACTGCGGGTGAGTGGCTTGAGGACTACCGCTTTTATGAGGGCGATCTTAAGTTAGAAACAGGACTTTATTGGTATGATTTTCGCTATACAAGCGATTTCGGCGAGTATTTCGTTGTTAAAGAAAATAACCACTTAGGCGTTGTTCAAAATCACGAGGCCGACCGCTTTCAGCTAACTGTATATGATGCCGAGTTCACCACCCCCGACTGGCTTTCGGGCGGTCTGATTTATCAGATATTCCCTGATAGATTTTATAATTCGGGCATTAAAAAGAATGGTGTTCCAGCAGACCGCTATCTGTGCGAAAGCTGGGAAAAAACGCCTGAGCACCGCCAGAATAACGGTATGTGCTCGCTTGGTAACGATTATTATGGCGGCGACCTTAAGGGAATCACACAAAAGCTTCCTTATCTTAAATCATTGGGTGTTACCTGCATTTACCTAAACCCCATTTTTGAGGCGCATTCAAACCACCGCTATAATACCGCAGATTATATGAAAATAGACCCGTTGCTCGGCAGTGAAAAGGATTTAAAGCACCTATGCTCGTCGGCACGCCGCTATGGCATCGCTGTGATTTTAGACGGTGTTTTCTCCCACACGGGCGATGATAGCATCTATTTTAACCGCCAAGGCAGATACGGCGAGGGCGGCGCCTATCGCGATATAAATTCTCCCTATCACGGCTGGTATAAATTCAATAGCTTCCCTGAAGATTATGAGGCTTGGTGGGGTGTGCCCTCACTTCCTGAAACTGTGGAGGATAACCCCGAATTTACCGAGTTCATAACGGGTGAAAACGGCGTGCTTAGAAAATACCTGCGGCTTGGCATCAGTGGTTGGCGGCTTGATGTTGCCGATGAACTGCCCGACCGTTTTCTTGATAACATTCGTGCCGCCGTTAAGGCGGAAAGAAATGAAGCATATATCTTAGGCGAGGTGTGGGAGGATGCAAGCAATAAAATAAGCTATAATGCGCGCCGCCGCTTTTTGCTGGGCGCTCAGCTTGATAGCGTTATGAACTATCCGTTTGCAAATGCGATTTTAAGCTTTATAAAGCGCGGCGGTGGTGAGGCGCTCGCCGAAACGGTATATAATATATGCGAAAACTATCCCGCGCCCGCTGTGCACACGCTTATGAACCATATCGGCACCCACGATACGGCAAGAATGCTTACAGCGCTTAGTGCCTATGATAATTACCCTCGCGACCGCGAATGGCAATCCCACCAAAGGCTCTCGCCCGAGGATTACGCGCTTGCCACAAGACGGCTTAAAGCGGCGGCGGTTATTCAGTATACTTTGCCTGGTGTGCCATCGCTTTATTATGGTGATGAAGCGGGTACTGAGGGCTTTGGTGACCCATTTTGCCGCGCCACCTATCCTTGGGGCCATGAGGACAAGAATTTGCTCGGCTTTTATAAGGATTTAGGACAAATTCGCCGCGGATGCAAAGCCTTTAAAAAGGGTGATTTCGGCGTGGTGAGTGTGGGAAAAGACCACATAGCCTTCACCCGCGCGATCGGTAAATCCCTCGCATTTATCGCAGTGAATCGCGGCAACTCCCCCGTTACGGTATCCCTGCCTGATATGCCACGCGGCAAGAACCGCGTTTTCGGCGCATCTCCAAAAAACGGCAAGGTAACCCTTCACGAATATGAATATTGCGTGGTAACGGCGAACGGATAATATGTTACCGAAAAGAAAACCAAATCGATTAAGTTCACACGATTATAGCTCATCAGGCGCATATTTTATAACGATATGTGTTAAAAACCGCAAGAAAATATTATCAATAATAAATGTAGGGACAGGCGTCCCCGACTGTCCGCAAATATATTTATCAAAATATGGATTAATTGCCGATAAATATATAAATCAATTAAACGGTTTTTATGATAACATTTCGGTTGATAATTATGTTATCATGCCCGACCATATACATTTTTTGCTTTCAATTGTTAACGGACAGTCGAGGACGCCTGTCCCTACAAATACGGTTATAAAATCTGATAACAAAAATTCAGCAGTTGCAAAATTCGTCAGCACTTTTAAAAGATTTTCTAACAAAGAATATGGCGAGAACATTTGGCAACCAAGATTTTACGACCACATAATCCGCGGTGAGCAGGATTATCGTGAGGTTTGTGAATATATAGAAAATAACCCTATTAAATGGTGTTCAGCAAAAGAAAAAAGCAAGACCTTGCCGATTAAGGCAAGGTCTTTTTTGTTTGTTGTACGGGCGATTGCCTCGCGCGGCGAGGAGTGAAAAGCGTAAAACAAAAGTGAAAAATTATTGTGTTTCGCAAAGCGAAACGGATATTGCCTCGCGCGGCGAGGAGTTAAAAATGAAAAGTATAAAATGAAATGTGAAAAGTTATTGTGTTTCGCGGAGCGAAACAGAATGTTTATAGCCTCCCTCTGACGAGGGAGGTGGATTTTTGCCATTAGGCAAAAAGACGGAGGGAGAGAATTTTATATCCAGTGCCGTAAGGCACACCGAAATTATTCATTATTCATTATTCATTA
>JAZPZA010000029.1:0-71382 GCA_045544435.1 Acutalibacteraceae bacterium | reverse complement strand
GGGCAGCACAACAGTTTTGCCATAGGTTTCGCCGTTAGTAAGATACATACCCTCGTCTGCGGTTAAAATAGTTTGTTTAATAACTTCCGTTTTCATTTTGTTACCCCCTTAATATACCAAAGTCCAATTTTTTGCGGTTATTGTTGCCTTTTGCTCATCGGTGAGTTTTGCGCCCACATCAGCGTGTAAGGTAAGTGTTTGCGCCGTGCCACCTGTTAAGTCCGCCAAGTGGTCTATAATGTTTTGAATGCTTGTTGCGGATAACTTTGCACTATTACTAAAAGAAATATTACCAGCAATCTTTCCCTCAAAAGTTATGTTTTCGAGCGCTTTGCAGTTATTAAATGTCCTGTCATATTCACACATTTCGCTCACAATCAATTTACGAATTGTTATTAATTTGCTGCATTGCGAAAACAATAATCTTAAACTTGATGCAAGACTATAATCCATATCAACCTTAGTATCGGTTATCTCCGCATTTGTAAGAATATCATAGCCCTTGTCAGTAATTACAATAGGATATTTCGGCTTAAAAGTATAATCATTCCAATATTTGTTATTAAAAGCGGCAACATAGTTACCGCGATTGCCATAGTTTTGGATATTGTCCCAAAAGGTATCATATTCGGCTTGTTTGCCGTCCTCGTAGCCTTGGTCATAGTCACCACCGACTTCAATTTGCCCGATTTTTTCGGCATAGGTATCAATGGTGCCGTCTCCAACTGTAACACCTTTTTGCTCAATAGCAGATTTAATATTTTCCTTTGCAGTTTTAAGTCTTGTAATCTCAGAAGCTACACTCATTTAGATACCCCCTAACAAGGCTTCAATATCGCCGAGCTTATCATCCACATACTTTTTATTAGCAGCTTCCATAGTTTCGGTGGGTGTGCCTGTGTATAGGTTACCTTTTTCGTTTCGCATCGGTATGCAGCCTTGGTTATCACTAGGTTCTAACTCCACAGAGTGATTACCCTTAGCTAAATCGACATAGAGGGTTATAGGTTTACCGCCGTAGACACCAGCGGCTTCAGATGTGTTTTGAGCATAAATAACTTCTGTCGGTGCTCCGTTTTCAAAAATAGGTACGGCATATTCCTGAAGCCGCTCTTCGGTAATCTCACCGTCGGAGCCTACAACACGACCTAAGTTTTCGGTTGAGGCGTCCATCTTAGTTATTATCAAATCGCCATTATCATCGATATAGAATTCTTGTGGTTGCAAAGCTGCTATTTGTGTTGAAGCCTGCATAACTTTTATTATGTAATTGCATACGGTATATGGTGGCATATTATTGTGTGCTTTTCCATTACCGGTGCTCCCTGATGGTGTCATTTCGCTGCCAGCATTCCCCGCCACATTTCCATCATTTTTTAATCCAGAACTTGTTTCAGTAACAACATTCCAATTGCGTTTATATATATCGTGAGTATGTGCCGGTAATTCTTCAGTGGTTAGTTTGTGATTTTTTTCGCCCGCGGTTTTGCCAATGGTATCAAAATCGTTGTCAGCAACATTTAAGCCAACAAGTGTTTTGCCGCGTAGGTCGGGAATGTTAAAGGTATCGCCGCTGCCGCCGAAGGTGTAACCAATTACAGAGAACAACTCGGCATATTTTGTTACATCAAGAGCTGAGCCGTCACAAATCATAAAGGTGTCAGGAGCTTCTGTGCCCGCGTACGGATATATAGTGCCCACGGCAACAAAAGAGAGCGACTGAAGCCATTGGTTATTCGAATTTTCCGCAGCTATCCGCTCGCTGTCTGTCATATTTTTAGTTTCTTTTATAAGCATTTGCCAACCTCCTAATCTTTTACACCGTCAATCAAGCCTTGCGAAACCGATATCGTTCCATAGTCACCGCTAGGTGTCATATATGATATGGTGCCTGAATACAAATCACTTTTATTAAGCTCAATATATTCGCCGTTATCATTAATAGCGGATATCGCATTCCCCTTATCCGTTATAAAAGTGATAGGACTTGAAGATTTAATCGTTAAATTACCATTTTCAATCAAGCCTATTTCACCAACTACCTCCGTGCTGCCGTTTTTTGTAATTGAACACAATTGTAAACCATAACTATCTGTACCAATCTCACCAACACGAACAAAAAAATGTTTTTTTGCTTCTGTGTTAGTAAGGCGCTCCACAACCAACCCAAACTCTTCAAGGCTATTAACAGTTACCCAGTTACCGTTCTTTAAAACCTGGATTACAAAGCAGTCATCACCGTTCATCATTACCCTTTGTGTGCCTGCTTTATTGGTAGCCATAAAGCCGTTAGTGTGGTCGATAGACACATTGCTATACTTTTCACCCTGTTGAACAGAAGTGTCAGCTTTGTCTTTTGCAGCGTTCGCGGTATTGTTGGCGGTGTTTGCAATGCGGTCTGTTTCTATAGTCAAGGAAGCATTATCGCGAATAAAAACCCCCACGGTAACTCTGTTTTGTGTAGGGTCGTCACACTCGATATAGCTGATAATTCGGCTATTAATTGTACTATTGCTAAATTCATCGAGCACTCTTACATTGTCACCTAACCCGAACTCATATCCTGCATATCCAGTTGCTTTTTGCAAATCAACTATGTTTATATCATAACTCCATCCGTTGCCGCGTTGCCATGTGCGGTGAACTCCTGTAAGATTTACACCGTATCGGAAAGTTAATCCGTTATCAGCGCCGATGCGCTCAGGCAGGTTTACAGTAAAATTATCAAAATCGACCTCAACACCCAACTCTGACATTGCTATAAGCGCTTCGCGGGCAGTAACATTGGTAGCGCCGCTCATAGAGAAGCTAAGGGTGCCTAAATCAGCGGTTGTGCCTATAGAGAATGCCGTACTTGCGGGTGTTTCATCGACGGTTTTAGCCTCTTTTAAGATATCCTCTGCTATTTCTTTTACGGTGCCGACAAAACTGTAACCGTTAGGCAGTGTGTAATCAGACAGCCTATACGATATATGCTCTGCGGTCATTTGAGTTATATTTTGAGTGCCTGAATCTCCGTCAATACCTGAAATATCAAAATACTGCCCGCCGTACTGAAACACAATATTCTCACTAAGATATTTAAAAACGCTATCGTTATTAGCTACCGAAAACGATAAAGTGTATTCCCTCATTAATTCCTTTGTTTTTTCAACATTAAAGGCCTTGGATGTTGACCCCAAAGCCTTTAGTTTATCGTTTAAAACTGTTATTCTAGCTGACATATTAGCCTCCCTCTGTTACCTGCATTTCTACAATCACTGTTACGGATTTCGGATATTCCCCCAGCTCTTCGTGCGCAACCCGAAGAGTGATATTTCCTGAGCCAAACTCAAAGAAAGCGGTGTCGGGATTATCTATAAATCCGTACATATTTTCACCGTCTGACATACGGGTAACCGTTTCATTGTTGCAGTCAACTACAATTCCGTCAAAAACTGCTTGGGCGTTAAGTTTTAGTTGCTGCGTTCCGTATGTAAGCGTTATACCGCTTTTAATATTACCTATGATTTTGATTATCGGCTTCGTTGGAAAACCTGCATTTACAAACTGCATTGTACCGCTCTTTGTAAACTCTTTTATATATTGGTTTGCGTCGGTTTCACAATTCAGCCATGATATCTGCTCAGGAGAAAGCTTAGTGCCATCAGATAGATATTGCCACGGCGGATTACATTCAAATTGAATATCTCCTATGTGACCGTCGGTTGTATTTTCAAAATCAAAGGCAGCATAAACCTTTGCTAAGTAATAACGGTCCGGAGTGTTGCCGAAAATCAATTCCTTAGCGTTTCCGTCGTTATATAGCCAAGCTATAATTTTTTCGCGGTTAGCCCTGAGCTCTGCGTAATTTCCCTCAAAATAAATCGGTAAAGTTATAACTCTTACATCGTAACCAGCTATACCAAAATCAATCACACCATCATGCCCTGGTATTTCCTGAACATATTTGCGCTTTTGAGGCAAAATGGAGTGCCGCTCGGTGCCGCAGGTGATATGGAAGGTGCCCGATTCAATACCACCGTAACTAAATTCGTTTAATTTCACCGCCTGAGCGCCTCCTTCCGTAGATATTATCAGACATAATAACCGATACCTTCGGCTCAATAACCTTCGCCACCGTTTTATCGCCTATTTGGAGAATGGTTACCTGCTGCTGAGCGCCATAGTTATAAGAATTGTTGGTTGTGCTGTTGTTTGTGGTGTTGTTAGCCACTTGAGAACCTGCAGCACGTGCCATTTCCATTGATACATCGTGAGGTATTATCTGAGTGCCGCGAGGCAGGTTTAAAATTTCGCCGCCTTCCTCATTTATGCGGGTAAGGCCGCCGCGCCAATAATCGGTGCCGGAAGCGTTCCCTTCAGGAGTCATTTTATAGTCAGATGCAAAAGCCATTAAAAAACCCTTAAGGGTATTCACTTCTTTTTTTTCATCATTGCGCTCTGCATCAATTCTCTCTAGAATAGCATCCCTTAACTCATTTTCTTTATCAATTCTCAATTGCAACTCATTAACATAATCGGTGGTTTCTTTCTGTAAAATCGCAAGTTTAGCATCACGCGCATTATTGAGTTTTGTAGTTTCACTCTCAATGTAACCATCAAGAGCTCCTAATCTATCAGAGAAGCCCTGCTCGGCTATTTCATTCTTTTGATTTTCAAGTTTAACGGCCGTTTCATATTCCTCGTTGACTTGGTCGCGCTTAGCCTCACTCTCTTTTTCGATAGTCTTGATTTGATTTTCTAATTGTTTAATCTGCAACTGCCGCTGTTCTCTTGCCCTTTCATTCTCAAGCTCACGAAGAAAATCGTTATATGCATTTTCGGCGTCAACCTTTTCAGCATAGGTAGATGCATCACGAATAGCGTTTTTCAGCTCAGTAAGTTTTTTTTGATTTTCGCGCTCTTTTTCGGCCTTTTCATCAGCTTCGGTTAGGCCGTTAAGAGCATCTATCTGTTTTTGAATTGCGGCTACCTGCGCATTTTCTTCAATGTCAATATTAGATAACTTAAGCTTTTTTTCGGCTTCTAACTGTTCAAGCCTTTCTTCATGAGCTTTTTTATACAAATCCCGCTCTTTTTCGATTGCCTTTTTTGTAGCATCTAATTTTTCATCGAGCAAATCAATTTCGGCATCATAATACTCGTTAATTTTTTCTGTTTGGTGGTTATAATGTTCTTCTTTGGCTTGTTTTTCCGCCTCAAGGTTGCCAATTATTTCGTCATATTTTCTGTTTTCTTTTTCTGTTAAATCGTCATAGTGTTTATCAATTTTATCCTCTGCTTCTTTTATTGTGCGATTAACCTCTGCTGCAATCATTGCTAAAGCCGCTACCACCGCTAAAATATAAGGTGTTGCAGCCTTTGCGGCGGCACCTATACCTTTAACATCTTTTGCCGCTCCAGATGCAGCGGTTGCTGTTTTACTCAGAGCCGCAGCGTGCGCGCCTTCGGCAGCGGTTGATTCAACTGTTGCGGTGGTTTTGGCCTTATATGCTGCTTTAAGTTTTACCATAGCGGACACGGTTTTACTGCTTACCGTAAGTAATGGCGATAAAACGGCAGCAAGACCCGTAACCGCTAATGCGGTTTTAGTCATCCAGGGTGGTGCATCAGCTATAGCGTTAACTACCTTCACCAGAGCTCCAGCGACATCTTCGGCAACCTCGGTTAAATTTTCTGCATTTTCAGAAAAAGCCTTACCGAGTGATGCGGTTACATTTGCCTTTAGTTTATCGATAACATCGTTAAACTCATTCGCACCGTCAACGGCATCTTGTGACATTATAAGGCCAAAATTTTCAGCTTCATCACCAAGCTCACGAAGAGCAGCACCGCCATCATCAACTATTCCCGCAAGGTCGTTTGCAGATTTACCGAATAAGAGCATTGCGAGTTGGTCGCGCTCGGTTTCATTTTCAACCCTTGAGAGAGCTTCTAACACCTCGTAGAAAATTTCAGTAACGCCTTTGGTTTCGCCTGCAATGTTTTTAGTGGACACACCCAAAGTTTCCCAAGCGCCTTTAACCTCCGAAGAGGTGCTTATCATATTTCTCGTCATCTTGCGAAGGGCACTCGTAATATCTTCAAGTTCTACATCGATAAGGTCTGATGCATACTTAAATTTTTGTATTTCTTCAGTAGTCAGACCTGTTTGTTTTGCAAGAGTGTTAAGTTCATCAGCGTTTTGACCCGCTTTTACAAGTCCTGCCCCTATTGCCGCCAAGCCTGCGGCAGCCACTGTTGACAGAGTTTTTGTCTTGTTTGCAAAACTTTCGAGTTTCTGTGCCGTTTTATCTGATATGACCGCCATATCATCTAATTTTTTTGAATACTTATCCAAACTCGACTGTGTGCGGTCTATTTCATTCTTTACCGCATACATTTTCTTTGCAAGTTCTTCGGCCGCCTTAGAACCTTCGCCGTTGGCGGCAACTTCCTCTTCATAAGCCTTTTTAAGAATATCGAGTTTTTGCTTTTGCAAAACAAGTTTATCGTTGAGTGACTCGATGCGTTTTTTAAGTCCGTCAGAGCTATTGCCCCAATCGTCCATAAGAGCCGCTGTAGCCTGAAAACCTGTTTCTATATGCTTAATTCCTGCATTAAGGTCAGTAATGCCTTTTTTCCACTCGGTAGTATCTAAGCCTACCCGCGCCATTAGGTCGTTTGCATATTCAGATGGCATATTTTATTTCCCTTTCTTTAGAATATATTATCAGCCCAAGCGACTTGCCCCACTTTAACCTTACGATATTTTTTACCGTCACGAATAACAAAGTTTCCATCGTTATTGCTTTGTGATGATGGATTATTTTCGTTTTCAGTTGCTTTCCGCTCCCTCCTGGCTTTGCGGTAATGAAAGAAATAATAAGGCAGCAGACGGTCAATATCGCAACTGTCGAGCATTTCGAGCGTATACGCGGGCAACAGACGAATAAAGTGCGCTTCTAATTCAAAAAGCCAATCATACGGCAACGAAAATTCGTCTACTTCTGTTTCGTTACCGCCTGTGCGTTTGGGAGTGTTACTCCATTGGCCTTCATCATAGTCAACACTCTTGTAATAATCTGACCCGAAACCGCAAGAAGCTGGTCGACATCGGTATATTTTAGAAGCTTTCTTTTATTTGCTTTTCTGCCAAATATGCTGAATCTGTTGCCATAAAATTCACAAACAAAATCAGCGATTATATCAATATTAGATTCATCTAATGTGCTTGCATCTTTAATTTTGACCGCTTGTTTTAGAAATCCCCACGATATGCGGTCTTGGCTGTATGTTTTTATAAGTTCGTTATTTTTATTGTAAAAATGTAATTCTATCGGAGTAGACATTTTATATTCTCCTTGCTAAAACAAAGGGACTGCTTTTTCACAGTCCCTTTAATCTAAAAATTTTATTTATTCTTCTGTATCTTCACCGCTATTTGCAGGTTCGTCGCCATCTGCAGAAGCCGCGGCGGCTTCAACCTCAGGCGGTGTTTGAACTGCTTCGAACCAAGCGTTTGCACCGGTGAATTTTTCATCGGTGGTATCGGCAAAAATACCTTTAACACCGCTAATGGTATCAGCATTAACCTGAAATTCGTGCTCGGTAACAACCGCCGAATAGGTTAAATCTACCGTATGTACGGTGATATTATCTTCACGGGTACGTGCTACCTGTGAGCCAATAGCAAACTTGCCTTTAAGATAGTTAAAGTAACGGTAGCCTCCGTCACCAAGCTCCATTCTGCCGAGCAGTGCCGCCCAAGGTGTATTTTCGGCAGAGCCGGTATCATAGAAAAGTCCCTTTTCGGCATCGTAAGGCTTGCCGGTAAGCTTTGATGCCAAGGAGCAAGGAACGCCCGATACCGTAATCTTAACATTTGTATCGCCCTCTACTATGGTAACAAATCTCGGTTTGTTATCATAGTGACGCTTTACCGTGTTTTGCGCGGTTTCGTGTGCAACCTCGGCCGCAGGTGCTAAAAAGACAGGCTTGTCAGCTTCGTATTTTTCTGCACCATCATTCTTAACCAAAGCATAATGCATTTTATCGCAACCGATAAGCTCGCCGTAAATATCGTTTGTCTTATTTTCCATAACTTAATTCCCTCTACTTTCGTAAAATATAAAATCACTTCGCCATCCGAAGTGACCCGAATCGTTTTTGCGCGGTATTCTACCGCTATTTGTTCTTGTGAAGCCTGTCGCAATTGCCGCTTTAAGAATTTTATCGGGGATGCTTTGCATTACAGATATATCCTTGTAAAAAAGGCTGAATTGAACCTTGGGTATGCTTGAGCGTTCTTTATTGTCTGCCGAAGAAGATCTCGGCTCTGATACCAAGAAATACACAATGTATGTATCGGGCAGCTCGCCACGCTTTTTCACATCCCAAAACTCAAATTCATACGGTATTTGAGTTTCTTCATAAACTGTAGTTAAAGCACTTTCGGCAGCATTTATCCACTTACTCAATTGGCGTCCCCTCACTTTTCAATACTTTTTTAACGGTTGAATTTATCTGCTTGCGGTTATTATCAACTGCGGGGCGTACAAACGGGTCGGGGAACTCGGGCGAGTGACCATCGCCGTATTCCTGGAAAACGCCCTCAAATGCCTCGGGGTGTTTATCCAAGTTGATTCCTACCTGACCGTAAATATAATTACCTTGCTGTTTGGCCGCTATAACTTCAATGGCATTTGCAACATCGCCGGTAAGACGGTGTCGCTCTGCCCCTTCGCGCATTGACTTTTCAATAATAGGAAGTGTTGCATCTACCGCCTTTTTGCAAGTAATGTCAACATTTTTGCCCGAAGTCTCGATTCTTTTTAAAAACTCATCGACTCCAGAAACGCTAAATTTAGCTGATAGGGCTGTTTTACCATAAGACGCTCTACCGCCGCGTTGAGTCCAAGTCTTCTTTGCCATAAACTACCCCTCATTCGAAAGATATAATTCAATTTCATCGCCAACCTTGTGTGTGCGATAAATTTTATATCTTTTTGCCTTACCGTCCGCATCAACACCGTATTCGGCAATGGTTTCACCATTATATTCGTGCGCCCAGACGTTAAGCTTGTATTCAGCTTTTATACCGCTCGCTTCGGCGTCAAAAAATTCTCTACGGCCAACATTATGCTCAGTGCAAAATATTGTATTACAAGCTTCGCTTTCGGTGTGGTTAAAACTGTTGCCGCTTGAAGTGACGGATATCAAAGTCACCTGCTCGTTCATCGGTAATCACCACACAGTGCCATTGAATCGCGCAGTCTGACATAGGCCGCCTGCCATTCAGGACCACGCTGCAAAAAGTTATACATCCATTTGCAATAGAACTCTACACAAGACAAAATTAACGCATCATAGCTTTCAGGGTCACTCGTGTCGACCTTGTCTGTAGCAATGCCGACCCTGCGCATATCGAGCAGGGCGGCACTAATATTTTTTGAAATATCATCGTTAAGAACATCGCCTGTCATTCTCAACGATTTCTTAACTTGGTTAATCATTTTAATTCACCTTATCCTACTGTAAGGGATGCAAATGACTGGGTATCAATCAGTTCTGCCTGCATACGAGCGTAAGCAGAATAGATAACAGTGTGTGCTTTAATATCGCGGTCGGTTTCAACCATAACATCCTGAACCACGTTGCCAACAACTCTCTTGGGGTCGCCCACAAGAATCTTGCCGTCAGCAACTGCCTCTTCAAGACGAATAACAGCACCTATAACAGAACCCTTCGCGCCATCCTGTGCGTTAGGTTGGAATATCGGCCTGCCATTTTGGTCTACCATAGCTACAAGATAGTTGTAGAGTGTTGTATTGTTCACATAAGCAGTAAGGCCGTGACAGCGCTTGCACTTACCAAATGTCTGCGCAAGTTCTGCGTATGTGAATTCTCCGCCTGTAGCTGTATTCTTGTTGTCTGTGTGCATGCTTGCTTCGATGGTTTCAATAACATCTTTAGCCATAGCCCAGCCAACCTGTTCTGCGACATCTTTAGCAATAAACTCTTCAAGCGCGCTGATTGCCATCTTAGCCGCAGCGTAAGACAATTCAACGGTAGCGCTAAAGTCGTGACCGGTAAGCTCAACAGGAACCTTAACATCAACAAGCAATGTATCGGCTTTGCCTTCCTGCTCTTTGGTCTTTTTAGAGCCTTTACCTTCTGTAATTTCAGTTCTCTTAACAACCTTGATAGCAACGCCTGTTCTACGCATATCGATGTCAGCAAGAATTGCGTGCTGCTCTTCGCAGAGATCCCAAATCATATCAAGGGTCTGCACAGGCAATGCCGCTGCTTCGGTGGTGGTTGTGAGCACGTTTTCGGGCTTAAAGCCGTTACGGTTTGCAAAAATCTCACTCTGCTCTTTATTGAGTTTTTCACCGCGAAGGTAATTAAAAAACGCGTCGCGATATAACATCTCATTGTTTTTGTTGGTGTTTTCCATAGTTTCGGTTCCTTTCATATTTTCTAAACCTGCAGGCATCTTGGGGGCCTTGTCTTTCAAGGCGTTAAGGTTTGCCTGTTCGGTGCGGAAATTTTCAAATTCTGCATCAAGGTCGTTAACCTCTTTTACCTTTGCGTCATAACCTGCCTTGTCCGCCGAGGCAAGCAACTTTTCAGCCTCTGCTATAAGACTGTCGCGTAAAGTTTTGTACTCTTTAAAATTTTTAAATTTCATTTTTGATTTCTCCTTTTAATTTTAAAAGATTTAATTTTGCTTTTTCGATATCAAAAGCCGATTTATCTATCGGTCCTTTGAGTTCGCTTTTCAGCTTATCAATAATTTCGCGTGGTAGTATGCCGCTTTGCGCTGCAACTAATTGTAGATTTTTTGGCTCGGCGATTTCATCAACCAGACCAAGCTCAACCGCTTCTTTAGCAGTGAGCCAACTTTCACGGTCCATCATTTTTAAGGCCTCTTGCTCACTTATGCCGCATTTTGCTTCATAAGCTGCACTAACCGCCTTATTGGCTTGCTGCAATATTTCAGACTCTTTGTCCATAGCGTGATAATCGCCTCGGGCTCCGCTCGACACATTATGTATCATCATCATTGCCGTCGGTGAAATATCACTGTAACCTGCACAGGCTATAACCGAAGCCGCCGATGCAGCGACGCCAACTATATGGATATTGACTTTACCCGGGTATGCGCGCAATGCAGAATATATTTCGCTACCTGCGAAAACATCACCGCCACCCGAGTTTATAAATACATCGATATCTTTGCCGTCTGCTTTTGCAAGGGCATCATTGACCTTTTTGGGCGAAGTGCAGTCCATCTCAAACCAGTCATAAATCCATACATCATCGTTAGGTACAATAGCACCTATAATGTCAATTCTGAATTTCATTATTCTTCACCCCCTTCCGTTGTGGGTGCAGTATCAAGACGACGAATGGGAACATCGCCGCCATCAACAGGAGCAAGATTCATAGTGGTACGCCATTCGTTAGGTGTGAGGGCGCCGCGGTCAACCATTGCGACAAGCGACAATTTTGTGTTTAAGGTTGCGCAACTAAGATTATTTGCTTCAAAATAAATTCTGTTTCCAACAGACCGCTCCCTACGTGTAAAAAGCTTACGGGTATACTCGTTTGATAACTGCAACGCTGTAGGCTCAATAACACTCTCGAAATATGAGTTCCACTCATCCTCCGAAAAAGAAGAGTGAACTATTTTGTCATTGGTGTTATAAAAAGCATATACACGTTCTTTGGCTTCTTTGGTTTGTGCAGCATTAGGAACATAATCTTTAGGGTCTACCCTTATGACCTCACAGTCACCCGATACACCTGCAGCGCCCATGGTATCGCTCTCATAGCTTAAATAGTTTTGAGTAAACTCTTTAACATTGCTTTTTAAGTCATCCGGCCGCAAAGCGTTTGCGTATTTAAGCACCCAACGAATTATTCCCGAGTTTTTTATGGCTCTTATTATTGATTGGTCTGCTATCGAAACTACTTCCATCAAGTCTTTAAGGGCCTCAGCTGGACTGTCGCCAAATATATCCTTGCTATTAAAATCGTTCCTGAGATGAATGATTTGACTGTACGGCAATGCCATACGCTTACCATTTAAAAAAGAAAACCTTATAAACAATTCGCCTGTTTTGTTGTAAACAGTTTCGGCCGACTTGGCAGGTACAGGATAAAGCTCTATTGGAACGCCCAAATCATCCCGCATAATCAAAATAAAGGCGTTATTATTAAGTGCTAATTGATTTGCAACCTTTTCTTGAAGCACCTGACCGCACATATATGGGTTAGGCTCTTCAAGCAAGAACCTGATATACGGCTCTGGGTTTGTAGCAATTTTATCCTCTGTTTTGCGCACATGTTTTGCAAGGAGTTTACCAACCGCTTTAGAATACGGTCTTATTGCAGAACGTATAATGTCGGAACGAAAAAGGTTGTCACCGAAAGAATAATAACTGTTGCCGTGCTCAGTTATCATTTCAATGCGTGTGCCAACCTTTACATTGCTGAAAATTGATTTAATTTTACTGAAAAATCCCAAATTCTCACCACCTTTAACACAATGCTTGATATTCGTCAAACTTATCCCGAAGCACCACATAGGCGTCTATCAGGGCAAGTGAGCCGTCTATTCTTTGTGTGCGGTCTAATCCCTTTACGGGCTGTATATTGCCGTTTATATCGGTTTTAATGCAGGTGTTAATCAAACACCATTTGTCTATTGGATTATTGTTATAGACAAATAATTTTTCATTAAACTGAGGTACCATATCCTTCATAGGTTGCGATAAAGTAAAAGTACCCTGTCGTATGGGTATCATCGCTTTTTTTCCAAATTCAGTTTGAAAAGCCCTAAGCAAGGAATCATCAATATGCCATGGGTCATAACCAATATACATTGGGTATATATCCTCGGTCTCTCTCAGTTCTTTAAACCATTCGAGGAACACCTTTTTATCAACACGGCCGCCTTCAGTAGTGCGCAACAGTCCTTGTTGACGCCACAGTTCATAAGGCACAGAATCGCGACCTCGGCGGTTGCCGCTATTTTCATACTCATCGATTACCGACTGCGGTATCCAATACATCTGCTTTACATACATTTTAGGGTCGCCGCGTCTCATACAAATAGCTTTAGCAGCGTTAAGGTCGACACTATCCGCCGCATCAAACCCGCCTATACAGTATTTAAACTTTGCATCATCAGGTATCTTTTCTTCGTTGTTAAGCTGCTCGAATTTAAGCCAAGCACTCTGCCCTGTTTGCGGCATATTAAAGTCTTTAACCAACACGGTAGGCTTGAATGAAGCGTCGCCTTTTGCTTTATCAACCATCTGACGCAAATAATCAACGCTTTTTATTGTGCCTAAGCCTGGGTTTGCTTTAATCCAACATTCTTCTTTATCCCACTCAGAAACATCATCAAGTTCGTAAATAAATGGCAAAAAGCGCTTATTGCGCTCTTTACAGTCAATGATTTTTGATGCATATTCGTATTGTGCATCAAAAATTCCGTTACGCACAAAACCGTTTGTAGTGATACAAAAAAGCAACGGTTGCCTGCGGGCTCCCATTGCCTGTTTTATCAAATCATATATATCGCGGTTTTTTATAGCCGCTAATTCATCAATAACCGCACAGTGAACATCCAAACCATCAAGGCTGTTGCTGTTGCTTGCTAATGCCTTTATATATCCCATATTGTATTTAAAATACAAATCCGCTGCGCGCTTTTTGATATGTGCAGACAATGCAGGTGACTGCAAAATCATTTTGTGGGCGGCATTAAAACCAAGCTTTGCTTGTTCAAGCATCGTAGCGATATTATAAACCTGTGGCGCGCCTTCGCCATCATTACAAAGCATATCAACTTCCACTGCTGCGGTCTCGGTCGTTTTACCATTCTTACGACCTTCTACAATCATTATCTCGTTATACTGGCGCAAATTATTATCATCAACGAATCCGAATATTGCCTGAAATCGCGCTTTTTGAAAAAGCTCTAATTTCAAAGGATGACCTATATTTCCTGTCGGTAACTTACAAAACCGCTCCATAAAATTAATGTGTTTTTGCGCAATGTCGTAATCGAAATGAAATTCGCCAGGACTTATAAATTGCTCTAATAATAACTCAGATTGCCGCTTCATTTTTTCACTTGCGGCTATTTTTCCGTCATAAATTTGCGAAAAATAAAGCTCAAATTCGGTCAATTTTAACCACCCTTAATAAATCCTAAAAACTCATCGTCTTTAGGAGCAGAAGAAGGAACGAGCTCAATAAAAGTTTTCACAACAGCGTTATATCGACCTATCATTGTATTGTAAGATTTTTGCGCCGGATGTTCGGTTTTTACAGTGAAGCCGTTTCCGTTTTTTGCCTCTATTATAGCGCCATCAGAGGAAATTTGCTTCTGTAGTTTTTTGAGTGTTTTTTCCATAAAACTTATTTGCTCAAGCAACTTTTTGGCTATTGGTTTTTGGTTTTCGCCCATTAAATCAATAAGTTCTTTTAATTTCTTTGTTTTCGCTGTAATTTCTTTCATTTTGGCTCTTTAACCCCCTTTATGTGATTTTATCGCGCGTAAAATTCGTCCTGCCCCTTCGGTCCCCACGGCAACACCCACGATGTTTTTTATGGGGGGCTACGGTTCTTGCTTTGCTATTGGATTTCCATTTTCATCAAACCAACATTTTAATTCTTTGTCAGTAATAAATGGATGTACCTCTTCCCTATCGTGACAATCCTTACAGTCGAGCTGTAAATTATCAAACGATAATGTTATCGTTTCATCGTTTATATTATCAGGTGTCAACGGCTTTATATGGTGAACTACGTATCCGAGTTGTTCTTTGCACACTTCGCACATTCCGCCGTCTACCATTACACGATGTTTTATATATGCTGTGCGGCATTTCTGCCACTTACTACTTTTATAGAATTTCCTTGCAAATTCTTTCACAGTTCCCACCTACCCACCATCACCGCTTTTTAAATTTTTTCGGCACAAATAAAAAAATCAGGTAGTACGGGAAATCGTGTTCCCGCTTGCCTGATTTTTACAATAACATATTATCACACTTAAATGTGCTATGATGTGCTAACTAAAACATTTTAAAATTTTTATAATTTTTTTAAAAAAAACTATTGACTTTTACACGAAGTCGTGTTATAATATAATTACAGTAAGGGAGACCTTACGAGTCTTAAGAAAGGAGTTAAGCCAATGGCTAACCGCAAAAAGAATAGCGGTAACGAAACCACCACCAAGTTAGTCCTCATCACCGCGATTCTTACATTACTTAGTAACTTGATTAATTTAGTAATAAAGTTAATCGAACTGCTAAGTAAATAAACTTAAAGGGAGTGGGAACACTCCTGCTCCCTTTATCTTTATTTTAATCGGTTTTCGCTTGGCTGTCAATAGTAAAATGATTGTTGATGTTATTCAAATTGGATTGTCTGTTGTATCAATAATTTTATCGGCAGCGCTGATTATAATTATTGTTAAGAACAGAAAGGGCTAATATTATGAAGTATTTATCCGTCACTCAGTTCGCACAAAAACACCGTATGGATGTCGGAAATGTGCGCCGATATATCACACAGGGCAGGATATCTGCTATAAAAATTGGTAATCAATGGGCAATTCCTGAAGATGCTGTACCGCCAAAAGATAACCGCATAAAAAGCGGAAAATATATCAAAACAAAAGAATAATGCAGTTGCCGTAGGTGTATTCCTGCGGCGCTTTTTTATAATTCCAAATGCGCTATGGCGATACTGTGAAGGTGTCTTATCCTATCATGGCTATATCCTAACTCATTAGCTATTTTCCAGAGCGGCATAGTCCTGTGATATTTAATTTCAGGAACACCTATGTACTTGAGATGTATTATTCGCCTTTCGGTTATATCGGGCAATTTGCGTATTGCTGACATTATTCTGTACTGAACAGAGGCAAGCTCATCGCGCTCGTCGTCAATTAGTTTTACAAGCCTCTCTATTCTCTCAACTCCGCTCTGCACCTTGTCTACCCCGCCGCTGCCGAGCGGCAAACCGTTAAGATTAGGCGTTGTAGAAGTAACGCGCGACCACAAACGCTCGAGTTCGCCCTCTAATTCTTTAACGCGTTTTTCGGTTTTTATAAAATTGTTAAGTACTTCTTTTTTCTCTTTTACCGTCAAAGCTGAGCCGCCTCCTTTCGATTTGTTCGAGTTTTAAAACAAATGGCCCGTAGGAAAGAGACAAACCGTAGCGGGCATTATATTCCGCTCGTAATTGCTCAGTAAAAAAAACATTTCTGCTATACTTAGCTCGCAGAAAATATCTGCATGTCGGGCATATCATATCCTTATCGTTCTTAGGTTCGTATGTATTTCCACACCCGCATACACGGTTTTTCTTTCCTTGTGGCATGTTTTAATCATCCTTACTTTCTTGAGTTAAAATATTTATTTACTTTTATATTGCACTCATCAATAATTTTTCGCATATCCTCGACTTCAGGTCCGTTTTTGTTGTGTGTTTCCAAATTTACAACGTCCACTTCAATAGCGCCAAGCGTTGTCAAGAGAATAGTGTTTATATCTCCATATATCTTGTTCTCATTTAGCAAAGTTTTAATTATTTTCTCTGCATCTTCGCATCGTTGCAGAAGCTCATATATAGCAAACAATAAAAAAGCAATAACAAGCATCAAAACAAATATTATTAAAATCATGCTATTCAACCTCTCTTTTGTTTGCAAGGGTGACAGAGCGCTTGATGGATATCTTGCCTGCAGCGCCGCACTTGATATCTACCGTGCCGCCGAGGGTGATGCCGATATTGATTTTATAGATGCCGTCCTCGGTCATAATGTCTATTGCATTCTTCATAAGCTCTCTGACCTCGGGCGGTACCGCTTTAAAGTTATTGGACTCATCATCACGCGAGAGTAGGTGGTCAATTTCAAGCTTTGCCTTTTCCGCTCTCTGCTGCCGCTTCTGATAATCCTGAGCCTCACTGCAATTACAATTCATTGTGCCGATTTTAATAGCCTCGGCTTCATCCGCTCCTGCGGGTACATCGGCGGCCACGAACTGACCGCAAAATTTACATACTGCATTTACCATTATCTGTTACCTTCCTTTTCTAAAAAATCCACAAATTTGTTATAGCACTCCCTAATCAGAATAGAGACACACGGTGCCGCTCTCGGACTGCTCGACCTCTACCACACTTTTACAAAGTGAATAATGGTCCTTGCCTTCGATTTCCGTTTCAACACCATTTTTTATCAGCTCTTCAATTGGCATAAGCGTGCGGAATTTAACCTCCGCACCTGAAGGCATTTTGGATAACTCACTCATTAATTCAAATACCTTCATTTTCGCTCTCCTTATCGTTTAAAACGGGCTTAGAAGTGATAACATAATTAGAAGGTGCTAATGTGGGTATGTTCATGTGGTTTTGTTGATTTAAAACTGTGCACGGCTTTATTGCCATAATTACATAGTCCTCGTCAAGACCAGGGCACCCTTCAGCGCCGTACAATATGTAATCCACATACACCATACAGCTGCGGCCCGTGTAGTGACCGCCCACAGGGCTTGTCTGCTCCCACTCATTAAGGGCGAGATAATCGCCTTCTCGAAATTCACGGTCGTTATGTCTTATTTCAAAAGGCTTATGACCGCTCACCACCGCATTAAAATATTTAGGTAAAATCTTAAGACTGTGTATCATCATTATCACCCACCAATAATTTTATAATTTTTTCAATATCGACTATCGCGTCGAAATCTCTTTTATCGAAACCCTCACCGCATCTTTTGATATATGCAACATCTTTATTTTTGTCAAAGGTCACATTATAGAGGTCGTCGTCGAAAGAAACGTAATACAGATGTGTAACCTTAAAAAACAACTTGCGGAAGTTCTTTATCGAGCTGTTGAGTTTTAATGAATCTATCCAGTTATAATTCCATTCTTCGCAATGCTCTTTCAGACCGTCTGCAACAATTTGGATGAAATCTTCGTTATTTAACTTTTTATCACTCATTATCCTCACCCACCAATTCATAAGTCTGTTCAAATATGTCTGGTTTACAAGGATAAAACTCGCCCTTAACACCTTTAATGATGTAGTCACCAACTGATGCAAACATATCTCCTTCAAGCGTTGGAATTTTTAAGCCTTTGCTCGTTTCGTCAAGGTACATATTCACAAATAACTGAATTTCTACTTTATTTTTTCCGTTATACTGAATAGCTTCAACCACAACAGGCTTTTTCCTGTATTTCATTGACTATCACCCACCAATTCTTTTAAGAGGTTTTTCAATTTTTTAGCAGCAGTTTTATTAATTAAAGACTGATTTTCTAAAGTGCATACTTTATTTAAAACTTCTTTGTATGCTTCGGCTTTGGCGGTTTTAATGATATGCGCAATATGATGTTTTATACTTTCTGTGTCTGCTATTGCACAATTATAAAATTCATCAAAAGATGTTGTGTTGCCGTCTTCATCAATACCTAATATTTCTACATCACAGCCATAGCAAAAATCAAAATATGCTTTGAATTTTCGCAGTATTTCATTCTCTGATTTATAAGAATTTGCCGCACCTCGCATTGCTTTTAATTCAATTTCAAGGTCTTGTTTCTCTGCTTGTAGGCGGTTGATTAGGTCTATTGTATGGCTAACGGTAGATGTTCTCTGCAAGTCACCCTCGCTCAACATCACTTCAAGCAATTCCTTTAAATCCTTAATAGTAATCTCGCTATCGGTTAGTTTTTTATCGGGCATTTTGGTCACCGCCTTTTTCTTTAATAGTGATTTCATAAACTGTATTGTCAATTTTATAATCTATACCGCCCGTATATTCACAATCTATATAGCCAACTCCTCGGCGTTGTAATTCCTCTAATTTTTTATTAATTTCAAACATCAACAAAGCCTTAATATGTTCGTGCATTACCCCTCACGCTCCTTTAACTTTGCTTCCGCTTCCTCTTTGGTGAGGAAACAATCTTCATCAGGATAAACTTTCAAATCAGTATCAAAATTGTTTTGTGTTTCATTCATGTGAAATTCAAGTGTTTCATCAAGGTCATAATCATTTATCCAAGAAGTAGCAATTATGCAACCTTTGGATTTTCCAAGAAACATAACACACGATATGTCAATCGCTTCGCCGTCCTCACGGTCTATAACCCAAATTTCACCGCCAACCTCGACAGGCGGTACTATAACACCGTTTTCTAAAAGGTAGTCAACCATTCTTTCTGTGTGATTGCACATAAAATTGTTTATTGTATATTTGCACTCGTCACAAGTTTTCTCGGTTTTATAGTGTGGACAAGTTATAGCAGGGTCTTTTTCTACTGCTTCAAACAACTCTATCAGCCTATCTCTATCACTTGTCATTGTCTGCCCTCCTGTTTCGTATTTTAGCAATCTTATATTTTTGACCGTATTTCCATTCAATGTGTTCAAGTGTTCTATCTTGTATAGGTAAAACTAAAACCTCGCCCATTTGTTCTTTGGTTTTCGCACCACCCCAAAATCGTTCACCACTTGAAACTATGTATGCTTCATTTCCATACTCGGTTTTTACACACAAAGTGTTATCTTTTATAAATAACCCTATCGGACAATTTCTTAAAGGCACTAATTTATCGGTCATTCGGTATCAACCTCGCTTTCAAGCCAACGCTTTATGCAGTTGATGCAATTGCTCGGCTCTATATTATCACCGAACGGACACTCATCATGGGCAGACTTGCATATTTCGTCCAACAAAATTTCATCGCGAGAGTATATGTATTCCGCTACCTCGTCAATAGTTCTGTTGCGAATACGGTCATAGTTGTTATGGGTTTCAGCAGGTGTTTTCGCCTCATTGGCGGCGGGTATATCTGCTACTATTTTATAAACATCAGATAGTGCCTCTCTGTAATAACAGTTAACAGCTGCATCTAACGATTTTTGTTTTGCTTCTATTTGTGCTAAAATTTGATTACGCTCTATGTATTCTGACATCCTAATCCCTCCAAATGTCTTTCATAACTGCATTCCGGACACCGAGATTATCGGTGTCCGTTTTTATTTTCGCCTTTATGATTAATCCTTTACAAACAAACTATGTGTACCGTCGCGCAGCTGAATTTCTTCATCAGACATTTCATAACCAAGTTTTATCAGAAAATCATAAAGTGCGCTTAATTCAGCATTTGGCGAGTGACCGCCGGAATAGTCGTAGTAATTTTCTCGCTCTGAATCTCTGCTGTCTTCATACGCAAACAACCACATTGTTTTTTCGGGAGATTTATTAACTACTCCCTTAACATCTTCGTAGTTAATAAAACTGTTTTCTTCCTCATCGAACTGCCATTCAAGATTCAACATACGAAGAATATCATCTTCATCGACGAAGCCTCCCCACATTGCATTGTGATAAAGATGAAATGTTAAAATGTCAACTATATTTGACTTTGCAACAGTGTTGCTGAGATTATATGCAAATTCTCTGCGCAATTCATAGGCTCGTTTTGATGCTGCTTGAAGCTCTAATATCTTTTGATTTCTGAGCTCTTGCTTTTTGCGCGCCTCGTCAGCTGCGGCTGTATCTTTTGTAACTTCCAAGCGGTCTTTTCTTAAATAAACAGAACCGTACACGATTTGGAAATACTGCTCATCATCACCCTTAATATATTCCTTTGGATTTTCAGTTACACTAATCCAACTTCTGTTGCAGTTGTCATATTTGTGGTCCCAGCGGTCCTCTATTTCTTGAAGTCCGGCAGCTATAAGGATATCACGCCAAGCATTTTCTTTTTTCTTAGCCTTTTCGTTTTCTACAGCTGTTTTTACCGACCATTCAAAATTTGAAGTTCCAATTTTATCAAGAAGTTCGTTTCTTTTATCAAGGCTTTCTATCTTATTAAGCGATTCTAAATCGTTTAAAGATATTTGTCTGGCCTGCGATACCTTTTTAAGCTTTTCTTGGTCAAGTTTAGTAAGCTGCAGGCGGCGGCTGACCGTTGCAGGTGAGAAGCCTGTTTTTTCTGCAATACTCGTCTGCGTTTCGCCAAGGTCAAGCATCATCTGGAAGCCTTGCGCTTGCTCGTAGTAAGTAAGGTCACTACGTTGCATATTTTCCAAGAGCATTGTTGCTATCTGTTCTTTTTCATCCATCTCGGCCACGCTGCAGGGTAAAACTTCAAGTCCTGCAAGCTTTGCGGCGGCAAGTCGCCTGTGACCGATTATTACGGTATAACCGTCAACACCTTCAGGCACACCTGCGCCACCCTTAATAACGGTTAAGTTTTGAAAAACACCTTGATTTTTAATACTTTCCGCAAGTTCTGATACATCCCCTATATCCTTTCTTGGATTTTGTGGATGCGCGTATAATTTTTCAATTTTTATTTCAGTTAACATTTTAATCTTCCTTTGCTATTTAAAATACTATACTTCTTTTGTGCTTGTCTTTTTCGTGCCTTCCTGCAGTCAGGGCAGAAACGATTTTCCGCTCGCTCATAAAAAGTGCAACCGCACCGGGCACAATACTGTTCTCTGATGCGAATAAATTCCGTGCAAGAATCACAGTCGATGCAACCTGCAGAGCAACCGCCGAAGTCATCCCAATTTTTACACATAAACCGCTGCCAATATGGGTCGTAACCAAGCTCATTCATTCGGTATTTCAAAAGCGCCGCAAAATAAGATAGGTCTTTCTTCACGGCCGTACGGCATCGAGATAGATTCACCGCCTGTTTTACTGTGGGTTCTGGGGCATTATCGCCCCAGGAGCCGTCACCCAGCATAGCGCGAACTTTATCAAGATTTTCAGTAAGATACACAAAATACACCTTACCTCTTACCGCCTTTTCAGACTTGCCGATTTCTTTACCTATAACAGAATAACTGTCGCCGTTTTTAATGCCTTCGGCAAGAGTTTTGTAATGTTCGGGTTTCCAAACACTGTCGGCGCCGTGATTATCCGCCTTTACAGGCCTGTATTTAATTCCAAGGTCACAGCAGCGCCGTTGTATAGCGCCTTCCGAACGGTGCATGATTTCTGAAAGTTCGGCATACCCATATTTTTGCATTTTTAGCAGGTGTATTAGTTTATCATCTTCGTCTGAAGTCCACGGGTCTTTACGCTGTAGCGCACACGAATAATAATCCTTCTTTCTCTGTTGCGGTACCCACTCAGGCTCTTCGCCTAAAATCAATGGCTCCATTTTAGAAAAATTGATAAAATTTCGATGTTTCTCAGCCCACTCCCAAAATTCGTCTATATAAACTATTCTAAAGCTACATTTGCCAACTTTTTTCGAGTGCACAGGCATACCTCGATTTTCAACCCAACTTTTCATCTGATATGAATGTTCTTGGCATCCTGTAACAGCGTGCATCAGCTGATTAAGTGTTATATAATCTCCGTTAATGAGAGCGGGTCCAAGACCAAGCCTCGCCACACGAACTTTTATCGCGTTCTCTGTGCGGTTCAAATTATTAGCGATTGCCGATATGCTCAAATAACCCCAATGTTCTTGTAAGTATTCAGTTTCTTCCGGAGTCCATATCCTTGAGCCTAACGGTGGCTTTTTTCTTGCAGTAATTGTTTTCCTATTCATCCTGCCGCTCCCCTAACTCATCAAGGAATATAACCTCGCCTTCGGTGTTGATAATGTACCAATTCTGACGGATATACTCTGCGTTCCGCTCTCTGAAGTATGCGGCGGCATCGGCGCCCTTAAGAAGTCTGCCCTTATCATCGCGGCAAGTAAAGCCTTCCTCTATCTTGACCATGCGGTAGAATAAATATGGGCGGCCTGTAAGCTCATTGGTACCCGCGCGGATGCTATCGGTATCAATGCTGTAGCCTTCCCAAGCCACCGGCGGCTCTTGCCACTTGATTTCCTCAATATCCACAGGTGGGTCCTCAATGGGTTTTTTGAGGTTGCGCGAGCCTACCCAACTACGCTCATATTTTTCCTCTTCCATATCTTCTTCCATCTGACCAACTATGTACGCTGCAAGCGTGCTAAACTCGCCATCAGGATACAGCGGCACATAAAACGGTGGGTGCGCTTTAGCCGACGCACCTATATGCTCTTTCCAAAGTTGTGTTATGCGCCGTGTTGGCACACCTTGCGGTATTACCAAGTGATGATGCAGTGCGCCGCGTTCACCTCTTGCCGTGCGCTTGCAATATTTAAACTCAATACCGTACTCGTTATATAGCTTTCGCAGCTTTGGTATAAATGCCGAAAGCTGCGCCTTTGCCTCTCGCTTGCTCTGCGGCCGTGTTTCTTTTTCGTAAGTGAGCGTCATCCACCAGTCGTCAGGGAAAAAGTTCTCGTTCATAAGCCTGGTGAGTTTACGAATTGCCAACTCTTCATTGTATCTTTTCATCGCGTTGGGTGTACCCGGACCTAACATATCCCTCTTGGCACGTGTAAGCTTATCGCCAAACTGTGTAGGATAGGTCTCAATAATCTCGACCGTATTACCTGCCCTTATAACCCGCCTGCGATACATTGGTTTTTTCACTTTGATATCACCCTCTTTATACACACTTTTATTTTCCGTTAGTTAATACTCTTATCGAGCCTTTATATCGGTATTTAACCGATTTTTTCGAATTTCTTATTTTCAGTTTTTAAGGCTCAAAGTGCTGCGAAAATGCAGCACTTGAAATCCTACCTTAAGTGTGTTATAATAAGGGTGCAAAAACTTCAGTTATTTGCGCTGACTTCCGAAATGCTTTAGGCGGCTTTCGGAGGTCTTTTTTTATTGCTGTCATTTCAATCATCCTCGTTTAACATTTTTTCGAACAAATTCAAATCGTAACCGCCAAAATTGTTTGGGGCTTGTGATTTATTCTCGCGGTTTTCATTGTATTGCTCTAAGGTAAATATTTGCTTTTGCAAGCAGGCATCAAGTATTGCCTTGGAATAATTCCACTTGGCATTCTTGGCGGCGGCTTTATTAATGCATTCACATATAAACTCGGGCGTGACACCCGCATCCATATACCTTGTAAACTCATCAGCCAAAAATCTGTTGACGGTAAGATATATTTTTTCGTAATGCTGTACACATTTCATAAGCGCTTGTGTCCGCTCATCAGCGCCCCACACCAAGGTTACATCTATGTACTGCACGGGGATACCAATTTGCCCCGCAAGGTCAATTTCCGCAACCATTCCCTGGCTTGCGGTTTTTTCTTTTCCAAACACCCAAACCATATCGCACATTTTTAAAAGCCGTCTGCCTGCCTCAAGGCCGTCGGCTCTCTGCCGTGGGTTGTTGTCGTCAAGCACTCCGTGTAGCATTGTATGGGGTATTATCGGAATGTGCCCTTTGCTTGCCACATACTGCCCGAACTTAAGGGCGCGGTTATAGTTTTCATCCTTGCCCGCATATGGCGAGCACACATATATTAAAAGCTTGTCTTCTGAATTCATTTTTTCTACTTCCTTTATATAAGACCGTTTAACCGCTCATATAAGCGTTTACTAATCGGGTTGGACATTACTCTTTCAAGCAATACCCGCTGCATCGCGGCGAGCTTTACTCGGCGGCGGGCGCGTTCCTCGGTATCCTTTTGGTCAACATTGCTATAAAGCCTTGCCTCTACCGCAAACATTTCAAAAAGAATGCCTGTCCGCTTTTCCGCTTCATATTTAGGTACCGCCGCGGCAATGTCGCTTTCAGAGGCGAGTATTGGGCGGGAGAGTAATCGGTAGCGATAACTTTCCTCTGCGTGTGCCCGCATACAATATGTACCGTTCGGCAGCATATGCTTTCTGTGATGCTCGCAAGCATTGCAACAGGCATCACACAACCACTTGCCACAGTATCTATATGAGATGCGGTGAAAAGGCTCGCTATACTTGGTGCCGCACCGCTCACAGGTGCTGTCGCATACTAAAATATTTTCGGCCATAGGCTACCTGCACTCTTGGTGCGGCTCTAATCCGCCACTCTTTAATTTAAGGAATAGGTAGTCCCTATTAAGCCGCTCGCTCTTTCTTTTTTCTACCTCAAGCTGAAGCTGCAGGTCTTCGCACTTCTTATCCAGCGCGAGTGAGCTCAGGAGTGCCAAAAGTGCGGACACTGCCAAAAACAAAACTATTGCTAAAAATATGTAGAAACCTACACCCTGTAAAACTATTACATTCATATCCATTGACTTTTATCTTCCTTTCTGTTTTTTGTATTCAAGAAGCCATTTTTTATAATCTTCCTGTACTTTGGGTATGGCAAAATACCTATCAATAGCGTGTAAGGTCACACGCGCCATCCTGTCTAATATGTGTTGCGGTGTTTTATCAAGCTGCACTGCTACATCCGCACCCGATATAACAACCAAAGTCGTCTCTGCCACTTCTAACCACCTTCCATTATGCAAATAACCTTCGTGTTTTTATATTGCGCTTTGCGAGTTTTTTAAAAATTTAAATTTCACAACCTCACCCACTCTTATGCAGTTGACTGCAAAACTGCATTTTGTTATAATCAACTCAAAGGAGTTGATTGTTTTGAAATTGAATATCGAGTGTATTCGTGATATTCTCTTATACTTGGAAAAAGAAACGGTTTACGAAACCGCTACCACTATATTCACAGATGAAGAAAACGAATTAACAAATAAATACGGTAGTAATGTAATCAGATATCATATACGACAATGCGACCAATACGGTTATTTGTTAAATTGCCGATGTTATGATGCGGGCGACCAATTTTTAATCAGCGATATAACACCTAAAGCTCACGAATTTATCGCAAACACTCGCAACGATAAGAATTGGACTAAAGTCAAAAGCACACTTAATAAAATCGGCTCCTGCGCATTAGATGTTGTTGAGCGTGTTGCATCGGCAGTTGTTGTCGCACAAATTAATCAGCATTTGTAGTCTCTTCATAACAATTCCCGCCAACACATTTAAAGTTCTTTGCGTGGGTAATATCACTTGTATGTGTACATTTAGGAACACACTCACCGTTACAGGCTCGCTTATCGCATATGTAAAAAACCTTTGTGTTTTTTCTTTTGCGGTTTGCGAGTTTTTTCTTTTTTGAAAATTTGAATTTCATAATCTCACCTCGCTTTTAGTGC
This sequence comes from Acutalibacteraceae bacterium, assembly GCA_045544435.1. Taxonomy (GTDB): domain Bacteria; phylum Bacillota; class Clostridia; order Oscillospirales; family Acutalibacteraceae; genus UBA737. The sequence continues at coordinate 45,280 of JAZPZA010000029.1, read as the reverse complement.
AGTTAACCGCAAGCCTTAAATTGCACGAAACGTGCAATTTTTAACTAAAAAAAAGTTCTTGAACTGTGGTGTGATAATATGTGGCAAGTTTTATCTTTATTTCATCGCGCGGTATTCTGTTTCCTTGTTCATACATAGAAAGCGCAGAAACGCTTATGCCAATATCCCTTGCAACGCGCTCCTGTGATATATCTCCACGTAATGCTACAAGTCTTTCGCCTATTCTTAATGCGTCCATATTTCGTCTCCTTTCTTAAATTTCACATATCGTGCAATTTGAATATAGCACAACATTTTTTGTTTGTCAATAGAAAATTTTACAAATCGTGAAATTTTTGTTGACAAGTCCACATTTCGTGTATATAATATATCTCGTAAGAGGTGATATTTAATGTCTTTGTTTGGCAATAGACTTAGGCAACTTCGCAAAGAGGATAGTTTAACTCAAAAAGAACTAGCCGCTAAATTAGGTCTTGCTTTTAGTACAATAAGTATGTATGAACGAGGTATACGTGAGCCTGATTTCGAAACAACCGAAGCCATTGCAGATTATTTTAATGTATCTATGGACTTTTTGCTTGGCAAAACTACAAAGTCGGCACCAATGGGAAACATAATCCCTATGCCACATTTTAATACGGTGCCGCTTTTGGGAACCATTGCTTGCGGTGAGCCTATACTTGCGGATGAGAACATAGATGGTGAAGTCGATATGCCTGAAGATATAAAGGCCGATTTCGCTTTACGCTGCAAGGGTGACAGTATGATAGATGCCCGTATAATGGATGGTGACATAGTATATATTCGCCAGCAACCCACTGTGAACAATGGCGAGATAGCGGCGGTGCTTATCGGCGATGAAGCCACACTTAAAAAAGTATTCATTTCCGATGACACAATTACACTGCTTGCTTGCAACTCAAACTATCAACCGTTTGTGTACTCAGGCGAAAAACTAAACGAAATAAGAATACTCGGCAAGGCTGTAGGGTTTACGAGTAGGATATAAAGGATTAAAATATGATAAATAATGATTTTCACACTATGACAAAAGTAGTTGGTGTGACTTACGAAAACGAAAGTGGCATAGCAATTCAATCCATACTTCCAAACCTAAAGCACGGTGAAAATTTATTCTTTATAAGAGATTATCATAATCAATATGACGAAAACGCTATTAAGGTTTATTGCAAATCCGGGCATATAGGCCATCTTAGTAAAGAACTTGCTGCCAAGATTACACCGTTTCTTTCTGAAAACGACGATTATGACCTTGAGGGCAGAATTGTAGAAATTACAGGCGGTGACGGTAAGAGTTTTGGATGTAATATTGAAATTTGGATTGAAAACAAAAATATATCTTCTTTTGAGGATATAAGTTCAAATTCTACTGAGCCGCAAGAAATTCCTACACCAAACACTGAATCTAACACCGAATTAATTGCGCAAAGCACTGTATATGTAATTATCGCAATATTGTTAGGTGTTTTCTGTTTTGGGCTTCTCGGTAAAATTTGGTGGCTCTTTTATGTTGTAGGCATCGGCGCTTTTGCTTTTGCTGCATATATGTTGAATTTGATAATAAAAATATTAAAAAAATAAAAAAACTCCCCTACCCTGCGCTAACAGGATAAGGGGAGTTATCGAATGAAACCAACTGCGAGGAACGATGAATATATGAACGGTGTAATATACGCGCGGTACTCTTCAGACCGCCAAACCGAACAATCCATTGAAGGTCAGTTGCGCGAGTGTCAAGAATATGCTGAAGCCAATAATATAAATATAATTGGCACCTATATTGACCGGGCAAAAACTGGTCTAAATGATAATCGTGCCGATTTTCAGCGAATGCTCAGAGATAGCAAAAACAAATTCTTTGATACCGTTATCGTGTGGAAAATTGACCGCTTTGGCAGAAGCCGTGAGGATATAGCGAAAAACAAAGCCATCCTTCGCCGTAACGGTGTATCAGTGCAGTATGCCAAAGAACATATACCCGAAGGTGCCGAGGGTATTATCCTCGAAGGTCTGCTTGAAAGCCTTGCTGAGTATTACTCGGCTGAGTTGCGAGAAAAAACAGTTCGTGGTATGCGCGAATCTGCATACAAGTGCCAGTTTAACGGCTCTGGTGTGCCGCTCGGATATTATGTTGACCAAAACCACAAATTTCAAATCCACCCCGAAGGTGAAAAGATAGTACACCTTATATTTAATTTATATGATGACAAAAACACCGTCGCGGATATACTTCGCTATTTAAAGTCAAACGGGATTAAAACACGAAAAGGCAGGGATTTTACCCACGCCACTGTCACGAAGGTGCTACGAGCCAGACAGTATATAGGCGAATACCGATGGAATGATATTGTTATCCCTGGCGGTGTTCCGCGTATCATATCAGACGAACAATTTCAACGAGTAAATCACGAAATGGATAAAAACAAAAAAGCCCCCGCGCGCTCACGCGGCGAGGATATTACATTTCTGCTCACAGGTAAAGTATTTTGCGGTCACTGCAAAGGTACAATGATTGGTGATTCTGGTAACAACCGACATGGAAACACATATTATTACTACTCTTGCCGCGCTAAAAAAACAAAACACACTTGCAACAAAAAGTCTGTTAGAAAAGAGTGGCTTGAGCGCGAGGTCACAAAACTCACTGCACAGTGCATATTGCGAGATGAAGTTATAGAATATATTGCCGACCGCGTTGTTGAAATTCAAGAACAGGAACGCTCTGACAAATCAAACCTTGAATATCTAAATAGCCAACTACGCGAAACCAATACCGCTATACGCAACGTTATGAAAGCAATTGAAGCTGGCATCATCGCTGAAACTACAGGCGAGCGCCTCAGAGAACTTGAAGCCGAACGAGAAGCCTTAGAACTACAAATTAAAAAAGAGCATGTGGAACTCCCTGTTATAAATCGCGAACAAGTTGTGTATTTCCTCAATCGCTTTAAAGGTGGTAGTGTTGATGATAAGGAATTCCAACGCCAAATCATTGATATTTTTGTCAACAAAGTTTTATTATACGATGATAAGATAATCATCACCTACAACTATAGCGGCGACAACAATACAACAACTGCCGAAATTGCAGAAACCGTTGCTTTTCAAGCATGCGCGTGTTCGGATAACTCGCTCATTGGGTCACCAAAAACCTCGAACTTATAGTTCGAGGTTTTTATTTTGCTAGATAATGAAAACTCCCCAAGAATTTGGGGAGTTTAATTTTATCTTACTACAATATTAACAAGTCTCTTTGGAACATATAGCTCTTTGATAACTGTTTTGCCCGCAATTTCGCCTGCTACGGCGTTTTCGGCTTTTGCGGCTGATATCGCATCCTCGGCGGAAATATCAGCAGGAACATTAATTCTCGCCTTAATTTTGTCGTTTACCTGAACTGCAATCTCAACAGTAGCTTCTATGCACTTAGCTTTATCAAATTCGGGCCACTTTGTGGCATTGAGCATACCTTCAAAACCTGCGATTTCCCAAAGTTCTTCTGTTATATGCGGAGCAAACGGGTTAAGCAAGGTAATAAAGGTTTTAAACTCTGCCTTATTGATTTTGCCCGTTGCATAAATAACATTATAAAGTGACATTAGAGCCGCAATAGCGGTATTCATCTTAAGGTTTTCGATATCCTCTGTAACCTTTTTGATGGTCTTATGCATCTCAGCTTCAATTTCGGCGCGATAAGCATCGCCGTCTACTAAAATATCCTGCAGAGCAAAAACCTTATCAAGGAAGCGCTTGCTACCCTTTATTGAAGCCTGACTCCAAGGAGCAGCCTTTTCAAAGTCACCAATAAACATTTCGTAAACACGCATTGTATCGGCACCGTAGTCACGGATAATATCATCGGGATTTACAACATTGCCGCGTGACTTAGACATCTTTTCGCCATTCTCACCCAAAATCATACCGTGGCTTGTTCTTTTAGCATATGGCTCCTTATTAGGAACAACACCGATATCATAAAGGAAAAGATGCCAGAAACGGCTATAAAGCAAATGAAGCGTTGTATGCTCCATACCGCCGTTATACCAATCAACAGGTCCCCAATACTCAAGTGCCTCTTTTGAAGCGAGAGCATCATTATTATGCGGATCACAATAACGCAGGAAATACCACGAGGAACCTGCCCACTGAGGCATTGTATCGGTTTCGCGTGTAGCCTTGCCGCCACAGTGCGGACAGGTTGTGTTAACCCATTCGGTCATCTTTGCAAGCGGTGATTCACCGTTATCGGTAGGCTCGTAGGAATCAACATTAGGAAGTGTGAGCGGTAGTTCGCTTTCGGGCAGCGGAACATATCCGCACTTTTCACAGTAAACCATAGGAATGGGCTCGCCCCAATATCTTTGACGAGAGAACACCCAGTCACGAAGCTTATAATTGGTCTTTCTCTCCCCTAAGCCCTTTTCGGTAAGCCACTGCTGAATTTTAACCTTTGCATCCTCAACAGACAAATCGTTTAAGAAATCAGAATTAACCATAACGCCTGTGTTGCAGTCGGTGAAAGCGGCTTCTTCAACATTACCGCCAGCTACAACCTCAATTATCGGAAGACCGAATTTCTTTGCAAACTCCCAGTCACGAGTATCGTGCGCGGGCACTGCCATAATAGCACCTGTACCGTAAGAAATAAGCACATAGTCAGAAATGAAAATCGGTATTTCGGTATTGTTAACAGGGTTAATAGCCTTAATGCCCTCAAGCTTTACACCTGTTTTATCCTTGGCAAGCTCGGTACGCTCAAAATCTGATTTCTTTGCGGCTTCCTGTTTATAAGCTAAAACTTCATCATAATTTTCAATCTTATCAGCCCATTTTTCGATTAAAGGATGCTCAGGTGATAAAACAGTATATGTGGCACCAAATAGTGTATCAGCGCGAGTTGTAAACACTTCGAATTTGTCGCCGTTTGTGGTTGAAAAATTAACTAAAGTGCCATAAGAGCGACCAATCCAGTTACGCTGCTGAGTCTTAACACGCTCAATAAAATCAACATCATCAAGGCCATCGAGCAATTTTTCGGCATAATCGGTTATTTTTAGCATCCATTGGCTCTTGTCTTTATGTACGACCTCACTTCCGCAGCGCTCGCACACACCGTTAACAACTTCTTCATTTGCAAGAACGCACTTGCAGGATGTACACCAGTTAACCGACATTTTCTTTTTGTAAGCAAGACCTTTTTTATAAAGCTGTAAAAAAATCCATTGTGTCCACTTATAATATTCTGGGTCGGTGGTGTTAACCTCACGCGCCCAGTCAAAAGAAAAGCCTAACGATTTTAGCTGACGCTTAAAGTTTTCAACATTGGTTTTTGTAACCTCAGCGGGGTGAATATGATTCTTTATCGCGAAATTTTCGGTGGGAAGACCGAATGCATCCCAACCCATAGGATAAAGCACATTAAAGCCCTGCAAACGCTTTTTGCGAGCCACAATATCGATAGCTGTGTATGAGCGTGGATGACCTACATGAAGTCCTTGACCCGATGGATACGGGAATTCAACAAGACCATAAAACTTAGGAAGTGTGTAATCATCCTTTGCAGCGAAGGTCTGTTCATCATCCCAAATCTGCTGCCATTTCTTTTCAATTTGTGTGTAATTGTATTTCATAATTAATCGCCCTCGGCTTCATCAAGAATATTAATAAGTTCTATTTCCGTTCCGTCACTCCACATATTGTCGAGTCCGTAAAACTCGCGATCTGTGGGAGTGAATATATGAACGACAACAGAATTATAATCAAGTACTATCCAACCGGTAGACCTACCTTCAATATGGTGAGGCTGAATACCGGCTTCCTTTAGCCTATCCTCAACTTCATCAGCAAGTGCCCTAACATGGGTTGATGAGGTTGCGGTGGCAATAAGAAAATATTCGCAAAATGATGTTAAATCATCAATTTTAAGCGCCTTTAATTGTTTAGCTTTCTTAGAGTTAAGCGCATTAGCAGCCACTTTTAAAATTGCTTCAGCTTCCAATTATAAACTTCCTTTCAAAATAATTTCGTTATATGCATTTATAGTATCAAGATGTAGTGCTTTACCATTTCCAACCAAGTCATTAATTGAGTAAGATAGTGCATAACTAAGCGCCTCTTGGAGTGAAACATCAACTAATCGGCGCATAACATTAACATCTTCATAATCACGGTCACGGGAGGTGAAATCTGCAAGATATAAAATTTTATCAAGTAATGTCATACCCGCTCTTGCGGTAGTATGATACCGTACAGCATCTAAAATCTCTTTATCCTTAATATCAAGTATATATTTAATATACGCAGCACCCGATATAGCATGCCAGAGCTTTTCGGCGTTCTTTTCTATATCGTTTAGCATTATACCAAAGCTATCAAAGATATGCAAGTGTTCTTGCATATCGGCATTCTTGGTTATATCGTGCAGAAGACCTGCAAGATATGCCTTTTCACCGTCGCAACCGTATTTTTCTGCGAGTCTCAGCGCTTCGTCAGCAACACAAAGTGAATGGTGATAGCGTTTAGGATTAAGTCTTTTTTCAAGCAGTTTTTTATATTCGCTGTAATCGTTATTAAGCATTGTATATTCCCTTTTCAGTAATATAGTCGTATACCTTTTGGGGCAACATTTTTTTTAGAGTTGATTTGCGAAGCTCGGTTGATGAAATATCTGTTATTTCCTTGTTTATAACAGTAATATCCGCGCCAAGTGACCTTAAACGCTTAAGATGTTCATCAAAATCACTGACGCCCACTCTTGAAAAGGCTAAAAAAGGTGCTGCTTTTATAAGCTCATCCCATTTGTACCAAGTATCAAGAGTAGCCAGCATATCTCCGCCAATCACAATATAAAAACTATTGTTAGGATATTTTTCTTTGAGCGCCTTAACTGTATCGATGGTATAGCTTTTGCCACTTCTTTCAAACTCAATTAGACAAAGCTCCGACTTTGGAAACTCTTCGCAAACCAGACGACACATTTCAATCCTGTCTCCATCGCTTGCCAAAAATTCACAAGTTTTATGCGGAGGAATTTTATCAGGCATAACAAAAACGCGGTCAATATATGGTAACTCGCATATATTAGAAAGCATTTCATAATGACCTATATGAAATGGATTAAATGTGCCTCCAAAAACTGCAATAACAGACATTTATTTCACCAGTTTAATAGTTTTATTATCTCGGCTCTCACGGTATAAAATAAACTTTGAACCGATAACCTGAACAACATCCGCGCGCACACGCTGTGCAATTTCATCAGCAGCTTCGCGAGAGCTGAGCGGTGAGGTTTCAAGAGCGCGAAGCTTAATCAGCTCGCGAGCCTCTAAGGCTTCATTAACCTGCTTAATTAGCTGGTCATTAATACCACCCTTACCAACTTGAAAAATTGTTTCATATGAATTTGCCATACCGCGCAATTGAGCGCGTTGTCTGCTGTTTAACATCATTTTTCCTCTTTAATTTAAATATATTTTTTAAGTTCTTTTTTAAATAATTCCAGTGCCTTGCCGCGATGACTAATGCCATCCTTCTGCTCGGGTGTTAGCATTGCCATCGGACCTAACTCACTAATAAATAGTGGGTCATAGCCAAAGCCACCGCTGCCGCAACGCTCGAAGCCAATTTTACCTTCACATTCGCCGCGAACAACAAACTCTTTACCATCAGGGAAAACACACGCTACCGCCGCAACATATCGCGCGGTGCGTTTTTCGCTTGGTACACCCTCAAGCTCGCTTAAAAGCTTATCGTTATTTGATTCATCATCGCCATGCTCACCCGAATATCTTGCTGAAAAAACGCCTGGCGCACCATCTAAATAATCAACACAAATTCCCGAATCATCTGCAACGGAAATCAGTCCTGTGTTTTTAAGACCCGCTTTTGCTTTAATAAGAGCGTTTTCTTCGAAAGTGGTACCATTTTCCTCAACCTCTGGAAAGTCGCCCACAAGGTCTTTTTCGCTTACAACATCAAAGCCCATAGGTACTAATATGCGCTCCAGCTCACAGAGCTTTTTTTGATTTTTAGTTGCTATAAAAATTTTCATTTATATTTCCTCGGTTTCAAAAATGCCATCGGCAAATTCCTTTGCATTAAAGGGCTGAAGGTCATCTATCCCCTCACCCACTCCGACATATTTAACAGGTATTCCAAGCTCATTGTGAATTGCGATAACAATTCCGCCCTTGGCGGTGCCGTCAAGCTTAGTTAAAATAATGCCTGTGATATCCGCAACATTTTTAAATTCACGCGCTTGATTAACAGCGTTTTGACCTGTTGCCGCATCAAGCACCAAAAGCGTTTCAATTGAAGAGTCGGGCAATTCACGCGAAATTACGCGATAAATCTTAGCAAGCTCATCCATTAAATATTTTTTATTGTGAAGTCTGCCTGCGGTATCGCAGATTATAACATCAGCGCCCTTTGCCTTTGCAGAAGCTATGGTATCAAAAACAACAGAAGCGGGGTCAGAGCCCTCGGTGCTTTTAACCATAGTAACATCTGCCCTCTCGGCCCAAACACCTAATTGGTCAATGGCTGCCGCACGGAAGGTATCGGCGGCGCCAAGCATAACCTTTTTACCCTCATTTTTAAGAATTAAGGAAAGCTTGCCTATGGTTGTGGTTTTACCAACACCGTTAACACCAATAACCAAAATTATAGAAGGCTTTGTATCAAGAGTAAGCCCAACATTTTCGCCAAGCATATCCTCAATAATATCGCGCATTAAACTTTTAATCTCTGAGGGGTCTGTGATACCGTTCTCTTTAACCTTTTTGCGAAGCATATCGCAAATTTCTAAAGAAGTATCAACACCCACATCAGACATTATAAGCAGTTCTTCAAGCTCCTCAAAAAACTCTTCATCAATTTTAGTAAAACTGTTAATGATGCTCGTGATTCCATCGGAAATTGAGGCTTTGGTTTTTTGAAGCCCTGCTTTAATTTTGCTAAAAAATCCCATTATTATGCACCTTGGTTTTCAAGTAATTTTTTCTCAAGCTCGCTTACGTTCAGCTCAAGAAGCTTTGTAACACCCTTTTCCTGCATGGTAACACCATATAACATATCAGCAGCCTCCATAGTTCCTCGGCGGTGTGTTACACAGATAAACTGAGTGTTAAAGTTAGACTGCTTCATATAATCAGCAAAGCGGTCAACGTTAATATCGTCAAGCGCGGTGTCAACCTCATCAAGGAAGCAGAATGGCGGTGCGTTTACCTGCATAATTGCAAAGTAAATTGAAAGTGCGACAAGTGCCTTTTCACCACCTGAAAGTCCGTTAAGACTTGGAACATTCTTGCCTGGAAGCCTTGCTTCAATATCAATACCGCTTTCAAGAATATTTTCGGGGTCAGTAAGCTTAAGCTGCGCACTACCACCACCGAAAAGCTCGCGGAATGTTTTTGCAAAATGCTCGTTAATCTTATTAAATCCAACCACGAACAATTCCTGCATTTGAACTGTGAGCTGGTTAATAAGCTTACGAAGCTCGGCGCGCGCTTTCTCAACATCCTCGATTTGAGCCTTCATAAAGTCATAACGCTCTTTAACCTCTTTATATTCCTCGATTGCGGATACATTAACATGACCAAGCGCTCGTATCTTAGACTTGATTTCAGCAAGATTTTTCTTTGCCTCTGCAGGCTTTTCTATTTCAATGCCGATGTTTTCCGCTTCACTCTTTGTAAGCTGATATTCATCATAAAGCTGACGGATAACATCATCATATTCCCTTACCATAACCTCTTTGCGTTCGGTAAGGCGAGCAAGCTCTCCTCCTATACGCTCTCGCTCCATGGTGCGCTCACGCTCGCTTGAGCGAAGCTCAACTCCCGCCTTTTCAATTTCGTTGCGGCGGTTCATCATTTCCTCAATTTTTACATTTGACTGCTTAATTTTATTTTTAAGCTCATCAATAGATGTAATTGAGGCAGAAATATCGCTTTCAAGCTGTGATATTTTTATGGTAACCGCGGCAATTTCGGCATCAATTTCACAAGCGCGTGCAGCGCGGTTAGAAATTGAGTTTTCTAATTCATCGGCGCCTGAAATTAAAGCGGCGGCATCCTTTTCATTATCAATTATCTGCAGCTTAAGCTCTGTGATACTGCTTGTAAGCTCTTCGCGTTTAGCGGATATATTATCCCTGCCGCCTGTCATTTCATCGATTTCAGCCTGTAGCTGAGCCTTTTGTGACTCGATTTCGGCAATTTCCATAGCCGCAGCAGCAGATTTTTCTTTGAGTGAATTAATCTTTTCAGCGCTACCATCACGCTCTGAAATCAAGCTGTCAAGCGTGGATTTAACATTGCTTAGTAAATCATCTAAACGCTTAAGCTCTGCTAAGGTTCTGATTTTATCTTCGTTAGCAGTAGTAAGATCTGCGCGAACAGCTGTTATATCAGCGTTAACCTGTGCCGCGGCGCTAATTGCCTCTTGTAGCTTTGCTGCATTCTCGCTTTCCTGCTGGGTTTTCTTATCAATTTCCGCCTTAATGCGCTTAATATCGGCGCTTCTGCTCAAAATACCCGCCTGCTTAACAAGCGAGCCACCGGTAAGCGAGCCGCCAGGGCTTATAACCTGACCGTCAAGCGACACAACCTTAACTCGATAGTTATATTTTTTGGCAAGAGTAACTGCACTGTCAATATCCTCTGTTACAACAGCGCCTCCTAATAAGTATTTAATAATGGTTTTATACTTACTGTCAACTGTAACAAGGTCAGAAGCAATACCCACAAAACCGTAAACATCCTCAAACCCGCTTTCTTTAAAATCTCGCGCAGTTATTGAGGAAATGGGGAGAAATGTTGCTCTGCCGCCATTATTTGTTTTTAAGTAATTAATTGCGCGCTTTGCATCGTTTTCACTATCTACGATTATGTTTTGGATTGCATTACCAAGTGCGGTTTCAATAGCAACGGTATACTCTTTGTCGACTGTAATCAGCTTTGAAACAGGTCCGTGAATGCCGCGAAGAAGACCGCTTTCAGACTGTGACACAACAGCTTTAACAGCGTGCGAAAAGCCTTCCATACTGTTTTCAAGCTCGGTAAGAATCTGAACTCTGCGCTTTTTAGATTCAATGTCAAGGTGCAATTCATTTGCCTTAGCTGTAAGCTCATCAACAGTTTCATTGCGGTTTTTAAGGCGCAACTCATAACCATTTAATGAGTTATTATAAGACAAAATATTATCCTCTATTTTATCAAGTAATAGCTTAGTTTCATTAAATTCATTTTCGAGCCGCTTCTTTTCTGTCTCGTTCTGCTGGATAAGCTCATTTACAACGCCACCACGCGCACCAATCTCCTCAATAGAAGTATTGCTTGTGGTCATTTCAACCCGTCTGTCAGAGCTTTTTACAGAAAGCAGATTAAGCTGTTTAACCTGTTCTTCAATCTTACGGGAAATACTCTCGCTATCAGATAAAAGACCGGTAAGCTGAGCTTCAAGTCCACTGAGCTTTAAATTTAATTCCTCGATAATTTTTTTCTTATCATCAGCACAATTGCGCTTGCTTTCTATTTCAGCTCTTGCGGCAGAATCTGAAGAATCAAGCTGAGTCTTTTCGTTATTAAGTCGCTCTATTGTCTCATTGTTATGTTGAATATCGTTGCGAATAACGGAAATTTCGCCCTCGATTTTAACAATTTCCTCATTATCGGTAGCAATTGCACCGCGTTCATTTTCAATATCTGCGGTTATATGAGTAAATTCAGCAGTATTTCTTTCGGATTGCGCATCAAAATCGCTGAGTGCATTCTCAATTTCTTTATATTGAAGCTGAGCAGCCGCGATTTTACTTTCCTGAGCGCGTAAGGCGTCCTTAGAATTGTTAAGAGTATAAAGCCAAAGACCAATCTCAAGCTGCTTTTTGCTTTCAGCCAACTCTAAAAACTTTTCGGCCTTTTGGCTCTGCTCATAAAGTGGACCGACACGAGCTTCAAGCTCGTCCATAATATCCTTTAGACGCAGCAAATTATCCTCAGCTGCGGTAAGCTTTCGCTCAGCCTCGGTTTTGCGGTAACGATATTTTGAAATACCCGATGCCTCTTCAAATATATCACGGCGCTCATCGGATTTTGTGCTGATAATATTATCAATTTTACCCTGCCCTATCATAGAATAGCCATCGCGGCCAAGGCCTGTGTCCATAAATAGCTCATGCACATCTTTAAGACGAACCGAAACATTATTTATTAAATACTCACTCTCGTGCGAGCGGTAAAAGCGCCTTGTGATAGAAACAAAATCGTTATCAAAATTAAGTGTTCTATCGGCGTTATCTATGTTTAATGTTACCTCGCAAAAGCCATGCGGACGGCGGGTATCAGTTCCGCCAAAAATAACATCTTCCATGGACTGTCCACGCAGACTCTTGGTCGATTGCTCACCCAGAACCCAGCGAACGGCATCTGAAATATTACTTTTGCCGCTTCCGTTAGGACCTACAACCGCAGTAATACCTCGGCCGAATTTAAGTGTTGTTTTATCGGCAAATGATTTAAAGCCTTGAATTTGAATGGAACTTAAAAGCAAATTCAGTTTCTCCTTTCAATTCTAATTTCATAGTTGTTAAGGTTGTCATCGGTTAAAACCTTGCAGTTATAACCAAGTTCTTTAAGTTTATTAATATTTCCCTTGCTTTGACCTATCATTTTTGAAACGAAAGAGGAATTGACAAATAAGTTATAATCTCCCGTCTCAGTGAGCAATTCACTAGCGCGGTCAAGCATTATTTTTGACTGGCATAATTCGCTGAAAGCGGGATGCCAAGGTCCTGCAATATAGGAATCTTTTTCGATAGAATGAAGACCTAATCTAATAACATTAATATTTGCCTGCTCAAACATCAACAATAGCTTTGAACATAGGTCTACTGCGCCCTCAAGAGTTTGAGGTTTATAGCGATTATCGTAATAAAGGGCGGCTAAATCGGTATCTTTTAAAACTATTGTGGGATATATTCTAACGGTATCTGGCTGCAATTCGATGATTTTGCGGGCAGTATCTAAAGCATACTCATCACAATCGTTATAAAGTCCGGTCATCATCTGCAGACCTAAGGAAAAGCCGTATTCCTTAATGAGCTTTGAAGCCTCTATAACATCCTTAGCAGAATGTCCGCGGTTATTAGTGCGCAACACCTTGTCATTAAGACTTTGAGCTCCAAGCTCAATGGAAGTAACGCCGTATTGCTTTAATATGTCCAACACTTCGCGGTCGATAGCATCAGGTCTTGTAGAAATTCGAATACCCGAAACCACGCCGTTTTCAATGAAAATATTAGCAACCTTTAGGAGCTGTGTCATATAATTTCGATTAATTGCGGTAAAGCTACCGCCAAAAAATGCGATTTCGGTGTTTAAAGGGTCGTAATTAGGACTTTTTACAGCCGTTTTTACATATTCAACAACATCTGTGGTTCTCGGCGCATAATTAACGCCTGTTATATGCCTTTGGTTGCAAAAACTGCACATATTAGGGCAACCGATATGTGGCACAAAAATAGAAATATTTGAATGCCGCTTTTTCATACAATCTCACCCATAAGCTGCAAAGCCTGCTTTGCGGCCATTTGCTCTGCTTGCTTTTTGCTTCTGCCTGTACCCATACCAATTACATTAGAGTTAAGATGCACTTCAACCGTGAAAGACTTATCGTGGTCAGGTCCCGATTCACCTGTGAGAATATAGGTAACCGATTCCTCAGGATTACGCTGAATAATCTCTTGGAGTGTGGTTTTATAATCCTTGAAATCATCCTCAACCTTGCAACGCTTAAGCTCTTTAAGAACGAATTTAAGTGCGTGGGCGCGTGCTGCTTCGATGCCGCCATCAAGGTAAATTGCGGCCAAAACTGCTTCAAATGCATCGGCGAGAATTGAATCTCTTTCTCTTCCGCCACCCTTATCCTCGCCCTTACCGAGTCTAAGGTATTTACCAAGCTCTAATTCCCTTGAAAAAGCGCACAAAGCCTTTTCACATACTAACGAGGCACGAAGTCTTGTGAGTTCACCCTCGGGCATTTTGGGGTAATTCTCGTAAATATACTTTGAAACGATAATAGACAAAACAGAATCACCCAAGAACTCGAGGCGCTCGTTAGAAGTAACGCCGCCTCTAACCTCATTTGCATAAGAGGAGTGTGTTAAAGCGTTTTTTAAAAGCTCAACATTATTAAATTTATAATTAAGCTTAGCTTCAAGTGATTCCATATAATTAATTACTCCGATTTTATAATATTGGCGCTGATAGTATCAATAACGCCTTTTTCTGTGAAAATAATTGCCTGACGAATAGCATTCTTTATTGCCTTTGCATCTGAACTGCCATGCGCCTTGATAACAGGCTTTGATACACCCAAAAGCGGTGCGCCGCCCACTTCAGAGCTATCCATCATAGCCTTTAGACCATATAAACCCTTCTTTAAAACAAGGGCTGCAAGTTTATTTAGAATATTTTTATAAAGAATACCTTTTATCATTTTAAACATTGTTATTGAGGTGCCTTCAATTAGCTTTAAGGCAATGTTTCCTGTGAATCCGTCCGCAATAACAGCATCACAAGTGCCCTTTGGCATCTCGCGGGATTCAATATTTCCAACAAAGTTAATTGGTGCATCGCTCAAAAGCTTATACGCTTCAAGGCGAAGCTCATCACCCTTGGTATCCTCAACACCGATGTTCAAAAGACCAATTTTCGGGTTTTCAATACCCTCAACCTTTTCAAGATATACGCTTGACATAATACCGAATTGAGCAAGCATTTCAGGTCTGCATTCAGCATTAGCACCCATATCCATAAGCAAATAATGACCTGTGGGTGAAGGAATAAGGCCACCAAGCGCGGGGCGTTTGATTCCCTTGATTCTTTTAATGATAAGAGTTCCACCCACAACTATAGCGCCTGTGGAGCCTGCAGAAACAAATGCATCTGCCCTGCCCTCAGCAAGTTCTTTAAAGGCCAATGCCATTGAAGAATTTGAATGAGCCTTTAAGATAGTAGTTGGGTCATCGTGCATTGAAATAACATCATCGGTATCGATAATTAAAAGCTCACCATGGAACTTGAGTTTGTTTTCATCAATGATTGCATCGATTTCATCTTTTTTACCAGTAAAAGTTATTTCAGCTTTAAATTCATTTGAGGCAGCAGCCGCACCCTTAACAATTTCAAGTGGTGCGTTATCGCCACCGTAAGCATCTACAACTATTCTCATATAAGACTCTCCTTAAAAAAATCTAATGACCTATCAGCCAAAGCGGCATAACGCTCACGCTTGTCCCTTATATGGGTATCAAGCGGCGGCAATATGCCAAAATTTGCGCCCATAGGCTGAAATTTTTCCACCGATTCATCGGTAATATAATTAAGAAGCGCGCCTATCATAGTGAAATTTGGCAATATAATAGGCGGTTTGCCTAATAACTTATTTGCGGCATTAATACCTGCGATTATACCTGAGGCTGCCGATTCCATATAACCTTCAACGCCCGAAAGCTGACCTGCAAAATAGATATTGTTGTGCTCTTTAAGTGATAGTTCGCGGTTTAAAAGCTTTGGCGAATTTATAAAAGAATTTCTGTGCATAACTCCATAGCGAACAAAATCGGCAGATTCAAGCCCAGGAATTAGTGAGAAAACTCTTTTTTGCTCGCCGAACTTAAGGTTTGTTTGAAAACCAACAAGATTATATAGCGTGCCTGCTGAATTTTCTTTGCGCAACTGAACAACCGCCCATGGCCTATGGCCTGTCCGAGGGTCGCGAAGCCCAACGGGTTTTAAAGGACCAAATCTTATAGAGTCTGCACCGCGTTTTGCCAAAACTTCCACAGGCATACAACCCTCATAAACACGAAGCTGCTTATCAAATTCGTGAAGAGGCGCTGTTTCAGCGTTAATCAACTCACAATGAAACTGCTCATACTCATCCTTGTTCATTGGACAGTTTATGTAGTCGCCGCCATCTTCTTTGCCATATCTCGAAGCTATAAAAGCTTTGGAAAAGTCGATGCTTTCAGCGGTAACGATGGGTGCTGCGGCATCATAAAAGCTTAGATTTTCAGCATCACAGAGTTTTTCAATATCGCGAGCGAGTGCGTTATCAGTAAGCGGGCCGCTGGCAACCACACAAACACCATCACGCGGTATTTCACATATAACCTCGTTTACAACAGTAATGTTGGGATGATTTTTAACCCTATCGGTTATATATTGTGAAAAAACATTACGGTCAACTGCTAACGCGCCGCCCGCGGGAACCTGCGCTTTATCAGCGGCTTCCAAGCAAATAGAACCAAGCTCACGCATTTCCTGCTTTAAAAGTCCTGCAGCGGAATCAACGCGCGCGGCTTTAAGTGAGTTTGAGCACACAAGCTCTGCAAACAAATCTGTTTTATGCGCGGGTGATTTTTTCAAAGGCTTCATTTCGACCAAATCAACCTTTATTCCGCGGTTTGCTATGGCAAATGCCGCCTCACAACCAGCAAGACCCGCGCCGATAACAGTTATTTTTTCCATTATTAATTATCCTTTTTTGCCTTTGAGGACTTTTGTCTCGAAGGGCATTCAGAATTCATACAATATTTTCTGCCACGGATGCCGTTGATGATATAGCTTCCGCATTCATTGCAGGTTTCACCTGTTGGTACACCCGGAGATGCGAAATCACAATTTGGATAGTTAGTGCAGCCATAGAATTTTTTGCCTTTTTTAGATACCTTTTTAACAAGCTTTCCGCCACACTTGGGGCAGGGCTGTTTAACCTCATCTTCAGGCATGGGTTTTGTGTTCTTGCATTCAGGATAACCCGGACACGCCAAGAACTTACCAAATCGACCATTCTTTTCAACCATCTTTCGGCCACATTTATCGCATATAACCTCGGTTTCAACAACAGGGATTTTAACACGCTTACCATTAAGTGACTCCTCCGCTTTTTGATAAAGCACATCAAAGTCACTATAGAAATCAGAGATTGTATCCAACCAATTGGCTTCACCCGAGCCGATTTTATCAAGCTTACTTTCAAGACCTGCAGTGAACTTGATATCAACAATTTGCTTGAAATATTTACCGATTAAATCAGCAACAACCATACCAAGCTGAGTGGGTTTAAGTGACTTCTTTTCGCGCTCAATATAGCTTCTTTGTAATATGTTGGAAATAATCGGTGCATAGGTTGAAGGTCTACCAATACCATTTTCATCCAAAGCCTTAATAAGGGTTGGCTCTGTGTATCTGGCGGGTGGCAGTGTAAAATGCTGATTAGGGGTTAGTGATTTAAGCTTTAATATATCCCCTATACCCATTTCAGGAAGTGGTGCACCATCAGCAGTTTCCTCATCTTTGCCCTCTTCATAAAGCACGGTAAAGCCATCAAACTTAACAGAATAACCGCTTGCTTTAAAAAGATAATCACCTGCGGTAATGTCGGCCGCAACCGTATTTTGAACGCAAGCTGCCATTAGTGACGCTAAGAAACGCTCCCAAATGAGCTTATAAAGCTTATATTGGTCTGCGGTAACCGATGTTTTAATCTGCTCAGGAATTATATTGATATCTGTTGGTCTGATAGCCTCGTGAGCGTCCTGAGCACCGCTTTTTGTTTTAAAGTAGCGTGGTTTTGAAGGAAGATAATTTTTGCCGTATTTCGTAGTGATGTAAGCATTAGCAGAAGCGCGTGCTTCTTCGGAAATGCGCAACGAGTCGGTACGCATATAGGTTATAAGACCAGTGGTTCCATGACCCGGAACATCAACACCCTCATAAAGCTGTTGAGCCACACGCATGGTGCGTTGACCAGTAAAGCTAAGCTTGCGCGATGCCTCCTGCTGCAGGGTTGAAGTGATAAACGGAGGCGCGGGCTGCTTGTTGCGAGTGCCCTTTTTAAGGTCAGAAACAGTATATTCTGCATTCGCAAGGCTCGCAACAATTGAGTTTGCAGTAACTTCATCAGGAATAGTATCAATCTTTTTACCGTCTGCAGTGCCAAAAAGCTTTGCTTCAAAGGACTTTCTGCCACTTATAAGCTTTGCATCAACAGACCAATATTCTTCACTATCAAACGCTTCAATATCGCGTTCTCTGTCAACAATGAGGCGAAGTGCCACGGTTTGAACTCTGCCCGCTGAAAGACCGCTTTTAACCTTTCGCCAAAGAAATGGGCTTAGCTTATAACCAACAATTCTGTCAACAACGCGGCGCGCCTGCTGTGCATCGACTAAATTAAGGTCAATTTTATGAGGGTTGGATATACCATTTTTAACGCCCGTTTGGGTGATTTCGTTAAAAGAAATACGGTTAGCCTCATTAAGATTAAGACCTAAAATATGCGCTAAATGCCAAGAAATTGCTTCTCCCTCGCGGTCAGGGTCGGTCGCAAGAAGAACCTGCTCACTATTGACAGCTGCCTCCTTAAGCTTTTTAATAACTTCCTTTTTATCGGACATATTTATATATTCAAGCTTAAAGTTATTCTTTATATCAACACCAAGCTTTGATTTAGGAAGATCACGAACATGGCCCATAGAAGCCATAACATCATATCCGCTACCGAGATATTTTTTAACGCTTTTAATTTTACTCGGTGACTCAACGATAACAAGTTTAGCCATTGCTTTGCTCCTTTTACTTTATCAACTCATACATGCCACCAGGCAGTGCCCTTATAACATGCTCCATTTCTAATTCAGTTAGTGCAGAAATTAATTTATCATCACTTATACCAAGACTTAACAAATCATCTGCTGTGAACTTTTGCTTATTCAAATTATTATACACCATTTTGCCCTCTTTTGAAAGACCTAATGATAACTTTTTTTCGATTTTTTGTGTTTGTTTTTTCTTTTTATCTTTTTCAAAAGCTTTTTTAATATCAATTTTTTCGGCGTATTTTAAAATATACTGATTAAATATATCAGAAGCGTCAATAAGCGGCAGTGCACCATCGCGCAAAAGGTTATTTGAACCTTTATATTGTGGGTATGTTGGATTCCCTGGTATCACAAATACATCTCTTCCCTGTTCGTTGGCATGCCTTGCTGTAATAAGCGCTCCGCTTTTTTCATCTGCTTCAATAATTACTGTTCCAAGCGCTAAGGCTGACATTAATCGATTTCTAATCGGGAAACAATATTTGGTGGTTGCAGCGTGCGGTGGATGCTCGCTGATAACGCAACAGCTATCTGCCACAGCTTCGCGAAGCTTGCGGTTCTCAGGTAAATAATTATAACAAATGCCACACCCTAAAACTGCAATTGTTCTACCGCCACAACTTAGCGCTCCCTTATGGGCACTACTATCAGTTCCTAAAGCGCCGCCGCTTACAATAATCATACCCGATTTTGCAAGTCGTTTTGAAAGCGAATAGGCAGCCTTTATGCCAAATTCAGAAACTTTTCTTGGACCGACGATGCAAATAACAGGCTCGTTATCAATATCGGGAAACTCACCCTTTATATATAATACAATTGGCGGCTCCGAAATATTACGAAGTCTATCAGGATAGTCATTATCTTCAATTGTAAGCACAGAAATATTGTTCTTAATACAGTCATCAATAATTTTATGAATTTTTGATATATTTACTGCCCTGATTTTTTTAATATCTTTTATCTCTATCTCGGCAGGCCACTTGATATAATCAACGGCTATGTCAAGCATGCTATTGGATTTTAGCAATTCATATATATTTACCGCTTTATAGCTTCCTGCACCAAACGCTTGTTGTATAGTTAACAGGTTTACAAGCGTTATATTATCTTTATTTAGTAACATCAGTTTATTCCTTCATCATTTCCCACATTGAAATTGCAGCAGCTGCTGCGGCATTAAGAGATTCTGCATTTCCGTTCATAGGAATGGTGATAGCTTCATAGGCAGAAGCCTTTGCGGCATCTGTAAGACCGTTTGCCTCGTTACCGATTAAAACAACATCGCCATCTGAAAATTCAATTTTATTAATGCTTTTAGCTGTTTTATCTACAACGCAGGCAAAGGAACGGAGCTTGTTTTGTGAAATAAATTTTGAAACATCATCAACGATATAAAGCGGCATTCTTAAAAGCGTTCCCATTGAGCTGCGAAGCGATTTGGGAGAATATGGATCACAGCCGTTTGAACTAAGAATAATACCGCTTACCCCCAGAGCCTCTGCCGTGCGCGAAACAGCGCCGAGATTTGCAGGGTCCGAAATATTTTCAAGCGCTATATATCTGCCATTCTTTGAAATTTCTGTTACTATTTCTGGGATTTTTGCAAGCGCAATTATGCCCTGTGGATTATCTGTATCGCTGATTTTTTTAAAGAGTTTTTCAGCAAGCAGATATGTTTTATTAGATATTTTTTTAAATTTTTCGATATCTTCTGCATATTTTTTTATTGCATTATCGGTGACAATCAGTTTATCAAACCTAATGGAATTTTCATATGCATCCTTGCAAATTCTAAGTCCTTCAAGCACAAAAAATCCGTTTTCATTTCTGGATTTTGATGATGTTTGCAAAGAACCAACAAGCTTGATAAGCGGGTTGTCTTTTGAAGTTATTTCAATAAAATTATCCATATTTTTCTCCCAAAATAAAAGCAAAATTCGCCCGAGACTAATCTCGGGCGACATAAAATTATTTGCTTAAAGCCTTCTGTGCAGTCTTTACAAGATTAGCAAAGCCTGCAGCATCATTAACAGCTATATCAGCAAGCATTTTGCGGTTAATCTGCACGCCTGCCTTGTTAAGGCCGTTCATAAATGTTGAATAGTTCATACCATTCATTTTTGCAGCAGCAGATATACGGGTAATCCAAAGGCGACGGAAATCGCGCTTTTTCTGCTTACGACCGATATATGCATAGTTGCCTGACTTCATAACTGCTTCTTTAGCAGTTTTAAAGAGCTTTGATTTAGCACCAAAATAACCTTTGGCAAGCTTTAGAGTCTTTTTTCTTCTTTTGCGTGTTGCTAACGCACCTTTTACACGAGCCATTTAAAGTTTACCTCCACTTTCAAGATTTCCGATTATTTATACGGAATGAGCTTCTTTACTGTTGCAACATTTGTTGCATCAGCACATACGACCTTACGCAGATTTCTCTTACGCTTTGTTGTCTTCTTGTTAAGAATGTGAGACTTGAAAGCATGAGCGCGTTTTACCTTGCCGTTCTTTGTGAGCTTGAAGCGCTTTTTAGCGCCGCTGTGTGTTTTGATCTTAGGCATTTTTAAGTCCTCCTATAAAAATACATTACTTACCGGATTTAGGAGCCAAAAACATAAGCATATTTCTGCCTTCCATCTTGGCTGCCTTTTCAACAGTGCAAACATCAGCACAATAATCTGCGAAACGAGACATAGTTTCAAGACCTATCTCAGGATGTCCAAGCTCTCTACCTCTAAAACGAATTGAAACCTTAACCTTGTTTCCTTCCTTTAGGAATCGGATAGCGTGGTTGCCCTTTGTTTCAAAGTCATGAGTGTCAATACCAAGGCCTAAACGAATTTCTTTGATTTCGATAACCTTTTGATTCTTTTTCGCTTCCTTTTCGCGCTTGGCTTGCTCAAAGCGATACTTACCATAGTCCATAATCTTGCAAACTGGCGGAACAGCGTTCGGCGAAAGACTTACAAGGTCAAGGTCCTTTGCGTAAGCTGCATCTATTGCCTTATCAATAGGCATAATGCCAAGCTGGGAACCATCGGAATCGATAACACGAACTTCCTTGAATTTGATTGCTTCGTTAATAGCTAATTCTTTGCTGCTGATTGTAAAGCACCTCCGTAAACGGTAAAAATAATAAACAAAGACGCGAACATAATATGCCCACGTCTTCCAATAACAAATCAAGTGCTATATTGACCTTGCGATAACACACGCTAAGGTGAGAAACATGGGATGTTCTTCTTCATTGTCGAAACAATTATACCATTAAATTTCTATTTGTCAAGTGTTTTATGAAAATTATTCAATTATTAGTTCTCTTATAGAGCGAAGTTGATAGTTAACATTTTTAAGCAGCTCAGGTTTTCTTAGCGCCGCCGCCGCGCCGCGAACAACACTGTGAGTAGGATCCTCAAGCATATGAACGGGTATGCCTGCAAATTGGGAAATTAAAACATCCATACCATTAATTAAGGAGCCGCCACCCGCAAGATAAAGACCATCATTCTTAATATCAACAATTAAGTCGGGATCGGTTTTTGCAAAGACCGTGCGAATAGCATCGCATATGGAATCAGCGGTTTCTTTTATTGCCTCATAAACCTCACTGGAGGTTATTTCGAAGCTTTCAGGAAGCCCTGTGAAAACATTTCTTCCTTTTGCCACCATAGCGACCTCAACCGGTCTTTGGATTACAGTGCCAATTTGTTTCTTTATAGATTCTGCCATCAAAGGTCCAATTTCGATGTTATATTCTTTCCTAACATATCTGATGATCTGAGAATCAAAATCAGATGAAGCCGTTTTAAAGGATTCGCAAGCAGAAATACCGCCCATAGAAACCACCGCTATATCGGTAGTTCCCGCGCCTATATCAACTATAAAATAACCGTGAGGCTTAGAAAAATCAAGATTCAAACCAAAAGCAATAGCAAGTGGGCTTTCAATTACAGATATATTTCTACCACCCGCCGATTCAACAACATTAGCAAGTGAATGATGTTGAAGCTCAGTAAGGCCAACAGGTAAGGTTGCCATTATTTGAGGTCTTACTATTTTATTACCAAACGCAATATTCATATATTCCTTAAGCATAGCTTCAGCAATATCGTATTCAGCGATAATTCCATGTTCAATCGGATGCACGCAGCTTAAGCTTTCAGGTGTTCTACCTAATGTTTGCTTGGCTTTCTCGCCAAAATAAATCGGCTCCCAGCTTTCACTGTCAACAGTAACAATACTTGGTAGTTCAAGCACAACCTTTGAGCTTGAAAAAATAACAGTTTTTGAAGTGCCTAAATCAATACCGATTTCTGTAGCCATAAATATCACCGACCTTTCTTAAATTATAACACACAATTTATCTTTTTTCAATTTTCTTTTTAGGAATAGTTGCAAGTGTGGTTGCGCAATAAACGCGATTCACCCCTGCAAACATCAAAACCTTAGAGCATTCATCCAGCGTTGCGGCAGAGGTGCGGATATCATCTATTAGAAGCACATTATCGGCGCTTAATTTATATTTAAAATAATATTTACCCTTAACATTTTCAAAACGCTCTTTTAATGAGCTGAGGTGTTGTATTTTTTTAAAGTTAACGCACCCCAACACATCTTGAGCAACAGGAACACCTAAAATTTTAGATATTTCTGTTGCTAATAGCTTTGTATGGTCAAAGCCATACTTCATAATGCTTCGTTTAGATGATGGTACACAACATATATAATCAAACTTAACACCATAGTATAATTTTGCAACACTAAGAGAAATCTGCTGTGCTAGAAAGCACGAATATTGCATACGATGATTAAGCTTATAATAATAAGCTGCCCTTTTTGCGATACCTTCATTTTTGAAAACAGATATAACATTGTGAAAATGATAGATTTTAGCGTTGCAAAGGCACCTTTCTTTTTCCATACCGCATATAATGCATATCTTCTCTGTATCAATTCTTTCAATATTTTTATAACAATGGTTGCACAAAAATTCATCGTTGTCAATTATCTCACCGCAGCCCACGCATTTATTTGGATAAAGAGTGCCAATCAGCGTGCGGTAAAAATCCTTAAACATCTGCATCTTCATTGATAAATTCCTTTAACATGGTGTATCTCAAGGTCTTTCGGTTGTTTGCAGCCATTTTAACATATATATTCTCATCACCAACAATAACAAGCATCTTTTTAGCCCTTGTAACAGCTGTATAAAGAAGATTTCTGTACATAAGCTGAGAAGGAATATCCATAAGTGGTATAACAACACAATCAAACTCACTTCCCTGACTTTTGTGCACGGTTATTGCATATGCAAGCTCCAATTCACCTATATTATCAGTAAAATAAGTGGCAGTTTTATCATCATATTTAACCCTTATGATACCGCCGCGCAGATCAATTTTATCGATATATCCCACATCACCGTTATAGACCCCGCAGCCAACCTCACCGTTATCGCGTTCCCAAGTAAGGTCATAATTATTTTTAATTTGCATCACTTTGTCGCCTTCGCGATAATAAACACCCTTGTAACTCACTTGAGTAGCGTTATCTTTTTTAGGATTTAAGCACTCCTGAAGCAAATTATTTAGATTTACGGTACCCGTCTGCGCTTTTCTTGAAGGACAAAGCACCTGAATATCTGTGAGTGGATTAAAGCCATAGGCATTGTGTAGTCTTTCTTGACATAATTCAAGCACTGTGGAGCACACATCATAAGGATTATTTCTTCTCATTATAAAGAAATCCTTGCTAGTGTTGCTAAAATCAGGCGCTGTTTCGTTAATTATTGCGTGAGCGTTTGTTATTATTGCGCTTTCTTGAGCCTGCCTGAACACCTTTTTAAGGCTTATAGATGGAAATATATTTGTAGCTAAAATATCATTAAGCACATTGCCTGCCGAAACGCTTGGCAGCTGATCGGCATCGCCAACAAGAATTATTCTGCAGGAAATTCTAAGAGCGTGAAGCAGACTCTCAAACAATAGTGAATCTATCATTGATGCCTCATCAATAATTATTACATCACATTCAAGCGGGTTGCGTTCATTTCGGCAGAATTTTTGTTTTTCCTCGCTTGTCCATTCAACCTCAAGCAAGCGATGGATAGTTTTAGCCTCTCTACCCGTAAGCTCTGTCATTCTTTTTGCAGCTCTACCTGTGGGAGCTGCTAACTGAATATTGGCATCACGCTGCTCAAACAACTCAATTATTGCATTTAAAGTGGTTGTTTTTCCCGTACCGGGACCACCTGTTAATATGAGAATGCCACTATTAAAGGCCTGCTTTATTGCTTCGCGCTGCAAAGTTTCAAACTTAATTCCAAGCTTGTTCTCTACATAATCAATTTCTAAATCGTCAATAACCGCACTGCTGTTTATATAGCTTTTTGCGGCATATAATCTTGCGGAAATATATTCTTCGGCAAAATAATATTCAGGAAGCATTAAAAAATCGGTTTTATCCACGTTTTTTGTGCGAACAGTGAGATTTTCTATCATCCTGTCACAAATGCTCTCTAACCTTAATTCATCACTTTCAAGCAGACTAATAGCAACAGATATAAGTTTATTCTTCGGTAGACAGGTATGTCCGTTTAGTAAATTTCTTCTTAAAATATATTCAATGCCCGCACTTAGACGCGCCTCGTTATCGGGTGAAATCCCAAAATCGCTTGCAATTCTTTCGGCCTTTTCAAAAGGAAAATCGACATTAGAATTACATAAAACATACGGGTTGTCCCGAATTATATCACTTGCATCGGTGCCAAAGGACTTAAATATTTGAATGCACTTTTCAACAGAAACCTCATAAGGTGCCAGAAGAAGCATAATATCACTTATGCCGTACTGCTTTTTATATTCTTCGCAAATCATAAGGGCTTTTTCGCGTGAAATGCCTTTGAGAGTTGACAATTCCTCAGGGTGATTTTCAATAATATCGAGAGAATCGGCACCAAATTTTTGAACAATACGAGTTGCAGTTGCAGGACCCACTCCCTTGATAATTCCAGAAGATAAATAGCGTAGAATATCTGCGGCGTTTTTCGGTGCGGTGCGCTCAAAACTATCGGCAGAAAACTGTTCACCATATGTTGGATGAACAATATACTTACCGATAAACTTTGCATTCTCCCCCTCTGATAAAAAGGGCAAAATACCCACAACGGTTACACGCTCCCTGCCACTTTTCACAACACAAACCGTGTAACCGTTCTGTTCGTTTTTATATGTAATTTTCTCAATAAGACCGCAAAGCTCTATAGCTTCACCAATCACTGAGTTATCCATTAAAAGCATTCTCCTCGGATAATTGTTTGAGATTTTCTTTTATATCAAAACTCGAACATATAATAATTTTTTTATCAGCCGCAAAATCACGGCAAGACACAATTTCTTTATCTTCAAGACTATCATTAATAGCCAAAATTCCATGCGAATAATCCTCGCCGTGGCAACGGAATTTCTCCCATAAATATCTTAATTCCTGCACCGCGTTACCTTTGCTTAAAAATAGAATACTGTAGCTTTTAAATCGCCTTCCCGGATAGAAAAAAGCGATTCTAAGCCCGCAAATAAATTCACAAAGTCCCAGCACTGCAAAAACTATAAGCAGCATTAATAAAATCGATTTAACCACAAATACCACCTCATCACATACTATGCGATTAAGGCGGTATTCGTCATAAATTCACTATTTCAGAGTAACAGATGTGCTATAAGTTCCAACCTGCCAAACATCATCATACACATCAGATTTAATCACAACATCTAAGGTGTGAACACCTGCGGATTTATCGGTTAAATCAACAACAGCATATAAATCGGATGCAGATATATTTCTTATAGCCTTAGAAGGACCGCAAATCTTAACATTTTTGATTCGTGTATCTGTTTTTGCAGTAAGGTCAGAAGATAGCCCTGTGCATCTAATACTCTTTACATCAAGTGTTGTTTCAGAATAAGTCGAAACATCAACACTAACAGTAAAGTATTCTATTGTCTCAAGTATTTTCACGCCATCAGAAAGAGTTGCCGAAACCTCAAACACATTACTGGATTTTGAAACATTTCTGAAATCAATCGGTGAAAGCAGAATTTCTTTAGTTTTATCAATTATTTCAGGCGCACCGATTATTGTAACCTTGCTGGTATCAATTTTATATGAAATATCAGACTCAGAAAGACCCGACGGCAGATTTGTAAAGACTGGCTTACAAGGAACAGATGCTTTTTTAGAAATTGGCTGAGTAAGCTTAACGGTAGTAAAACTGAGCGAAAGGTTTGAGTTGGTTAGAATATTACCTGCATTATCATAAACCTCACCACCGGAGGTAAAACGATAAATTGCTTTATCCTCACTATTGTATAAAACAACATCAGCCTCAAAGGTCTGCGAGGTATCAAGTGTTTTATTAACCTCATATACAGCACCAACAGTTGCAATTTTATCCATAATGCTTCGTGGGCCTTTTATGGTGATAGTATCCTGTGACGAATCGGCAAACACAGGTGTTTCTGCAACCAGACCATTTGCAGCACTTACGCCGACAAGTTTAGGTTGAAGTGTGAATTCCTTTGTATCAATGTAATCAAAGGTAACATCAATAGTGGATGGGTAAATAGAAGTGATGGTGTAGCCCGATTTGTCACTATTGCTGCTCCCTAAAATTTCCAGTGTATAGGTACCTGCGGCATTAACATCAATTACCGAAGCTGAGAGAGCAAAATCCTCCGCCTTGAGGGAGCTTACTATATAGTTAGGCCCGCTTACCGTAACCGAGAATTTTTGTGAAGCAACATCTGAAATAATGCCAAGTCCCATTTCGGCTGCGGCGGTATTTTCAATTGAAATATTTGCAGTTAAATCAGTAAAGGTCTGCTCTCGAATAGGATTTTCTTTAATCGTAATCGTAAGCCATATGATAAAAGAAAGTATCACAGAAATACTAACGGTAAACTTCTTGTTTTCAATAAGATTTTTAATTCTAAGCGAAGAAGGAATATTAATTTTCATTAGTTTCTTCCTCCTTATCTTTGGTTTTAGATTTTGATTTTGCTAAAGCAAAAATACGCTTAGCTGCAGAAACCAATGTTGATTCTTTTTCAGCAACTTCTCTATCGACAAGCATATCCTTTAACTCGGTATATGCTGAGGTAACATTATAATTTCTTTTGATTTCGCCGTTATGTGCAATTGAAATGATACCCGTCTCCTCAGAAACGATAAGCACAACAGCATCGGAATTTTCTGTCATACCGATGGCGGCTCTATGTCTGGTTCCGAGTTGCGATGAAAAAGCGGTGCTTTGTGTTAACGGCAAGATACAGCCTGCGGCATAGATTCTTCCGTCCCTAACAATAACCGCACCGTCATGAAGCGGAGATTTAGGGAAAAATATGTTATTCACCATTGCTGTGGAGACCTGTGAATCTATAAGAGTACCGGTATTGATAATTTCGCCAAGCTGAGTTTTTCTTTCAAAAACTATCAGCGCGCCAACCTTATTTTGTTGCATATTGCCTGCTGCCTTGCATATTTTATCAATGGCATCAAGCATCCTTGCCTGCTCACCGTCACCCGACTGTGAGTAACCAAGTTTAACCTGACCAACGCGTTCAAGAATTCTTCGAAGCTCAGGCTGAAAGATAATCGCAAATGCAACTATGGCAGAGCCAACAATCGCAGAAAGCAACCAACGAAGAACCGCCAATTTAAACACATCTGCGATAATGTACATAATCAATACCACTGCTATACCTTTAACAAGCTGACCAGCTCTTGTTTCTTTCAAAAATCCGATAGCTTTGTAAATGATATAAGCAATAATCAAGATATCGAGAATATCAAATATTCTCAAATTTAATATAGCGTGCATTATCTGATTCCATAGTGTGTGAATAGCATCAAAAACTACGCTCACCTGCATCATTCCTTTACAAATTCCTATTACATATCTATTCTATTATATAATATCATAAGTATTGTTTTCATTCAATAGGTTTTTTAATTTTTTTCACAGTTTTTACTAAACTTTCTACTTCGTTGAGATTATTGAAAACCGATGGCGAAAATCTTATGGTTCCGCCGCTTAATGTTCCTATTTTTTTGTGTGCTGTAGGTGCACAGTGCAGACCTGCTCTAAGAGCAAATCCGTTATCGCTTAAATACTTAGCCGCAGTATCAGAGGACACGCCATTGATATTGAATGATAATACAGGAGCATACATCCCTATATGCGGATTATTATATAGTTTAACATTTTCTAATTGTGACAGTTCGTCAAATAGTTTATATATCAGTTTCATTTCGTAATTATGAATACAACTGAATTTTTCTTTCACGAAGCTTAACCCCTGCGAACAGGCAACAATTGATGGTAGATTAACAGTGCCGCTTTCAATCATTTCAGGCATCATATCAGGCTGTTTAAAATTAATTGATTCTGTTCCTGTTCCGCCCTCAATAACTGTTTTGTTTAACGCCTTTCTTGCTATCAGCACACCAAACCCCATCGGGGCATATAATCCCTTGTGAGGTGCAAGACACAAAAAATCTATATCCATATTTTTCATATTTATTGGCAAAACCCCCGCGCCTTGCGCGCCATCAACTCCAAATAAAATATTACGCTTCTTGCACAGCTCCCCTATTTCTCTTAGAGGTAATGCTTTTCCTAAAACATTAGAGGCTGCGGTACAAAAAATCATTTTTGTGTTTTTTTGAATTTTACTTTCGAAATTTTTAATGGTTTGCGCATCATCGGTTAATGATACTTCGGCCACACTGTAATTTGCTTTCATAGCGTTTAAAGGCCGCATAACCGCATTGTGTTCAAGATCAGAAATGATTATATGGTCGGTAGGCCCTATAGTACCCTTAAGCACAAAATTAATGCTGTGGGTACAGTTGGCGGTAAAAGCCACATTTTCAGCACCCCCTGCTCCGAAGAAATCTGCAAATTCCTCCCTTGTTTTATAAACACTCATTGCGGCGCTTTGTGAAATCATATGTCCACTTCTGCCTGGATTTGCAGAAAGATTCCTCAAAGCGTAATTAACGGCATTTATGACCGACATTGGCTTCCTGCCGCTGGTTGCCGCATTATCAAAATATATCATTTTTTCACCTTAATTCATAGTTTTAATAAGTATTATGTAAAAGCAGCCTTAACGGCTGCTTTTTTCTCACTTATAGTTTACATCCAGTATTTTAACGCCAGCATTTTTCAATATATTCATTATTCTTTGGGTGCTACCCTCCACGATAATTACATATCCGCAACCGTTTGAGCCTGTATTGTTCGTTTTGCGCTCAATATAAGCATCATATCCCGTTTTGCGCAATGCATCTCTTCCCTTTATCGCATAGGTAATACTTCCTGCTGATATAACATGCCTTTTCATTATAACCACTCCAATTGAGTATCATAAAACACATCTA
The DNA here is from genome assembly GCA_045544435.1 of Acutalibacteraceae bacterium. GTDB lineage: Bacteria > Bacillota > Clostridia > Oscillospirales > Acutalibacteraceae > UBA737. The sequence continues at coordinate 15,153 of JAZPZA010000029.1, read as the reverse complement.
AACAGATAGTCCTACAATTCATAATATGCATTTTTGCACTATTGCGTCCTAAGCTTTTCTTCCTCAATTTGCTGCTTATAAAAACTTATAACAACAATAGCAGCAATAGGTAAGATTATCATACCAGCAATTCCTGCAAGCCTTAATCCTAAAAATATCGCAAGAAGTGTAAAAAGTGGGTTGATGCCTATTTTGTCGCCTATAATTTTAGGTTCAATAATGTTTCGCACAACAGTAACAAGCAGGTAAAGAATTAAAATGCCAATTGCAAAAAAATATTTTTCCTGTAAAAACAGTATAACCGACCAAGGTATCAGCACTGTGCCTGTTCCAAATATCGGCAAAATATCTATCAAAGAAATTAATAGCGCAAGTAGCAAAAAATGTTCAACACCAAGTAATAAAAACCCTATTAATAATTCAAAAAAAGTTATAAGGATTATCAACAAATATCCTTTTAAGAATTTAAAACAACATTCGAAAAGAATGGTTTTTATTGTTAATATGTTTTTATAGGTATTAACCTTAATCATATTTTTAAAAAATTTTTTAAGCCTATCAAAATCCTTTGATATATAGCAAGTTGCAACAAAAGTTACAATAACGCTTATGAACAGTGTGGGCATTTTTTTAATAAGTGCAGTAACTGAGCCTGTTAAAAAAGTACCTGTTTTTGTTGCGAATTCCCCCACAAAATCGGTTAAAAGGTTTTTAATGACAGATTGCATATCGCTTGGAATATCATTTGTAAATCTTTTTAACAGTTCACCTGTTTTTTCATACATCAATTTCAGAGTGTTGGTGTTTTTTGCAACTGAATTTATTAGTGAATTTGCCTGTGACACAATAATCCATACAAGCACCGAAAAGACCGCTAATAATATCAAAAAAGAAACAACCGATAAAGCAGCCGCGCATATACCCTTTTTAATGTTTAATTTCTTTGACAATAATTCAGCAGGTTTTTGAATTAAGTATGATATAAAAATACCTATCATAAACGGCAATAAATATGCCAACATAAATTTTAAAGCGAAATAAATCACACCTAAAACAGTGATAATAAATGTAAAATTCACCAAAAAGTTTTTCCTATTTTCCAGTTGCATTTGTGCGAATTACCTCCTTTTAAAAATACTATAACCTTTTTCGATATTTATTATTGCTTTTTTATTTGAGTTGTAGTATAATCGACTACAAAGTTTTTGTAGCGAGGACACTTTGATGGGAAAAGACAATTATTTATTGATTAATTCAAAGATACTTCCGCCGGTTTTTAAATCTGTGTTGCAGGCTAAAGAAATGCTGGCAAACGGCACAGCTCCTAACGCCTCACAAGCAGCAAAAATGGCTGGAATATCCCGCAGTGCTTTTTATAAGTATAAGGACTTCGTTTTTGCATATGATGCGAATAACAACACACTTAACCTAAGCGCTGTTCTTTCTGATAAAGCCGGTGTTTTTTCTGCAATGACCGCAGTTCTTTATGAAAATGGTGCGAATATTATCACCGTTAATCAGAGCACACCCGTAAACGGTAGCGCAACTGTTACCCTTACCATCAGAACCGATGATGTTAAGGTAACAACAGATTCACTGTTACAGCAGTTACTAACCGTTGACGGCGTTTTATCGATAAAAACACTTTAATCAATAAACTGGAGGTAAAAATGGTTAAAACTGCAATAATGGGACACGGAACCGTTGGCTCCGGAGTTGCGGAAATATTGTTAGGCCATAATCAAATGATTAGCAACCGAATCAAGGATACAATTGATGTAAAATACATCCTTGATTTGCGCGATTTTGAAGGTCTACCCTATTCCGATAAATTCACAAAAGATTTTCAGTGTATACTGAATGATGATGAGGTGCAGATAGTTGTTGAAGCAATGGGCGGAATAAATCCCGCTTATGACTTTGTTAAGCAGTGCTTGCTTAAAGGGAAAAGCGTTGTAACCTCTAATAAAGAGCTTGTTGCCGCTAAGGGCGCCGAGTTACTGCAAATCGCAAAGGATAAAAACGCAAATTTCTTGTTTGAGGCTAGTGTTGGTGGAGGTATCCCGATACTTCGCCCCATAGCACAGTGCCTCTCTGCTAACGAGATAACCGAAATCACCGGTATCCTAAACGGAACAACAAACTACATTTTAAATAAAATGATAGTGGATAATATGGATTTTGATTCTGCTTTAAAGCTCGCTCAGGAAATGGGTTTTGCAGAAAGAAATCCTGCGGCAGATATTGAAGGCCACGATGCATGCAGAAAAATTTGTATTTTAGCTTCTTTAGCCTTTGGCAAGCATGTATATCCCGAACAGGTATACTGCGAAGGCATTACTGATATTACGCTAAGCGATGTTGAGTATGCAGATGCTTTTGACTGTGTAATAAAGCTTATCGGAAACACAAAAAAGCTTGAAAACGGTAAAATTACTGCAACAGTAAGGCCAACGCTTGTTAGCAGAAATAATATTATTTCTGATGTTGATGGCGTATTCAATGCTATCATGGTTAACGGTGATGCAACGGGCGAAGTTATGTTCTATGGTAAAGGAGCCGGCAAGCTTCCAACAGCCAGCGCAGTTGTTGCAGATGTTATGGATTGTGCAAAGCACCTTTCTTCCCGCAAATATCTTGACTGGGCAGAAGGCTCTGATGATTATGTTGTGGCGCTCAACGAAAAAACCCGTTTGTATGTATATATTCATTCAGAAGATTATGATATGTTACTCAAGCAATTCAGCAAAGCATTCTCTGATAACACATGGCACGTTAAGGATGAATTCAAAAAAGAAATCGCCTTTATAACAAATGAAGATTATGAGGATGCACTTTTGGAAAAAATTAATTCCATAGCTGCTGATAAAATAAAAATAATGCACACATTATTCTAATAGTTTTGGAGGTCCCTTATAATGGCTTTAATAGTTAAAAAATTCGGTGGCTCATCGGTTGCAAATGCCGAGCGTGTTTTCAATGTCGCCGAGATTATAGTTGATGAATACAAAAAAGGTAACGATGTGATTGTTGTTGTATCGGCACAAGGTGATACAACTGATGACCTTATTGAAAAAGCAAAGGAAATTAATTCTGGCAGTATTCCAAAGCGTGAGATGGATGTTTTGCTTACCGCAGGTGAACAAATATCTATAGCATTACTTGCTATGGCAATTGATAAGCTTGGTTGCCCTGTTATTTCCCTGCTCGGTTGGCAGGCTGGCTTCAATACCGATTCACATCACGGAATAGCTCGTATTAAAAAGATAAACACAGAAAGAATGAAGTCTGAGCTTGCAAAAAGAAATATAATCATTGTTGCGGGCTTCCAAGGTATAAATAAATATGATGACCTTACAACACTGGGTCGCGGCGGCTCGGACACAAGCGCTGTTGCTATCGCTGCCTCAATGAAGGCAGACAGATGTCAGATTTACACCGATGTTGACGGCGTTTATACCGCAGACCCACGCAAAGTAAACGGCGCTGTTAAGCTTGATGAGATTCAGTATGATGAAATGCTCGAGCTTGCAACACTCGGCGCACAGGTGCTTAATAACCGTTCTGTTGAAATGGCAAAGAAATATAATGTTGAGCTTGAAGTTCTCTCAAGCCTAGAAAGAAAACCAGGTACAATTGTAAAGGAGCATGTAAAAATGGAAAAAACTTTAATTCGCGGAGTTGCAAAGGATACAAGCGTTACAACAATTTCTGTTGTTGGTCTTAAAGATACCCCAGGCGTTGCATTTAAGCTTTTTAATAAGCTTGCACAGTATAAGGTGAATGTTGATATTATTTTGCAGTCGGTTGGTCGCGCGGGAACAAAGGATATCACATTTACAGTTTCGCACGAACAAAGTGAAGAAGCGCTGAATGCTGTTGAATCATTAAAATCTGTTTTTGACTACAAGGAACTAAAAGCAAACGATTCATTTGCTAAAATTTCTATAGTTGGCGCGGGTATGGAAAGCAATCCGGGTGTTGCTGCTAAAATGTTTGAAGCACTTTATGATGCTGGCATAAACATTCATATGATTTCTACAAGCGAAACAAAAATCTCTGTACTTATCGATGAAAAGTCAACAGACAAGGCTGTTCAGGCAGTTCATGACGCGTTTATTGGATAAAAGTTTAGCCGCCGAGATATCGGCGGCATTTTTATTAAAAAAGAAGCAAAAACTTCTTGACAAATCGACTTATTATGATATAATAGTTTTTGCGCCATGGTGGATGTAGCTTAGTTGGTTAAAGCGCCAGTTTGTGGCACTGGAGACCGTGGGTTCGAATCCCATCTTCCACCCCAGAGCTAAACCTCGGTATTGCAAAACGATTACCGAGGTTTGTTTTTTAGAATTCTGCGCATTAATTTAATATTGGGGTGTCGTCAAGCGGTAAGACACAGCACTTTGACTGCTGCATTCGTAGGTTCGAATCCTGCCACCCCAGCCAAAAAATCCAAGAACTTAAAGTTCTTGGATTTTTTACTTATTTTCTCTTACCTATTCACTCTTCACTTTCCTTCAAAAATAGAAATAATAAGATAAAATCACCACATACTAAATTCAGGTGATAATATGAATTCTGTATGGGTAGATACTGTAAAAAAACCTCAATTTGATAGCCTTAAGGGTGATACAAAAACCGATGTTCTGATAGTTGGCGGTGGAATTGCAGGGATTTTGTGCGCTTATAAGCTACATCAAGCAGGTGTTAATTATCTGCTATGTGAGGCTTGCGAAATTTGTGGAGGAGTTACCCCAAACACAACTGCTAAAATCACGCTGCAGCACGGACTGATTTATGATAAACTAATTCGCAAATATGGCATTGAAAAAGCATCCTTGTATCTTGAGGCTAATATGAAGGCAATTAATGAATATTACGAGCTTTGCAAAAATATTGAATGTGATTTCACAAAAATAGATGCGTATGTTTATTCAATTAATGACAGAGAAAAAATCGAAAAAGAAGTTATGGCATACGAAAGCATAGGATATAAGGCAGAATTTATCAACGATATTCCCTTGCCGCTGGCAGTATCAGGTGCTGTTAAGATTAAAAATCAAGCACAGTTTCATCCGCTTAAATTTTTATATGCTATTGCCAAAGGTCTTAACATAAAGGAGCATACTAAAGTATTAGAACTCACCCCCGAATACACATTAACAAACAGGGGTAAAATCGAAGCGGATAAGATTATTATCGCTACCCACTTCCCCATAATTAATAAGCATGGTTCTTATTATCTTAAAATGTATCAGCATCGTTCTTATGAAATAGCATTAGAGAACGCATCTCAAATTAATGGCATGTATGTTGATGAATCGGATAAGGGAATGTCTTTTCGTAATTACAACGATTTGCTCTTAATTGGCGGAGGTGGGCATCGAACGGGTAAAAATGGTGGTAATTGGAAAGAACTAAAAGAATTCGCCAAAGAATATTTTCCTAACGCTAATATTAAATATCAATGGGCGACTCAGGACTGCAAAACCTTAGATGATATTCCATACATCGGTCAGTATTCAAAGAACACACCTAATCTATATGTAGCAACAGGTTTTAATAAATGGGGTATGACATCAGCAATGGTAGCTGCTAATATATTAACAGACTTAGTGCTTGGCAGAAAAAACACCTATACAGAGGTGTTTTCACCCTCAAGAAGCATAATTCATCCCCAGCTGGCAATAAACGCATTTGACTCGATTTTAGGGCTTATAACACCTACCACACCACGGTGCCCTCATATGGGATGTGCACTTAAATATAATCGTGCCGAGCATTCTTGGGACTGTCCCTGCCACGGCTCGCGTTTTTCTTATAATGGTGAACTGATAAATAATCCCGCCACTGATGATATAAAAAAATAGGAAGGGCAAATTAAAGCCCTTCCTATTTATACTATTAATTAAATTAAGCCTTGTTAACAGAACCGAAAAGCTCCATTTTTTCCTTAACGGTAGCCTTAATAGCCTCAACACCAGGAGCAAGCAGCTTTCTGGGGTCAAAGCCCTTACCTTGAAGGTCCTTGCCCTCCTCAATATACTTGCGTGTAGCTTCAGCAAAGCTTAACTGACACTCGGTATTAACATTAATCTTAGAAACGCCAAGAGAAATTGCTTTCTTAATCATATCAGCAGGAATACCTGTACCGCCGTGAAGAACCAAAGGCATATCGCCTGTGAGCTGCTGGATAGCATCAAGTGTCTCGAAACTAAGACCTGCCCAGTTTTCAGGATACTTACCATGAATGTTGCCAATACCAGCGGCAAGCATAGTAACACCTAAATCAGCTATCATTTTGCATTCGTTCGGGTCAGCAACCTCGCCTGCACCGATAACACCGTCTTCCTCGCCGCCGATGGAACCAACCTCAGCCTCTAAAGAAAGACCTAATTCATTACAGGTAGCAACAAGCTCTTTGGTCTTTTCAATATTTTCCTCAATAGGATAATGAGAACCATCGAACATAACAGATGAGAAGCCAGCTTCAATGCACTTCTTTGCGCCCTCATAGCTGCCGTGGTCAAGATGAAGAGCAACAGGAACGGTGATGCCAAGCTCATTTATCATAGCTTTAACCATATTAGCAACGGTTGTATAGCCGCACATATACTTACCTGCGCCCTCGGATACACCAAGAATTACAGGAGAATTAAGCTCCTGAGCGGTGAGAAGGATAGCCTTGGTCCATTCAAGGTTATTAATATTGAACTGACCAACCGCATACTTACCTGCCTTTGCTTTGTTAAGCATTTCCTTTGCAGAAACTAACATTTGAAAATTCCTCCATTATTGTTGAAAATTTACCAATATATATTATAACAAATTAAAGTTAAAATCAAGCAGTAAATAAATAAATTTACAGCTTATTAAAGATTTATTTTTTCGGGTGGCTGCTCTAAAAGCTTTGGATTACGCAAATAATTTCGCATTTTTCTAAAAGCGATTGCAAAATAACTGCCCGAAGCGATTCTTTCATCCATTGTAACACCTATTGGCATACATTTTTCAAACACGATTTCGTCACCCTTGCGCTTAGGTACCTCGCGGGTGTTACCCATAGCCATAAATACACTTGTTGTGCCAAATTCATAACAGTGATGATATATGTGATTTGTTCTTATGGAAGCAAGATTAGTGATACCTAGGCTCATATGGAATGGCGACGCATCAATAATGCTCTTCGGTAATAATCCATGTTTATCCATCCATTTGAACACGGCAACACCAACAGGTAAAATACCAGGGAGACTCAAAAGAATTTTGATTAGCTTTTCAGTCTTATTATTTTCGGCCGCAACACGGTTTTCTTCGACATAATTATTAATCGTGTTATTAACATCAAAAATGGTGTCCTCAGGATTAAAATACATCTTTGACATTGTTCCGTGGTCAACCTGACCAGATTTAAGAACAACCATACCTACCGCAATTTCATTGCGTTGATAGATTTTTTTGTTAACAACAAAACGATTAAGCTCTGGGAATTCATTCATTATTCTGATATAAGCAGAAAGAATAACCGCCATATGGCTGATATTTTTTCCTTCTTTACGCTTTTCATTAAGATAACTTTGAATCGGTTCCATTGGAATATCGATAGTTATCATGTTCATGGAGTCAACTCGCTTATCCATTATATAAGCCGCAACTGTATACATAGGATCAGCATTTTTAATACGCTTACCGTCAGCTCGCATATAACACCCACCTTTCATATATAAGATATATTACCATATTCGACAAAAAATTACAATAAATTTTTAATAAATTATGAACGGAAAAATTAGTTAATAATATTTATCGCATTGACAGTTTTATTGTTATATGATAAAATTTAATAATGATGGCAAGGAGGAATATAAATATGAATAAATCCTATATTTCAAATTCACCTGCCGAAACCGAACAGCTTGCTGCAAATTTCGCCAAAACTCTTATCGGCGGCGAGGTTATAGCTTTTAAAGGCGATTTGGGTATGGGTAAAACTTGCTTTGTCCGCGGTCTGGCGGAAGGGCTCGGCTTTGTTGGCGAGGTTTCCTCCCCTACCTTTGCTATAATTAACGAATATTTGGGCGGCAGACTTAATTTATACCACTTTGATATGTACAGAGTTACCGGCTGGGATGATCTATATTCCACCGGTTATTTTGAGTATTCTGAGGCGGGCGGCGTTTTAGCGATTGAGTGGAGCGAAAACATTGAATCTGCCCTACCGAAAAACACGATTTATATCACTATTGAACGAATTTCAGATAATTCACGAAAAATCAACATCTTCGGAGGTGAAGAATCCTGAAAATATTAAGTGTTGAGTGCACTGCTTCCCCAGCTTCCGCTGCGGTTTTAGAAGATGGGAAGCTTATTGCAAGCACTTTTATTAATAAAAAACTTACCCATTCACAAACATTAATGCCAATGATAGTTGATATGTTAAAAAACTCAATTATCGATATTAATGATATTGATTCAATAGCAGTAGCAGTGGGACCAGGGTCCTTCACAGGACTTAGAATAGGAATAAGCGCTGTAAAAGGCATTGCAGCGCCGAAGGGCATAAAATGCATCCCCGTTTCAACACTTCGCGCTATGGCGCAGAGCTTTAAGGGACAAGACTGCATTGTCTGTGCGGTTATGGATGCGCGCTGTAATCAGGTTTATAATGCCCTTTTTGATATATCTGCGGATAAAATCACAAGAATATGTGAAGACCGAGCGCTCTTATGTGATGAATTGGCTTCAGAAATCGAAAGCATTTCAAAAGATAAGTTAATAATTATATGCGGTGATGGTGCTGATTTATTCTATCCATATGTTAAGCATCTTAACGCCAAATTGGCTCAACAACCGCTATTATACCAAAACGCTATCGGCGTTGGTCTTTGTGCGTTTGAAGGTGGGCAAGAGTTTGATGTGGTACCGCCTGAAATGCTTTTACCTGTATATCTTCGTCTGCCTCAGGCAGAGCGCGAACTTAAAGCAAAACAAAAAAACAGTGAAATGGGGATTTAAAAATGAAAATTGTTATCGGTTGCGACCACGGCGGTCTTGAACACAAGAATGCCATTGCCGAGCATCTTAAATCGCGAGGCTTCGATGTTGTTGACTGTGGTATTTATGAGCAACATTCGGTTGATTATCCTGATATAGCCGTTAAGGTTACAGAAAAAATCACAGGTGGCGAATGTGAACTTGGCATTCTCGTTTGCGGAACCGGAATCGGAATGTCAATAGCCGCAAACAAGGTTAAAGGTATTCGTGCAGCTGCTTGCAGCGAGCATTTTTCTGCAAAATATACAAGACTTCATAACAATTCAAATATTTTATGCCTTGGCGGCAGAGTTATTGGCGTTGGTACCGCTATTGAGCTTGTTGATTTGTTCGTTGATACACAGTTTGAGGGCGGACGCCACGAAGCAAGAGTTAATAAAATTATGGCAATAGAAAACAATTAATCGGAGGTTTTGAAAATGAAGGATAATGTTTTTGTAATGGACCATCCCCTTATTCAGCACAAGCTTACTATTTTGCGTGATGAGCGCACAGGCTCAAAGCAATTCCGTGAGCTTGTTAGCGAAATCGCAATGCTTATGTGTTATGAATCCACTCGTGACCTTCCCCTTCGTAAGGTAAAAACAAAAACTCCTATGATGACCGCTGAAACCAAGGTTCTCGCAGGCAGAAAGATGGCATTTGTGCCTATACTTAGAGCAGGTCTTGGTATGGTTGACGGTGTGTTAAGTCTAATCCCCGCAGCTAAGGTTGGCCATATAGGTATGTATCGTGACCCTGAAACACATCAGCCTGTTGATTATTACTGCAAATTACCTGCTGACCTTAATGAGCGTGATGTTTTTGTTCTTGATCCAATGCTCGCAACAGGCGGCAGCGCTATTGATGCTGTAACACGCATTAAGGAATTCAATCCTAAGCGTATTAAGTTTATGTGCATTATAGCAGCACCCGAAGGCATCGAAGCCTTCACAAAGGCTCATCCTGATGTTCCCGTTTACTGCGCCGGCCTTGACGATTGCCTGAATGACCACGCTTATATTCTCCCCGGTCTTGGCGATGCAGGCGACAGAATATTTGGCACTAAATAAAACAAAAATAATATAATAATCCCCCTAAAGTTCACGAAAACTTTAGGGGGATTTAATTATTTTCTTAATTTCTGGTCATCATTATTATAAATATCGCAAATAATTTTGTGCGTTTTAAGAGCTTCTCTACCACTCATTTCAAGCTCCTCTTCGCCAAGTAAAGATTTGTAAAACTGTAATATCTGAACTGCATGCTGTGTGCCCCAATAATCTTTTCCTCCGGTGTAGGAAACCATTTTTTGCGGCTGATTTTCAACATATTCAGTTTCACCGTTGCTATAAGTGATTGTGGCCTCGCCGTACGAAAGAACTGCTGTGCCATTTTCACAAATAAGCTTAATCTGAATAGGGTCATTGCTTAAATAATGATTCATTGTGTAAAAAGAAAAGCGTGTGCCGTTTTCATATAAAATAAGGCCTTCTGCAGTATCCTCTACCTCCATAATTTTATGATTACGGTTATGTAGGGATGACTGCACAGAAACGGGTTTGCTATCAATAAACCAGTTAACAAGGTCGACCGTGTGAATAGCTTGGTCAATGATAACTCCTCCGCCCTCTTTTTCCCAAGTGCCTTTCCAATCAGAATTAGAATAATAATTATCAGATCTATCCCAAGTGAGCAAAAGGTTGGCGCATTCAACCTTGCCTAATTTACCATCGGTAATACGCTTTTTAACAAGGCAGGCAGGCGTGTTATATCTGCACTGAAATATAATACCATATTTGAGGCCTTTTTCTTCCGCTAATAAAACAGTATCCTCAGCAGATTTATAATCAATACTCATAGGCTTTTCGCAAAGAACATTAACGCCCTTTGTTAAAACATACTGAGACACATCTGTGTGAATATAGTGCGGCAGGCAAAGGTGAACTGCATCAAGCTCTTCATTTTCCAACATAAGCTTATAATCGGTATAATATTTTGTGTTGTATTTTTCTGCAGCCTTTTTTGCTCTATCCTCTTTAATATCGCAAACAGCAACCAGTTCACAAAGATCGAAATTTACAATAGAATCCAGATGCATAACAGAAATTGTTCCACAACCGATTACTGCAACCTTAAATTTTTTCATTTTAATCATCCTATAGAGTGTTTAATATATCAATAACAGTTTCAAGCTCTTCGGGCTTTACTCTGTCGGGCTGAGTATCATTGATTACACAGTCAGCGAAATAGCGAATTTCATTTGCATAACCGCTTGATTTGGGAACATCATACTCGATTTCAGCGCCTGTTTCGCCCTCGGAAAGGTTGTGTGCTTCGTCATATTCATAAAGATTAAGAACACGGCTACGATATGTAACAACAGCCTTTTCGAACTGGAAGCGGAATGAAGCATCAAACGGCACTTTTGCATGATACCATGTAGCTTCGGTTGTGATATAAGCATCACCGAAGGTATATGCGACTGCTAAACTGTCTTGATTAGGCAATTTAGAACGATTCACATGAACGGTATCGGGCTTGCCGAAAGCATAAACCATAAAGTCTAAATCGTGAATGTGTAGGTCATAAGGTGTAAAACCGCTACGCTTTTCATCGGTCATCCAGCCATCCCAGCTATTGCGAGGCATTGAACTGATTCTCGCCATATTACCTGAAATGAGTTTACCATATTTTTGGCTATCAAACAATTCTTTAACAAATAAGAATTCTGTCCAGAAGCGCAAAACCTGAGCCACCATAAATTTAACATTATTTCTTTTAGCGGCATCGTAAACCTTTTTAACTTCATCACGATTTAAAGATATAGGCTTTTCGCAAAGAACATTAATACCCATATCCATAGCCTTAATAGAATATTCAATGTGAAGGAATGTGGGCAAGCAAATATCAAGGATATCTAATTTTTCATTAGCCATCATATCCTCAAAGCTTGTATACTTATTTACATCGCTATACTGGTCCATACGCTCAGGTCTGATATCACACATAGCAACAAGCTTAACATCATCCATTGAATTCCAAGCATTAATGTGCGCAGCACTTATGCTACCAACGCCAATTATACCAACTTTTAACATAAATTTATCCTCCGTATACATCGTTAATGATTTCTTCGAGATAAGCCTTAGCCTTAATGCTCTTTTCTATATTGCCCTCGGCGCTGATTTCACGCTCAATGGTAACATAAGAATCATATCCGAGTTCTTTAAGTTTAGTAAATAACGCGCGGAAGTCAACCTTACCTGTGCCGACCTCAACTTCTTTACCTAAGAATCTGCCTTCGGTTGGGTAGAAGCCATCCTTAGCGTGAATATTACGAACATATTTGCCGAATACATCAAGTGCATCAACAGGATTTGCTTTGCCGTAAAGAATAAGGTTACCTGTATCGAGGTTAACACCAAGATTATCTGTGCCAACCGTTTCAAAGCAACGAAGCATTGTAACGGGTGTTTCCTGACCTGTTTCGAAAAGAAGATACTGATTATGAGCCTTCATATGCTCTGCAACCTCTTTAATTGCCGAACACAATTCGCTGAATGTAGGATCATTGGGATTTTCAGGAATAAAGCCCATATGAGTTACAACATCTGTTATACCAAGCTTTTCAGCAAAAATAGCGCCCTTAATTAATTCATTAGTGCGATGATGGCGGTAAGCCGCAGGAACAAGACCAAGGGTTATTGGTCCTTCATAGAAGTTCCACTTGCAAGGACCGGTCCAACCGCACCAAAAAGCAGTAATTTCCATATCGTACTTCTTGCAAAGGTTCTTGATAAGCTCAACGTTTTCATCGGTGTAAAGCTCAGCAAGCCAGCAAACAAACTGACAACTGCTAAAACCGCTATCATGTGCTGCTTTGAATTGAGATTCAATCTTATCAACGCTTTTGAAATTAATTAAAGTACCAATTTTCATAAAAACACCTCAAAAAATATTTGATTTTATTTTACTTTTATTATATAATAAAACTGCGATAATTGTTGAAATATTTTGTTCTAAATTTGTTCTATTTTGACTTAAAGGTGATTTTATGAAGCGTCTTGACCATCAAAAAGAGTTAACACCCGTGGTTTACGGAGAAAGTTCTGTTAAGTTATCTATATTTGAAATAGAAAAGAATAATAGTTGTTTTAGAACACACTGGCACGACCGCTTTGAAATTCTACGCATTATGCGCGGTGATATGAAGGTTTCTATTGGAGAAAGCTCATATATCGCTCCATCCAATTCGTTGGTTATTGTAAATCCCGGTCAACCACATTCTGCAGTCGCGGGAAAAAACGGTGCTTATTATTATGTCGTTTCTTTCGATATTGATAAGTTTTATAATTTATCCGCCGTAACCGATAAATACCTAAAGCCAATATTTGAGCACAATATTTTATTTAACACAATAATAGATGATGATTTTATTCTTGCAGAGGTTGATATGCTTATAAGTAATCATAAAATAAATCCGCTATGCGCAGTTGGAAATGTTTATATGATTCTTGGCAAAATGATAAATAATAAATTATATCAAATCACGCAAAGCACTCCAACTAACGAAAAATTCAATGTCGTAACAAAATACATAAATGATAATTTTAATAGAAAAATCACAACGGCAGAGCTCAGCAGAATTTTCGGATATAATGAATCCTATTTATGCAGAAAATTTAAGGAGTGCACAGGGCTTACAATTTCAAGTTATATTAACATTTTAAGATTAGAGCAAGCAAAATCACTTCTTGAAAAAACCGATAAATCAATTCAAGATATTTCGGTAATCTGCGGTTTTGATGACCTACCCTATTTTTCAAGAAATTTCAAAAAGCACTTTTTCGCTTCCCCTAACACTTATAGAAAAATGCAAAAAAACACCACCAAGAGTATTTAACGCTCTCGGTGGTGTTTTGATTTTTAGAACAGACCTGTTATCTTGCCGTTATCATCAACGTCAATTTTTTCAGCAGCCGGCACTTTGGGAAGTCCCGGCATTGTGAGAATATCGCCTGTAAGAACAACGATAAATCCTGCGCCAGCCGAAACCTTAACATTTTTAATAGTGACTGTAAAGTTTTCAGGTGCGCCAAGCTTTGTTGGGTCATCGGAAAAACTGTACTGTGTTTTGGCAACGCAAATTGGTAGCTTGTCAAATCCGAGCTGGGTTAACTGAGCAATTTGTTTTTTAGCATTCGGCAGTATAGCGATACCGTCGCCACCGTACACCTTTTTAACAATTGCTTCAATTTTATCTTCAATTGTACCGTCAAGCTCATAAGAGAAAGTAAAGTCACCCTGTTCTTCCTCACAAAGACGAACCACTTCGCGTGCAAGTGCCTCGCCACCCTTTCCGCCTTCGGCCCAAACGGTAGAAAGAACGGTATTAACACCAAGTTCTTTACATTTAGCAATGATAAAGTCAATTTCATTATCAGTATCGGTCGGGAAACGGTTAACAGCAACAACACAAGGAAGCTTATAAACATTTTTAATGTTAGATACGTGACGTAAAAGATTAGGTATACCCTTTTCAAGCGCCATTAAATCTTCGGTATCAAGTTGCTTTTTATCAAGACCACCATGCATTTTAAGAGCGCGAACTGTGGCAACCACTACAACTGCATCGGGTGTAAGACCAGCCATACGACACTTAATATCAAGGAACTTCTCGGCTCCCAAGTCAGCGCCAAAGCCTGCCTCGGTAATAGCAAAGTCACCCATTTTAAGAGCAAGCTTAGTAGCCATTACGGAGTTACAACCATGAGCTATATTAGCAAATGGTCCACCGTGCACAAATGCAGGTGTGCCCTCAAGTGTTTGCACAAGATTTGGCTTGATAGCATCTTTAAGAAGTGCTGTCATAGCGCCAACGGCCTTTAAATCGCCCGCAGTAACGGGTTTATCATCATAGGTGTAACCAACTATTATTCTTGACAAACGTTCTTTAAGGTCGGTTATAGAGCTTGCTAAGCAGAACACTGCCATAATCTCACTTGCAACTGTAATGTCAAAACCGTCTTCACGTGGAACACCGTTTGCCTTACCACCCATACCGTCTACTATAAAACGTAACTGACGGTCATTCATATCAACGCATCGCTTCCA
>JAZPZA010000028.1:0-31427 GCA_045544435.1 Acutalibacteraceae bacterium | reverse complement strand
CGTAGCGGCAACACCGAGCTTACACCTTTGAGTGATGACAGTGCCTTGACCGAATATCTATGGCCAATAGTTCGCGAAATGATTAAAACTGCCATAGAAAACAAGCAAAATCTTATTGTTGAGGGTTGCTATATTCCGTTCACTTGGCAAGATGATTTCGATAAGGAATATCTAGACCATATAAAATATTATTGCCTTGTGATGAGCAAAAATTATATAAGAAATCATTTTGATGACATTAAGAAATTCGCCTCAGTTATTGAAAAACGCATTGATGATGACTGTTCGGTTGATGGCTTATTGCAAGATAACTCACAGGTTTTAAAGCTATGCAAAAAGCATAACGTAAACTATGTGCTTATTGATGATGAATATAAAATAAATATTGATTTATGACCAAACAACCGCTGAAGCGTAAAAACTTCAGCGGTTTTAATATTACTTATCGAAAGAAACAGGCTTTGTATCGTTTGTTGCAAATGCGTTAGGACCTGGGTCTGACATAGAGAAATACATTTTAGCGGCCTTTGTTGTGCCGAAATCTCGGTTAGAACCGGAGTTCTGCACCTTGTTAAAAGCATCGCGGAACATCTGATTGTGCGCTTCCTCACGGTTTAAAAGGAAGTCGATGGTCTCACGCACCTTTTTGTCATCAATCTGGCGGTAAAGATATTCATAAACCACCTTTGCACGTTGTTCGGATGCGATATTGCTAAGCAAATCAGCACATAAATCGCCCGTAACCGTTACATAGTCGCCCGTCCAAGAGTAACCCGAAGCGTTTATAAGACCGGGGTTAAGACCTAAAAGTACGTGGGACTGAATTTCACCAGATGGCACCTTATCGGCATCGACATCGTGTCCGTTAAGCAGATTGATGGTTTGAGCCACCATTTCCATATGACCAAGTTCCTCGGCGGCAATATCAAGAAATAAATCCTTAATTTCAGGGTCTTTAATTCTAAAACTTTGCGACATATATTGCATAGCCGCCTTAAGTTCACCGTTACCGCCACCGAGTTGTTCCTGTAAAAGCGCCGCATACTGCGGATTAGGTTTTTCTACCGCTACAGGATGAAAAAGCATTTTTTCGTGTTTAAACATAAATTTACCTCCGTTTATTTTCTACTATATACTTTTTCCATTTTCTACACCGATATACAGACGCGCAAATATATCCGCAAAATAGGTGGTACAGACGCCGAGATGCCAAAGGCAGAAATACCCAAGCAGAATATAAAAACGCAACCTGCGCCCGATTTCAAACCCTTAGAGCGAAAGATTCGAAAGTCAGGAACAGGTTATGTCTATAAGATAAACGACACCTTGTGGGAGGGCAGTTATTATCCGCGTCTTCCCAATGGGAAACGTAAGAAATTTAATGTCTATGCAAGGACAAAAGAAGAATGTGAAAAACTGCTAGCGGAGATGATAGAGGAAAAGAAAGCGGAGATTATAAAAGCGAAAGAAATAATTTCGGTTTAAAATAAGGCAAACATGCATAATAAACATCTCAAAATCAACATATAGTACCTAGAGTGTACATTACATCTATACATATTTATATATCATGTTTGTTGTTTATGTTTGATGTGTATTGACAAACGCATTCAAACGTGCTATAATATCAAAAACAAAAACAAGGACGTGATAACATGGCTAAAAAATCAACCGTTGCAGAAAACACCAATTCACCTAATAGAAAGCAGAGCCGAATATCTCAAAGCGCATGTCCTGGTCACACTCTCGAGGATGCACTTAAAATACCGCAGGCGATTAAAGAAAATTTTGCTGGACAGCCTACGGATCCAATGCTTTTGTCACAAGCATGTGGTTATTCGCCGTCGAGCTCAACCTGGAGAACATTGACAGGGGCTGCGATTGCATATGGAGTTACAGATGGTGGATATAATTCAAAGGAAATTTCTATTACTCCGCTAGGCGAAAGAATCGTTTCGCCGCTTGTAGAGGGCGATGATGTTGTAGCAAAAAAAGAGGCTTCTTTAATTCCTACTGTTTTGAGAGCGTTTTTTACACAGTATGATCGCAACAAATTTCCGCGTGAGGATATTGCCAAAAATGTGCTGGTTTCGAAAGGAGTACCTGCCGATAGAGTCAATGGTGTTTATGAAATTATTCGCGCTAATGGGCGTTTTGTAAACACTATTCAAATTTTTTCTGGTAGCGAATATGTTAGGTTAGGAGATGCTCTATCTTCTACTGCAACTTCGCTTCCCGATGTAAAACAGACTGACTCTGCTGATATCGAAACTCCCATCAATATGGGTGAAGTCGATATTCCTCAAGATTTAGCAAATCGAATGAATATATCTAAGCCTGAAGAGCCCATTCAAAGAATCCAAGAGACACCCTCTGTTCCGCGCGTTTTTATTTCTCATGGAAAAAATAGTAAGGTGTTCGTTGGACAGTTGAAAGAACTTCTCGCTTATGGACAGATGGAAGCAATTGTATCAGTCGAAAAAGAGGCCACTGCTATTTCTGTACCCGATAAGGTTTTTGATGACATGAGGAGTTGTCAAGCTGGAATTATTCATGTGTGTCAAGAATCATGCACTGATGCAGAAGACCATATTATTAATAAACTTAACGAAAACGTGCTTATCGAGATAGGTGCTGCTATGGCATTATATGGTAAGCGAATTATAATACTGTGTCCTAAAGGTACACAATTACCATCTAATTTGCAGGGCCTATATCGTTGTGAATATGAGGGAGAACAATTAGACTATATATCAACTATGAAGTTGTTAAAAACATTGCAGGAACTTCGCAAAATGTTATAGAAAACTACATAGGGGATATGTCACTTAACTCGCTTAAAGATTTCTTGATAAAATCACTGAGGTTAACCAAAATTGCCATTAAAAAACAAAACAATAGCCTTAGTAATGAATCGATTACTAAGGCTGTTTTGGTCGAGGTGACAGGGCTCGAACCTGCGGCATCTAGTTCCCAAAACTAGTGCGCTACCAACTGCGCCACGCCTCAAAATATGTGTATAAGTGGTCAAATAGTTGGTCAAAATGATTTTTTGAACATTAAAAAGTGTGAAAATACCAGTGTTTATGCGGATTTGCGAGGGTAGGGCCAAAAATCAGCCGTTTGTTCCCAAACAACACACTCTTTTGCGCTATGGGGTTTGATTTGGATTACCGAATACTTTCTGAAAACAACCGAACACTTGAATAAAGTTGAAAAATTAAATTTCACATTGTAATATAAGGTTGTAAGGAGGGATTTGATGAAATGTAAAATCATTATTGATGCTACCAGGGAAGAGGAAGTGCAAATCTTTGCCCACGAAAAGAGTCGGCTGGTTGAAGATATCGAGCAGCTGATATTAAGCAATGAATTTGAGCTTTTGGGCTATAACGAAAGTGAGGCTATCCGCTTAAATTTGAGTGATGTTTGTTGTTTTATAATTGAAAACAACAAGGTTTATGCTATTACAGAAAGAGATAAGTATCAAATTAAGAGTCGGCTTTATCAGTTAGAGGAAAGGCTGCCGCAAAATTTTGTAAAAATTAATCAGTCCTGCATAGCCAATATCAAAATGATGGAGCGCTTTGATGTATCAATTTCGGGCACTTTGCTTGTAAAATTTAAAAATGGATACAGCGATTATGTATCAAGAAGAAACTTAAAAAATGTTAAAGAAAGGTTAGGTTTGTAATTATGAATAAATACTTAAAGGATTTTTTGCACAGAGGTTTAATTTTTGGCGGCTTTGGTCCCATTGTTGCGGGAATTGTTTATATGATTCTATCAAGAACCATTGCTGATTTTTCGCTTGATGGCACTCAGATATTTCTGGCTATACTATCAACATATTTCCTTGCTTTCCTTCAAGCGGGCGCATCGGTTTTTAACCAGATAGAGGGTTGGTCGGTGCCCAAATCTCTGCTTTGTCATTTTGCAACAATTTATCTTGCGTATACAATATGTTATCTCATTAACGACTGGATACCCTTTGAGCCAATGGTTTTGGTTATATTTACGCTGATATTCATTGCTGCTTATTTCGTGATTTGGTTTACTGTGTATTTTTCGGTTAAAGCAAGCGCAAAAAAATTTAATGCTGTATTGCGATAGTAAAAAGGGAGCCTAAATTAGGCTCCTTAATTTTATAGAAATTGGTATTGCTATGTTGACAAAACAGGCGAATAATATTAAAATTATATAGAACTTTGGTATATTTAGGAGTGTGGTTATGGTTAAAGTTTCACCCTCTGTGCTCACTGCAGATTTTTTGGAGTTAGGTGAGAGCATTAAGCAGTTAGAGGCTGCGGGCGTTGATATGCTACACCTTGATGTTATGGACGGAAATTTTGTTCCCAACATCTCTTTTGGTAACCCTGTTATAAAATCAATAAAGGCGCATACCAAGCTGCCGCTTGATGTGCACCTTATGATAGATAAGCCTCACAGATATATTGATGAATTTGCAAAGTATGCCGATTATTTGGGCTTCCATTTTGAAGCAGGCTCTGATAATGAGGCAACGCTTAAGCGCATCAGAGAACTCGGTTGCAAATCCTGCATCACAATAAAGCCTTGCACCGCACCCGAAGCGATATTTGATTTACTTCCCCTGTGCGATATGGTGCTTGTGATGTCGGTTGAGCCTGGTTTTGGCGGACAGAAGTTTATGCCTTCAGCTCTTCAAAAGCTATCTGCTTTAAAGGCAGAATGTGAGCGGCAAGGACTTGAAATAGAACTTGAGGTGGATGGCGGCATAAATGCCGAAACCGCGCCGCTTGCCATAAATGCAGGCGCCACCGTTTTGGTTGCAGGCAATTTCCTGTTTTCGGCAGAAAACATGGGCGAAAAGGTAAAGGAAATCAAGTCGCTTTAAATGCTTTGATAAGTTTAGGAACTGCATCCTTTTGGCAGATGAGCTTGTGATACTCTTGCACCTCACTTATTTTAATTTTATCGGTTGAGATGCGGCAGTATTCGCTAAGCTGGGGTAAGATAGCGCAAAAGCTTCTTTCTGCGCTCACTATAAGTTGATATGCGCCTTTCGTGGTATAAAGACAGCTGGCTATAATGCCAGTAGGGCTTATATTTGATATGCAGTCGGTTAAATCATTGCTGTTTTCAAAAAGCAGGAGATATTCGCGGATGTCTATAACCTTTCGGAATCTTTTTCCGTTATACATTCTTGTAAAGTATATGGCGCAGCCACTGCTTTCGGGCTTCACCTCAATAAGCACGCGCTTGCAGTCAAGAGGTAGCATATCCTCGGGAACTGCAATGCGAAAAAGCATATTTATTGCCATTTTGGAATGCGGTTTCGAATAGTCGATTAAATCATAGCTTCCAAACAATTCTTTGATTTCATCATCAGTGAGGCTGACTTTAATCTTATCTTTGTTTATTGTTTCTATATGCATTATCGGCCTCCCAATGTAAAAATGATAACACTTAAGACCTGCTTATTCAAGCGGGGAAATATGTATAAAAAGCCTTTATCTGTAAACACTGAAACAAAGGGTGTGAAATTATGACAGATAAAGGAAAACACAGTGCCGCGTGGCAACTATTTATGAAAGCAATGGTTATAACGGCGTGTGTCATTTTTTTAGTTTTAATAGGATATTTTACCGCCGGATATCTTTCTGGTGGGTTATAAAGGAGTATATGATGGATTATAAATTCTTAAAAAGCGGCACAGATGTTCGCGGCATCGCTTCAAACATCGGTGGAAAAGAAGTTGAGCTTACCGATAAGGCGGTATATGATATCGCGGCGGCATTTGCCGTTTGGTGTGTTAATAAATTCGAAAAAGCACCTGAGGAGCTTAAAATCGCCTTAGGCCACGATTCTCGAATCACCGCGGATAGAATAAGCGGCTGTGTTAAAAATGCTCTCACGGCGGCAGGAGTTACCGTTCTTGACTGCGGACTTGCTTCCACACCCGCTATGTTTATGACCACCGTTGATTTACATACTAATGCCGCAATTCAGATAACCGCAAGCCATCATCCCTCTGATAGAAACGGACTTAAATTTTTCACACCCGCGGGCGGTCTTGAAGGCAAGGATATATCCGAAATTCTTGATATCGCATCCCGCGAGGAGGAGATTATCGCAGATAAAGCGGGAGTTATTGTGGCTACTGATTATATGACAGATTATGCTGCAAGACTTCGCGATATGATAGTGCGCGAGGTAGGGAAGGGTGAAAAGCCTCTTTCTGGTTACCATATAGTAGTAGATGCAGGCAACGGCGTTGGCGGCTTTTATGCGCACAATGTTTTAGCAGTCTTAGGCGCCGATGTTTCGGGCAGCCAGTTTTTAGAGCCTGACGGAATGTTCCCAAATCATATACCCAACCCTGAGGATAAAACCGCTATGAAAAGCATCTGCGATGCGGTTACCAAAAACGGCGCTGATTTAGGTGTTATTTTTGATACCGATGTGGATAGAGCTGGTTGTGTCGGCGCAGACGGCAAGGAAATTAACCGCAACCGACTTATAGCCCTCGCGGCATATATAGCCTTAGGCGGCAGAAAGGGTGGGACCATCGTTACCGATTCTGTTACCTCTGATGGCCTTAAGGAATATATAGAAAACAACCTTTCTGGCAAGCATTACCGCTATCGCAGAGGATATAAAAATGTTATTGACAAGGCTGTGGAGCTGTGTGAGCAGGGAATAGACTGCCCGCTTGCAATTGAAACCTCTGGTCACGCGGCTTTAAAGGAAAATTACTTCCTTGATGACGGCGCATATCTGGTTACCAAAATTATAATTGAACTTGCAAAGGGTACAGATATCGAAAAGCTTTTAGCGCCGCTTAAAATGCCCGCTCGCGAGGCTGAATACCGCTTTAATATTAAAGTGGCAGAATTTAAAAACTATGGCGAGAATGTTATAAGCGCGCTCGAGGAATTTGCTAAGGGCAGAGAGGACTTTATAATCGCTGATGATAACCGCGAGGGAATTCGTGTGTCCACGCCTGAAGGATGGTTCCTGCTGCGTCTTAGCGTTCACGATCCTGTTATGCCGCTTAATCTTGAGAGCAACACTCAAGATGGTATAGAAAAAATGAA
This sequence comes from Acutalibacteraceae bacterium, assembly GCA_045544435.1. Classification (GTDB taxonomy): domain Bacteria; phylum Bacillota; class Clostridia; order Oscillospirales; family Acutalibacteraceae; genus UBA737. The sequence continues at coordinate 24,348 of JAZPZA010000028.1, read as the reverse complement.
AGCACAGATAAAGCCTTTCTTTGAGAGCTTTGAAGCCCTCCAAATTCCCGTAGGCTTTTAATTATACTATGAAAAAATAGAATAATATGTTAAAAAACAGACTTCCAGAAGGAAGCCTGTTTTTTTATTCTAAATTCTGCTTATAATTTGGGTATAAACCTTTTTAAGAGGTGTTGAAAGCGGTAACACAAGAGTTGCAGTGATGCAGTTGCTGATTCCGTGGATTGCATCCCAAGGTAGACCTGCCACTATCCACGCGCACATACCCTCAAAATCAAGCCCGAACATCAACGCCTGCGCGGGTGCATAAAGCGTGCCATATAAAAAGCCGTGCAGACCGCAAACGATTATATATGCGGGTATAGCTATTTTTTTAGGCATCTTTTTTGGTAATATCAGCGTTAATACATATGGAAACAGCCAGATATAAAGATAGGGAATCCACCAAGGTGCAAAGCCCGCATATACCCCCGTTAGAAAGACGAAAATACATATGGGGAATATTGCCTTCCATCTGAAAACTATTGTGAAAACAACTATCAGCATTGCAAGTATATGCACATTAGGTAGTAACTCTGTGAGAAGCTTTGAAATAAACATCAAGGTTCCAAATAATGCATACAAGCAAAGTTCAAACAATATTCGAAGCATTATTTTTCAACCTTAAAGCTATATTCATCACCTGCGGTGATATTGGTTGTATCAACACCTGATGTGGCATATTCACCGTTAACATAGAAAGCCCAGTAAGTGCCGTCAACATTGTAGTCAGCAGTGATTCCGTTTACAGTCTTAACATAAAGACCATAGTCACCCTGATCACCCTTGATAAGACCTAATTTCAATAGAGCCCTACCAACTGTGATTTCATCGGTCTTAACATTAAAGACCTTTTGGTTGCCTTCACCGTCAACTACTGTGAACTTGAAATTTGTTGCACCCTCACCGATATCGGTTACAGTGCCACTAGTGGTGGATGCGATGCTTGATGCATCATCAAGGGGCTTTTCGCTGCAAGCAATCATTCCCAGTGCCATAGCCGCAGTAAGCACGAAAACGAGAACTACAGACGAAAACTTAGTAAATAAATTTTGTCTTTTCATTTTCATTCTCCTAATAATTTTGTCAAAAGCCGAGGGTTGGCGCTCGCAACAAAAGGGCTTTTGCATTGTATCAAGGTATTTCGGCTTAGCACTCCTTTGCAGACCTTCTCGGGGTTTCCCAATGGCGTATCCAATTCTTGCGGCAGAATCTTACTGCAAATTAAAAATCGTGCATCACGGCGACGGGCTCGCACAGGAATCACACCTGTTTCCCTTTAATACGAGAGTGATTATAGCACACATAATAGATTTTTTCAATAAAAAAGCCGCAGAGATCTGCGGCTTTTAAAGCATCATAAAACTTTACTTAAGAAATCCTTGAGTCTTGGGCATTTGGGATTTGTGAAAATCTCCTCAGGTGTGCCTTCCTCTGCTATAACTCCCTCATCAATAAAGAGTATTCGGTCGGCAACCTCACGGGCAAAGCCCATTTCGTGGGTAACAACCGCCATTGTCATACCGCTGGCCGCAAGGTCCTTAATAACTGTTAAAACCTCTCCAACCATTTCGGGATCAAGCGCACTGGTAGGCTCATCAAAAAGCATAACCTCAGGGTCCATACAAAGCGCACGAACTATCGCTACACGCTGTTTTTGGCCACCTGAAAGCTGTGCGGGGTAGGCATCACATCTATCCGCTAGACCAACCTTTTTAAGAAGCTCCATAGCCTTTTTCTCTGCATCCTCTTTTGAAAGACCTAATAGCTTTATGGGGGCTATTGTCATATTCTTTAAAATTGTCATATGCGGAAACAGATTGAATTGCTGGAACACCATACCCATCTTTTGACGGTGCAGATTTATATCGGACTTTTCGTCGGTGATATCGGTATCGTTAAAATATATATGACCGCCTGTTGGGTATTCAAGGAGATTCAGTGTACGAAGAAAGGTTGATTTACCCGAGCCAGAGGCGCCGATTATAACCACAACCTCGCCCTTTTTTATCTCGGTGTTAATGCCCTTGAGCACATGAATATCGCCGAAACTTTTATGTAAATCTTCGACCTTTATAATGGTAGTATCAGTGATCACTTTTTCTCAGCCTCCTTTCAAGAATTCCAAGCAGCTTTGTAAGAATTATAACGATAACAAGGTAAATAATTGCAAGGCTGATATAAGGAACATAAGCCTGATAGGTTTTACTAACGATGTTTTGAGCTTGTTTGGTAACATCACGAAGCGCGATAACAGATACAAGGGAGGTATCCTTAAGCAAGGTTATCATTTCGTTACCAAGCGCGGGAAGAATGTTTTTAACCGCCTGAGGAATTACAATGTACCACATAGTTTGTATGTAGTTAAAGCCAAGGCTTCTGCCCGCCTCAGACTGACCGACATTAATCGACATAAGACCTGAACGCGCAATTTCGGCAACATAAGCGCCCGAGTTTATGCCAAGTGTTATGATACCGCACAAAATCATACCGGTTTCTGTTTTTGGTACCATGATAACAAAGCCCATAATGAGCAGCTGCACCATCATTGGTGTACCGCGAATCACTGTAAGATATAGCTTGCAAAAGCTATTTATAAGCCGCAACACAAGAGGAGGCTTTTTTGAAACAAAGCTATCGTGTGAGGTGCGGATTATAGCAACAATAAGGCCGAGTATGGTGCCGAGCACTAACGCGCCTATTGTTACAATGAATGTTATTTTAAGTCCGTCGGTAAAGAATTTCCAACGATTCTGGTATATAAATGTTTGATAAAGCTGGAAAATGAGATTTTGCAGCCATTCAGGGCAGGAGAGTATCCACTGCGGGGCAGTTTCCAGCCAGCTTGCAAAACTAATAAAGCCCATATTTGTACATCCTTTCTACTAGGGTAGAGCAAATAATATAAGACGCTTAAAAGGAGCGGCATTAAAAAATGTCGCCCCTTAAAAGACCTATTAAAAATCAGAATAAAAAGCTAATTATTCAGCAGGGATGTACTTCTCGATAATCTTAGCGATAGTGCCATCTGCCTTAAGCTCTGCCATAGAGGTGTTAACCTTTTCAAGAAGCTCGCTGTTATCCTTGGAGATAGCAGCTGCATAATCTTCGGTTACATACTCGGTTTCAAGAATCTTGAGACCTTCGTTAGCTGCAACGAAATTCTTAGCGGGCTCATTATCGATGATAACGCAGTCAACCTGATCATTTGTGAGCGCTGCAACTGCAAGTGCGCCGTTATTGTACTGCTTAACATTTTCCTGACCATAGTCATCTGTGCAGTAGATATCACCAGTAGTGCCAGACTGAACGCCGATCATTTTGCCTTCAAGATCTTCAACAGAAGCGATTTCGGAATCTTCCTTAACGATGATTACCTGAATTCCTGTAGCATAAGAATCGGTGAAGTCAACGGATTCTTTGCGTTCATCAGTAACAGTCATACCGGCGAGAACAATGTCAACAGAGCCTTCCTGAACTGCAGGAATAAGGGAATCAAATTCCATATCCTTAATCTCAAGCTCCATACCGAGCTTTTCTGCAACTGCCTGAGCGATTTCAGCATCAATACCAACTATTGCGCCTTCATCATCAACAAACTCGTAGGGAGGGAATGCAGCATTTGTACCCATTGTAAGGGTGTTGCTTTTTGCGCCGCAGCCTGCAAAGCAGCAGAGCATCGAAAGCGCCAAAACGAGTGCAAAAATCTTCTTCAAATTTTTCATTTTAAATTACCTCATTTCAAAAAATGTAATTTTGATATTGAAATATTAACACATAATATGCATATTGTCAAGCATAATTTTGCATAAATATTTATTTTTCTCGAACAAATCAAGTGATTATCAGAAGATTAGATGCATATATGCATATTTTTATCAATAGAAGCTATGAAGACCAAATTTTTGTTCCTTGGACATCTGTTCAAATATTGTCTTAATATTTTCATATTGTACTAAAAAATCATTTTTTGAATTGTTTTTAATTGAAACAGGTAATTGGCATATATATAGGTTGGCTTTATCTAAAAAACTGTGATTCACAAAAATTTCGAGTGTTTCTTTATCTTTGTGCCAGCTATCCTTTATGTTCTCTGAAAGCCCAAGGGCTGTTTCTGTGTTTCCTGCTTTAAGTTCTTGATAGCAATATTCGATTTTCTTTAATGTTTTTAGCGATGTTTTGTCAACGCATAGATTTGCGCTTATACAAAACGAAATAACCAATATAAAAATAACAAAGGCGGGGATTAGCCTTTTCATTAAACCTCACCGCCTTTTTTAACGATTCTTTCGTTGCCAAATCTATCAAGCGTCATAAGAAAAACCTTTTTAACTTCGGTTTTGTTTTTCTTTAAGATTTTTTGTACCGCATTTGGATTTATTTCAAGAGCCTTCAAAGATTCATAGATAATTTTACCGTCGCTTATAACGGGAAGGGGAAGTGGGTCGTCCTGCGCCTTTATTTCCATATCCTTTAAAGTTACGGTTTGAACATCTTTTTTTAGCAATACGCTCAGATTCCCGTTAACCTCAAGCACCGCAAAGGCGACATCGTTAATATCGAAAACATTTTGTCCTCTCAGAAGCTCGATAAGGTCAAGCACCGTCATACGAACATTTTTCATCGCCTGCTGGTCAATTGTGCCGTTTTTAATGATTATGATAGATTTACCGCTCATGATTTTACGCATTAGAAAGCTTTTCATTGCGGCTATTGAAAAAAGAATTTCAAGAACAACCAGAATAGAAATGGCAGATACTCCGCTAAGCACAGGCTGATCCATATCCTGAAGCGGTATAGCCGCGATTTCAGAAATCAGTAATGTAACAACAAGCTCGTTAGGTTGCATATCGCCAATTTGTCTTTTTCCCATAAGTCTTATTGCAACGGTTACAATAATATATACAATAATTGTTCTAATCACTGTAGAAATCAATTAAATCACCCAAGGCTATTATTAGCAATTTTTCTTGCAATATAATGATAAAGATGATATAATAACATTACCATTGATTACTAAAATTTGGTGAGGAATATACTTTGAGGAAGTTTGAATTGAAACAAGGAAATTTCTTTTATGATTTTAAGCGTTATTTTCCGTTGCTGAGCAATCTGGTTGCCAAGGATTTTAAGGTTAAATACCGCCGTTCGGCTTTGGGCATTGCGTGGAGTGTGCTCAATCCCTTGTTGACAATGATTGTTCTTACAAGCGTTTTTGGTATGCTGCTTAAAATTCAGATACCTAATTTTGCCAGTTATTATATTGTGGGTTATTCTATTTGGACCTTTTTTTGTGAGGCTACACAGGGCTCCTTAAACTCGGTGCTCGGTTCTGCCGCTCTCATCAAGAAGGTTTATATACCAAAATATATTTTCCCGCTTGAAAAGTGTTTGTTTGCGCTTGTTAATTTTAGCTTCACGCTGGTGGCGGTGCTTGTTGTTATGCTGGTGCAAGGTGTGTATCCTACTATAACCGCATTGCTGTTTCCAATACCCGTTATTTACTGTTTTATATTTGTGTGCGGTGTGTCACTTTTCTTAAGTGCGGCTAATGTGTATTTCAGGGATATTGAGCATCTGTATGGTGTGCTTCTTACAATGTGGATGTATCTAACCCCGATTATATATCCTATGGAAATTCTTGAGGGGCATGCGCTCGTTTCTAAAATAGTGGAGCTTAACCCACTTACCCATTATGTTCAGTATTTCAGAGATGTTATTATGTATAGCACAGTACCGTCTATGCAAGAAAATCTTATCTGCGCGGGTATGTCTTTGGGCGTATTTATCATAGGCGCTTTGGTATTTAAAAAGGCAGAAAGCAAGTTTATCCTTCATATATAAGAAAGGAAGTGTGTTTATTATGAATACTGAAAATGCAGTTGAATTAAGAAATATTGAAATGCACTTCAATATGAGTAAGGAAAAGCTTGAAAGTCTTAAGGAATATTTTTTAAAGCTTGTTAAGCGTCAACTTAGATTTGAAGATTTTGTGGCACTTGATAATATTTCCTTTGATATTAAAAAGGGCGATGTTTTTGGTATAGTAGGTCTTAACGGTTGCGGTAAAAGTACAACCCTTAAGATTATATCGGGTATTTTAAAACCAACCAAGGGCACTGTTGAAACCTCAGGCACAATAGCCCCGCTTATCGAGCTGGGCGCAGGCTTTGATATGGAGCTTACCGCAAGGGAAAACATATATCTTAACGGCTCGGTGCTTGGTTATTCCAAAAAATTTATGGATGAAAAGTTTGACGAAATCGTTGAATTTTCTGAAATGCGTGATTTTCTTGATGTGCCTATGAAAAACTATTCATCAGGTATGGTGGCGCGTATAGGCTTTGCGATTGCTACCGTTACCACCCCTGATATACTCATAGTAGATGAAATTTTAGCAGTAGGCGACTTCCTTTTTCAGCAAAAGTGTGAGGAAAGAATTAATGCTATGATGAATGATGATACAACGGTTATTATCGTTTCTCATTCTATCGAGCAGATAGAGCGATTATGCAAACACTGTGTGTGGCTTGAAAAAGGCAAAATTAAGATGATAGGCGATGCTGCTGAGGTTTGCAACGCATATAAAAATTCCGAAAGATAGAGAAGCTTAAATGTTTGAACAAGTACCCTTTACAGAAAAATCCCTTAAAGGAATGCTAAAGAGAATGGCAAAAGGGCTTCGGGAATTCCCGTTGCTTTTTGCCGTTTTGCATTTTCCGCTAAGGGTTTTAAGAAGAATTAAGAGATTTTATAAATATTCGGGACTTTTTGGTGCCGCCGATAGCGCTAAATTTAAAATAAGCGCAAGGCGTCGCGCGAGAGAAAGGTCACAAAAATTTGATAGGGATATTAAATTCAGTATATTAGTGCCTTTATATAACACCCCCGAAAAGCTTTTAAAACAGATGATGAATTCTGTTTTAAATCAGACCTACGGCAATTTTCAGCTCTGCCTTGCTGATGGTAGTGACAGTGAGCATTCCTATGTGGGTGAGTATTGCAAGGGTGTGGTTTCAACCGATAACAGGGTTTGTTATAAAAAGCTTGCTAAAAACGAGGGAATTTCAAAAAACACAAACGCTTGTATTGAGATGGCTCAGGGTGATTATATCGCGCTTTTTGACCACGATGATTTACTCCACCCATCGGCTTTATATGAGATGATGAAGGCTATCTGCGAAAAGGATGCAGACTTTATTTATACCGATGAAGTAACATTTTCTAAAAATCGGGTATCGAATATAACCGTTTATAATTTCAAGCCCGATTTTTCGCCTGATACTCTGCGCTCATATAATTATATATGTCACTTTACCGCCTTTTCTAAAAAATTGCTTGATAGCGTGGGATATTTTAATGATGAGTTTGATGGCAGTCAGGATTACGATTTAATTCTAAGGCTCACCGAAAATGCAAAGAGCATTGTGCATATCCCAAAGGTTCTATATTTTTGGCGAGCTCACAAGGCTTCGGTGGCAAGCGATGTTTCTGCAAAGCCTTATGTAATAGATTCTGCGAAACGCGCTATTAAGGCGCATATTGAGCGATTAGGTCTTGAGGGAACGGTTGAGGATGCCATAGTTCCCACCAATTATAAAGTGCAGTATGAAATAATCGGCAATCCGCTTATTTCAATTATAATTCCCAATAAAGACCATATAGATGACCTCGATAAATGTCTTTCCTCAGTTTATGAAAAATCAACCTATAAAAATTTTGAGGTTATTATAGTTGAGAATAACAGCACCGAGGACGAAACCTTTGGGTATTATAAAAACGCTGAGAGCAAATATGAAAATTTGCGCGTTTTATATTGGAAGGAAGGCTTTAATTATTCCGCTATAAATAACTTTGCGGCGCGTGACGCAAAGGGCGAATATGTGCTGCTGCTCAACAATGATATGGAAATTATCACGCCTGATTGGATGCAGCAGATGCTTATGTTCTGTCAGCGAAGCGATGTTGGCGCGGTTGGCGCAAAGCTTTACTATCCCGATGATACTATACAGCATGCGGGTGTTATTGTGGGGCTTGGCGGCGTTGCAGGCCATTCGCATAAGTATTTTGACCGCGCGCATCCAGGCTATATGTCCCGCGCAGTAATTGCTCAGAATTTAAGTGCATGCACTGCGGCGTGCCTCTTGGTTAAAAAATCTGTTTACCTAGAGGTGGGCGGACTGGATGAAAAATATGCCGTTGCCTTTAATGATATTGATTTTTGCATGAGCATCCGCAAGGCAGGCTATTTGATCGTGTTCACGCCCTTTGCAGAATTATATCACTATGAATCAAAAAGCAGGGGAGTGGAGGATACCCCTGAAAAGCGCGCCCGCTTTAACAGTGAAGTGTTCCGCTTCCAAGAAAAATGGATGGATGAGCTTAAAAGCGGCGACCCATACTATAACCCCAACCTTACACTCAACAGTGAGGATTTTAGATTAAAATAAGAATCAAAGCCGTTCTTTTTATGGAACGGCTTTAATTCATTTGACATTGTTAAAAAAATAACAATAAAAATAACAAAAACGCATGATTTCTTAAAAAACATTGACAAATTATTAACAAACCTATTGACATATAATAAAAAAGATATTAAAATAGTATGCAATTAGTGGGGAACACCCAAATTTGGAGGTAATTTATATGGCAAGAGTTTATAATTTCAGCGCAGGTCCCTCTATGCTACCCGAAGAGGTGCTTAAGACTGCCGCTGCAGAAATGATGGAATATGGCACAACCGGTCAGTCGGTAATGGAAATGTCACACCGCTCAAAAGAGTATCAGGCAATTTTCGATGAGGCTGAGGCGAACTTAAGGGAAATAATGAACATCCCCGATAATTATAAGGTGCTCTTTTTACAAGGCGGTGCTTCAACTCAGTTTGCAATGGTGCCCTTTAACCTTATGAATAAGAACAACAAGGCTGATTACATAATCACAGGTCAGTGGGCAAACAAGGCTTATAAGGAGGCTGCGCGTTATGGTAATGCCCGCGCGGTAGCAAGCTCGGCTGATAAGACCTATTCTTATATCCCTAAGACCACAGCTGCAGATTTTGACCCCGAGGCTGACTATGTTCATATTTGTATGAACAACACCATTTATGGTACTAAGTATCATCAGCTTCCCGATACAGGCGATGTTCCGCTTGTTGCTGATATTTCAAGCTGCATTTTGTCTGAGCCTATTGATGTTACCAAGTTTGGTGTTCTTTATGCAGGCGCTCAGAAGAATGTTGCGCCCGCAGGTGTTACAATCGTTATCATCCGCGAGGACCTTATAGGTAACGCTATGGATATTACACCTACAATGCTTAACTATAAGACTCATTCTGAAAACGGCTCAATGTTTAACACACCGCCTTGCTATACAATATATATAGCAGGTCTCACCTTTAAGTGGATTAAGAAGATGGGCGGCCTTGAGGCTATGCAGAAGATTAACGAGGCTAAGGCAAAGGTGCTTTATGATTTCCTCGATAACAGTAAGCTCTTTAAGGGCACAGTTGTTGCTGAGGACCGTTCTTTAATGAATGTTCCCTTTGTAACAGGTAACGACGAGCTTGATGCTAAGTTTGTGGCAGAAGCTAAGAAAGCAGGCTTTGTAAATATCAAGGGCCACAGAAGCGTTGGCGGTATGCGCGCTTCTATCTACAATGCAATGCCTATCGAGGGTGTTGAGGCTCTCGTAGCATTTATGAAAAAATTCGAAGAGGAAAATGCGTAATGTTTAAGATTAAAACCTATAATAAGATTTCTAAAATCGGTCTGCAGATATTTGATGATAAATACACAGTGGGGGATGAGGTTGATAATGCCGATGGCGCGATAGTTCGTTCTGCGGCACTTCACGATACCGAATTTCCCGAGAGCCTAAAGGCTATTGCCCGCGCGGGCGCAGGTACTAATAATATTCCTATCGACCGTTGCTCTGAGCAGGGAATAGTTGTTTTCAATACCCCCGGCGCTAATGCAAACGCTGTTAAGGAATTAGTGCTTGCAGGTATGCTCATATCCTCACGCCGCGTTATTCCTGCAATTGAGTGGGCTAAAACACTCAAGGGTGAGGGTGAGGCTGTTGGCAAGCTGGTTGAAAAGGGTAAGGGCGCCTTTGCAGGTCCTGAGCTTAAGGGTAAAAAGCTTGGCATTATCGGTCTTGGCGCTATTGGTGTGCTTGTTGCGAATGCGGCAAATCACCTTGGTATGACAGTTTACGGCTATGACCCGTATCTTTCTATCAATTCCGCTTGGAATCTTACTCACAATGCTGTTCATATATATGATATTAATGAAATATATAAGCAGTGTGATTATATAAGCGTGCATGTTCCGCTTACTGATAGCACTAAGAATATGATAAACGCGGCAGCATTCGCTAATATGAAGGATGGCGTGCGCATTCTTAACTTCTCCCGCGCAGGCCTTGTAAATTCCAATGATATGCTGCAGGCTCTTGAAAGCGGTAAGGTTGCGGCTTATGTAACCGACTTCCCCACAGATGAGATGCTTGGTGTTGACGGTGTTATCGCAATTCCTCACCTTGGCGCTTCTACTCCTGAGTCTGAGGATAATTGCGCGCAGATGGCAGCAAAGCAGCTTATTGATTATATTGAAAACGGTAATATTACCAATTCTGTAAATCTTCCTGAGATTTCAATGCCCAGAAGCGGCAAGCACAGAGTTTGCGTAATACACAAGAATATTCCTAATATGCTCACTGCTATAACAGGCATCGTTGCGGAAAACAATGTAAACATTGAAAATATGCTTAATAAGTCGCGTGGTGACTATGCGTATACAATGCTTGATGTATCTGATGCTGATACTCAGGCTGTTACAGATAAAATTGCCGCCATTGACGGCACCATCCGCGTTCGTGTTATATAATATATATATGTAATGGCACCCCTCTGTTTTTTACGGCAGAGGGGTGTTTTGTACTTTATCACTTCATCACTTTAGCAAATTAAAGTGATAGTGCATAAAAGTTATCAAGTTTTTTGTGCATGTATACAAATGTGCTAAAAAATGTAAAAAAACACTTTACAACTTTAGTTTGATGAAGTATAATAACACCATCAAATAAAACTTCCGCAAGGAAAAAAAGGAGAAATTGAAAATGAAAAACATGATGAAAAAAACAATCGCAGTACTTATGGTAGTTGCAATGCTGTTCTGCTTTGCAGGCTGTGGAGAAAAAGCAAATCAAACCGACCTTGAATATGTTCAGGATAAGGGAACACTCGTTGTTGGTATCACCGATTTTGCACCGATGGACTATGAGGATGATGAAGGTAACTGGATAGGCTTTGATGCTGATATGGCTAAGAAGTTTGCTGAAAAGCTCGGCGTTGAGGTTGAGTTCGTTGAAATCGAATGGGATAACAAGGCTATGGAGCTTGATGCAAAGAACATTGATGTTGTTTGGAACGGTATGACACTTACTGATGAAGTTAAGGCTGCTATGGCAACCTCCAACGCTTACTGCAACAACGCTCAGATAGTTATTGTTAAGGCTGATGTTGCTGAGAACTATAAGACTATTGAAGACTGCAAAGAGCTTAACTTCGCAGTAGAAAAGGGTTCTGCAGGTAAGGAACAGGCTGATGCTAACAGCTTCAAGAGCACTGAGGTTGTAGACCAGGCTACCGCTCTTACAGAGGTTAAGTCAGGCACCAGCGATGCTGCTATTATTGACTCTCTTATGGCTGCTGCAATGGTAGGTGAGGGCACAGGTTATGCTGATCTTACTTATACAGTACCTCTCAACAGCGAGGAATATGGTGTAGGCTTCAGAAAGAATTCTAACCTTGTTGATGAAATCAATGAGTTCTTCAAGGAAACCTATGCTGATGGCACTATGATGGAAATTGCTGAGGAGTATGGCGTTCAGGCTTCTATCATCGAGCAGAAGTAATTAAGAAATTAAAACAAATTCAACAAAACAGAGAGCACCTAAAAGGTGCCCTCTGTTTTCGGCTGATATAAAATTTTAAAAGGAATTAACTATGATACCAAGTAATTTTTTGGAACAGTTTCCAATAGTTTTTAATGCTCTGAATGTGGGCTTTTTGCAAACTTTGAAGCTGTTTTTTGCAACACTTTTGGGCGCGTTGCCGTTAGGTCTTATTATCTCTTTTGGCTCAATGTCCAAGTTCAAGCCGCTCAGCGGTTTAATTAAGACCATCGTTTGGATAGTTCGCGGCTCACCACTTATGATACAACTGCTAATAATTTATTATTTCCCTGGTCTTACATTTGGAAATATTTGGGGAAGTGGAGAGCAGGGAAGATTTTTGGCGTCGGCTGTGGCGTTTATAATCAACTATGCTTGCTATTTTTCTGAGATTTTTCGCGGCGGAATACAGGGTGTGCCTCATGGCCAGCAGGAAGCAGGTCAAGTGCTTGGTCTTTCGAAATCTCAAATATTTTTCAAGGTAACTCTTTTGCAGATGATTAAAAGAATAGTACCGCCAATGTCTAACGAAATAATTACCCTTGTTAAGGATACATCGCTTGCAAGAATTATAGCCTTGCAGGAAATTATATGGGCAGGTCAGGCGTTCCTTAAGGGCTCGCAGGGCATTGCAGGTCAGATATGGCCATTATTCTTTACAGGCGTGTATTATCTCTTATTCAACGGTATTCTCACAATATTGTTTGGAAAAATAGAGAAGAAGCTTTCGTATTTTAAGGTTTAGGAGGGGAAAAGATGTCACTGCTTGAAGTTAAAAATCTTTCAAAAAGCTTTGGTAAAACTAAAGTTTTAAAGGGCATAAACTTTTCCCTTGAAGAGGGGGAAGTGTTGTCGATAATCGGCTCCTCGGGTGGAGGTAAAACAACACTGCTTCGCTGCCTTAATTTTCTTGAGTTTGCCGAGGCTGGACAAATTATAGTTGACGGTAAGGTTTTGTTTGATGGCTCTGCTATAAACGAAAAGCAAATAAGGGAAAACCGTCTGCATTTCGGTCTTGTTTTTCAGTCGTTTAATTTGTTCCCGCAGTACAATGTGCTTAAAAATGTAACTTTGGCTCCAACACTCTTAAAGAAGGGAACACCTGAGGAAATCGAGGCTAAAGCGCGTGAGCTTATTGATAAGGTAGGGCTTACCGAAAAGATGAACAATTATCCTTGCGAGCTTTCGGGCGGTCAGCAGCAGCGTGTTGCAATTGCCCGCGCGTTAGCACTTAATCCTCACATTCTGTGCTTTGATGAGCCAACCTCAGCGCTTGACCCTGAGCTTACAGGTGAGGTGCTTAGAGTTATAAAATCCCTTAAAGAGTCGGGAAGCACAATGATAGTTGTTACCCACGAAATGGAGTTTGCTAAGAATGTTTCCGATAAGGTGATATTTATGGCAGACGGTATTATCGAGGAAATGGGCACCGCACAGCAGATTTTTGAAAATCCCATTTCCGAAAAGACAAAGGCGTTTTTGAATAATTCGTATGAAATAATTTAAGGACGGATATTAAATGTTGTACGATAAAAAAGTCGATGAAAAAATGATAGATGAGCTTTATGATGTGATTTTGTCACTCAAAAGCAAGGATGACTGCAAACTTCTTTTTGAGGATTTATGCACTGCAAAAGAGGTGGAGCAGATGGCGCAGCGAATTAAGGCAGCCAGACTTCTTATGAGTGGCAAAACCTATAATCAGGTTATAGAGCAAACAGATATATCATCTGCCACACTCAGTCGTGTTTCGCGCTGTGTGCAGTATGGAATCGGCTATAAAAAATTTGTAAAATAAACACAATAACAGTAAAATTTTGGCATATTATATAAAAATACTTGACAATTATTAATAAATAATGTATTATTAACATAATCATTGCATTATTGTGTTTGTTGGAGCATTAATGGAGCATAATTTAATTGAAAAAGCAGAATGTTTGAGTGATAACGAATTAGTTTCCTATGTTTTATCTGGAAATTATGAATATCTTCAAACTCTTATTAATAGATATATGCCTTATATAATAAGTGTTGCGGCTAAGTATAAATCTTATGGCTGTGATATTGACGATTTGATTCAAGAGGGCATATTATCTGTTTTTTCAGCGGTTAAATCTTACGATAGTGAAAAGGCTTCGTTTAGAACCTTTGTAACGCTTTGTATAAATCGTTCTATAAATGACCAGCTCAGAGCCATTAATGCCGGCAAGCGCATTCCTGAAAATATGATTACCGCAATTGATGAGGTTATTTTGCCGGATGAATGTAATCCCGAAAATATATTTATCGAGAAAGAAAGCTATAATGACTTGACTGTTACTTTAAAAAAGAATCTTTCTGGATTTGAATATAAGGTTTTTTGTGAGTTTTTATCAGGAAGTAGTTATAGTGATATTGCCGATAAATTAAATATTTCGGTAAAATCGGTTGACAATGCGCTCAAGCGCATCAGGTCAAAGTTCAAAAAGTAATTAAGCGGTTATATACCGCTTAAAATATGCCCTCAGTAGCTTAAAATAGCAGAGCGTTGAAACACAAAGATGTCGGTGCGATTCCGTCCGGGGCTAAATAACCAAATCAAGAGAGGAAAAGAAAAATGTTTGAAGACAAGACCTTAGTTTGCAAGGATTGCGGAGAGGAGTTCGTATTCACTGCACGCGAGCAGGAATTTTACGAATCCAAGGGCTTCGTAAACGAACCACAGCGTTGTAAGCCTTGCCGTGACAAGCGCAAAAATGCAGGAAGGGCACCCCGTGAAATGCACGAGGCTGTATGTGCAGCATGTGGTGGTGTAGCACGCGTTCCGTTTGCTCCCCGTGAGGATCGCCCTGTATATTGCAGCGAGTGCTTTGCAAAGATGAAGGAACAGGAAACCCAAGAAGCTGCTGAATAATCATGGCAATTAAAAGGTCGCCTTTGGCGACCTTGTTTTTTATTTGAAATATTAACATTTTCGTAATATAATTATTAAAAAAATATTGTATTATATGTTTATACATATTGGAGGTAAACTGCTTTATGGAAAACAAAAAGATACTGATAGTTGATGACGACGAGAATATATGCGAGCTGCTGCGCCTTTATCTTGAAAAGGACGGCTTTGAGACTGTTGTAGCAAACGATGGCGAGCAGGCGTTGGATTTTGTAGAGCGTTATGCGCCACATTTGATTTTACTTGATATAATGCTTCCAAGGCTTGACGGTTGGCAGGTTTGCCGTGAGATACGCAAAACATTAAACACTCCTATAATTATGCTCACTGCCAAGGGCGAAACCTTCGATAAAATCTTAGGTTTAGAGCTTGGCGCAGATGACTATGTAAGCAAGCCTTTTGATACCAAGGAGGTAATTGCCCGCATAAAAGCAGTGCTTCGCCGAAGTCAGGATAACGATAAAGCAGACGATATTAAAGAGGTAAGGTACGAAAAGCTTCGAATCAATATCACGAATTATGAGCTTGTGGTTGATGGTAAGCAGATAGATACTCCACCTAAGGAACTGGAGCTTGTTTATCACCTTGCAAGTAATCCAAACCGCGTATATACCCGTGACCAGCTGCTTGATGAGGTTTGGGGCTTTGATTATTATGGTGACTCAAGAACGGTGGATGTGCATGTAAAACGCCTTCGTGAAAAGTTAGAGGGCATATCCGAGCAGTGGTGTTTAAAAACTGTTTGGGGTGTAGGCTATAAATTTGAGGTAAAATAATTTATGCGTCAAAAGCTTTTTAAAAAGTATTTCGCCGCAACAGCACTAATAGTGCTGTTCAGTCTTTCAATAATACTTTTAATACTCACTTTCGTTTATAATAACTACCTTTCGCAGGAAAAATATAAGCAACTTAAAAAAGCTTGCGATTCGGTGGTTGCTTTCACACAATATAATATAGAGGGTGGCGAAGCTACTTATAGTGAGAGCGATATCTATTATATAATGTCTAATATTTCCGATGTTTCGGAAATTGAGCTTTACATAACCGATATATCGGGAGTCATAAAAATTTGCGGCTGCAGTGAGTGGAGCGAAAACGGCACCTGCGAGCATACTGGCTCACAGGTGGATTATGATGTTATTTCATCCATTGCCAAAAATGATGGCAGAACGCTTAGCAATATTGGTATATATAGTAATCCTCATTATGTAACTGCGCTTACGATTAAATCTGCAAACGGTGAGGAAGTTGGCTTTGTTGTTGCCGCGGCTTCAATAAGCGATGTTACTAATCTTATGAAAACCGTTTCGCGTTTTTATCTAATATCAGCTATTATCCCTGTAGCGCTTATGTTCTTTGCGCTTTATATTATGACATATAGATTAACCCGACCGCTAAAACTTATGTCGGAAGCGGCAAAGGCAATGTCTAAGGGCGATTTTTCAAAAAGAATTCCCGTTACAAGCGATGATGAAATTGGTCAGCTTGCGGTTTCCTTTAACCATATGACTAATTCACTTGCCCGTCTTGAGGAAACACGAAAGAGCTTTGTTGCGAATATTTCTCATGAGCTTCGCACACCGATGACCACTATCGGCGGTTTTATTGACGGAATGATAGACGGCACTATCGAGGGCGAAAAGCAGCAATATTATTTGCAGATAGTATCAAATGAAGTAAAGCGGATGTCAAGAATGGTGGAATCAATGTTAAGCCTTGCCCGCCTTGAATCAGGCGAGTTCACACTAAAACCTGAGCTATTTGATTTCCGTGAGCAGCTGCTAAGCATTGTTATCAGTCAAGAGCAGCGGATAGAAAAAAAGCAGCTTTGTGTTGTGGGGCTTGATGAGCTTCCTGCAGTGAGTATTAATGCTGATAAGGATTTAATATATCGCGCGGTATATAATCTTGTTGACAATGCGGTAAAATTCACAGAAGATGCGGGAACAATAAAATTTGGTATCAAGCTTGATTCAAAAAGTTTCACTTTTAGCATTGAAAATACAGGCGAGGGAATACCGCAAAACGAATTGCCTTATGTTTTTGATAGATTTTATAAGGTGGATAAATCCCGCTCGGCAGTTAAGCAGAGCACAGGTCTTGGACTTTATATTGTGAAAACAATTATAAAAAATCATGGCGGCTCGATAACCGTTTCAAGTGTGGAAAATCAGTTTACGGCATTTAAGTTTACTCTGCCGATAAATAAATAGGAGGATGTATATGAGTGAGTTTAACGAAAACCTTAATAATGAGGAAATAAAAAATGATATAGATGAAGTTCAAGAAAGCACGCAGTCAGAGGAACAAATACCCGCCGAAGAGTCTTTTTCTGCGGATGAAGCTCCCGTTTGGAATAAGGTTAACTATACTCAGGATTTACCGATAACCGACTATAAGCCTATGAATAAAGGACTTAAGGTGTTTTGCTTGATTCTTGCAGCAGTAATTGTGCTCACAGGCAGCTGCACCGCTGGTTATTTTCTTGGTAGAAACAGCGTTTCGGGCGACTATATAGGTAGTATAATTGATATTGATTTAGAATCAAGACCTAAAAATGAGGATGCGCTTACACCCGCGCAGGTTTATGCTGAGGTTAATGAGTCGATAGTGGGCATTCGCGTTTATAATGCATCAGGCCAGATGGGAGATGCCTCTGGTGTTATATACACTGATGATGGCTATATAGTGACTAACGACCATATATATTCAGAAATCGGAGCGCCTAAATTTAAAATCTATACCCACGACGGCACAGAGTATGATGCGGTTTATGTTGCGGGCGATGTCGTAAGCGATTTGGCAGTTTTGAAAATTGAGGACGGCAGCGGTTTTAAGGCGGCAAGCTTTGGTAATTCTAATGAGCTTTATTATGGTGAGGATGTTGTGGCTATCGGCAGACCAAGCGATGCTACTGATGCTTCGTCTATAACAGGCGGTATGGTTTCAATGACCAAAAAGCGTGTTAAGACCACTTCAAGCTACACCGCCCGTCTTATTCAAACTGATAGCGCCATTAATCCCGGCTCCTCAGGCGGCGCGCTCGTTAATATGCACGGTCAGGTAATAGGAATAACATCTTCAAAGCTTGCGGGTGAAGAGTATGATGATGTTGGATTTGCAATTCCCACCACCACCATGAAGCGCGTTGTTGAGCAGTTGATTTCAGGTGGAAAGGTTACCGATAGGGCAAAGCTTGGTATAACATATACCGAGGTAAATTCCGTAACTGCTCAAATGGGCGGCTATGATAGCGCAGGGCTCTATGTTGTGTCTGTTGGCGAAGATAGTGATATCTTCGGCAAGGTGGGCGAGGGTGATATGATAACCCATGTGAACGGCAAGGCAATAACTAATGACGATATTATTCTTGATGTTATTGAGGACTGCAAGGCAGGCGATACCATTACCCTCACAGTCGTTTCGAAAAACGGAAAACAGACCGATTATAGTGTTAAGCTAAAGGCTAATATCGGCGAATCAAGCTACTCCGAAGTGATAACACAGTCGGGCGCTGATTCGCAGCAGAATTCCTCCGAAAGCTCGGGCGGCGGCACCTTTGATTTCCCGTTCGGCGAATAAAAATTTATAAAATTGGGGACAGACAGTAAACCTTTTAAGGTCTACTGCCTGTCTTTTTTTTATTGCTTTATTTTCCTTGTGTTTTTTAAAAGCTTTTTGGCAAGATTAAAAAAGGGAAGTGAAAAGTATGAAAAAATTAATAAAAACTTTTTTTGTTATAGCGGCGCTTCTAAGTAGCCTCGCGTTTACCGTTGTATATATTATGGATAACAGTGTTGCCGATAGCTATAAGGTTAATAAGGGTGAAGAGCTTAACATCGATGCCTTTGTGCCCATAACCGCGCATTATAAGGGCGCTAAAATGTCGCAGGAAAGCGTTGTTCGTTCGGTTGGCGATAGCTTTGATGTTGATTTAAAAATATTTGGAGTAATACCGTTTTCCACCGTCAGCGTTGAGGTGGTAGATGAAATGTATGTTTCGGTGCTCGGCAATCCTTTCGGTATGAAAATCTATACCGATGGCGTGCTTGTTATTGAGGTGTCCGATGTTGTTACCTCAAGCGGCACCGTAAACCCTGCAAGCTCAGCCGATATAAGGGTGGGTGACTATATCAAAACCGCCAACGGATATGAGATTACCTGCAACGAGGATTTATCGCAGGTGGTGTTGGAATCGGACGGAAGCGCTATGGACTTTGAAATTATCCGCGAAGGTAAAACTATTTATACCACGGTCACCCCCGTAATAGATAAAGAAAGCGGTGTATGGCGCCTTGGTATCTGGGTACGCGATAGCTCGGCGGGTATTGGCACATTAACTTTTTATAGCCCCACAACAGGTGTTGTTTGTGGACTTGGGCACGGCGTGTGCGATAGTGACACCGATGTTCTTTTGAATATAAATTCAGGTGAGCTTGTGGGAGCCGAAATTGTATCGGTTGAAAAGGGAAGCGCAGGTAACCCAGGCGCGCTTAAGGGCAAGTTTACCTATGATAGTATAGCAGATATTAGCCTTAACTCCGAAAACGGTGTGTATGGCTTTTTGAAACAAAATGTGGATACCTCAAACCTCACAGAAATTGCCTTAAAGCAGGAGGTTTATGACGGTGAAGCCCAGATTTTATGCACCGTAGATGGTGATACCCCAAAGCTTTATTCGTGCACGATAAAAAAACGCACCTCAAATTATCTGTCAGATACCCAAAACCTTGTTGTTACTGTAACTGATGAAGAACTCATTTCCACCACAGGCGGCATAGTTCAGGGTATGAGCGGCAGCCCAATTCTTCAGGACGGAAAGCTTGTCGGCGCACTTACCCATGTGCTAATATCCGATAGCCACACAGGCTACGGCGTATTCGCAGAAAATATGCTCGAAAACGCGCAATCTGTAGGGGATAGCGCCTCGACTTCCCGTGTAAAACAAGCGTCATAATAAAAAACCCAAGACAGTTACGCAAGTTGTTATAAGGATTTCTTTGCGTAAGGCGGTGGCGTGGAGTTGGACGGACAGTTTAGGCTGTCCGTCCTTTCCTTTTATACGGCTTGTTTCGTATTTGTTTCTTCAAGGCAACCGATATAGCGGAAGTAGATATCAATTTGCTGTTCGGATGTTTTTGCCCACTTGGTTGTGCGTTCGTGAATAACAATCTTTGCTACGAAGGTGCGGAGCACCTCTGCGGTGAGTTCTTGTAAATCGGTGTATTTATTTGCGATTGCAATGAACTTTTCTACATTTACGGTTGCCGCTTTTAATTCTTCAATTTGCTTTTGCAGGACGGGTATCTGTTCTGCAATTTCTTTTTGCTCTGCATTATATCCCTCAGATAACATACGGAACTGTTCGTTAGTAACCTTGCCGAGAACATTATCCTCATACAGTCTTTTGAATAAGGCGTTCAGCTCATCGTTGCGCTTTTCCTTTCTGCCGAGTTCAATCGTTTTTGCTGCAAGCTCTCTCTTGTTTTCAGAGGAGCTTTTGTTGTTTATGAACTGAACGAATTCTTTTGTTTTGGTACGCGCATAGTAGGTTATCTTGCGGATTTCTTCAAGAACAATTTCATCAAGAGCAACCTCTCGAATACGATGCGCTGAGCATAACTGTTCACCGATGTGTTTGCGATACCGACTGCAAATAAAGTTGTAGGTTTCTGGGGTGATGGATTTACCTCGCACAAAATACAGTTTCGAACCGCAGTCGGCACAGTATAACAATCCACTGTACTTATCAATCTCACCCATATTATTGCGACGGCGTTTACCTTCACGAACCTTTTGAACTGCATCCCAGGTTTCCTGATCGATGATTGCTTCGTGGGTGTTTTCGAATCGATATTGTTCGTTCTTGGGGACTTCGACTGTGCGTTTATCTTTGAAGGATACAACACGGGTTTTGCAGTTAATAGTGTGACCGAGATAGATTTCATTTCTGAGTATCTTAGATATCGTTTGTGATGACCAACCGTAAGGCACGTCTGTGTCAGTGACCGTTCCGTAGTAACCGTCTGCTTGATATTTGTAGAATGTCGGTTTGAGAATCTTTTCATCCCTTAGTACATTACCGATATATTTCGGTCCCATACCTTGAGCACACATTTCAAATATTCTTCGAACAATAGGCGCAGTTTCTTCATTGACAAGCAGTCTACCTTTGTGTTCCGGATCACGTTTGTATCCGTAAGGAATTGACGTTCCAATGCGTTCACCGCGTTCCGCTTTTGCTTTTAGTACCGCACGGATTTTCTTGCTTGTATCTCTTGCATACCATTCATTGAAAAGATTTTTGAAGGGAGCAAGTTCGTTACCTTCGGTGTAAAGCGAATCATAATTGTCGTTAATGGCTATATACCGAACGTTCCATCTTGGAAACATTATTTCGGTGTATTGACCTACCTCAAGATAGTTTCTACCGAGACGGGACAGGTCTTTAGTGATAAGCGTTTCAACCTTACCGTTCTCCATCAGTTCAAGCAAACTTTGAAAGCCGGGGCGATTAAAACTAACACCTGAGTATCCATCATCGACAAATACTTCTGCATTACAAAATCCGTTTTCCTTGGCGTACTTGATAAGCATATCTCTTTGGTTTACGATGCTATCGCTGTCACCCTTTTTCTCATCTTCCTGAGAGAGTCTGCAATATAATGCTGTGATTTTATCATTCAATTGGTTTGGCATAATTGTTTTACCTCCTTGTAAATGTCAAACCGATTGAGAGTGCATAGGTGCAGTTTATAGATTTCTGCACCACAACAATACTCTAAACCGGTTCAAAAGTCCAGCGATTATGATGCCTTATTTGCATCGCTCAGCATAAGTCTTTTGAGACCTTCCTCGCTATCACGCACATTTTCGAGATCAAAGATAGAGTTTACTTTATATCGCATACCTTTGATTTCATATCTGCTTGTTGTGACTAACTTTTTATCTTTTATTTGGATATTCTGTCTGCGGCGAATATTTAATGCTATTTTAGCATCATATTCTTTGCCGCTTGGAATTCTAACTTTGTTTTTCTGACTGTTATTCATATTTCCTCCTTTAAAATTAGCAACCCCTATTAAAATGCCGTAATTTCGGCGGTTTTCCCAACAAGGAGCCACCTATATCTTGAATTAGCACATCAAGGAGCGACCCTGCAAAAATAAAACTAAAAGCCCGTAAACGCCCTAACGGTCGGCGTTGCCGTCCGTCCTGATCGGAGCAACCCCAAACAACAGGGGTTGCTCCTTTCTCCTGCTTTTTTTCGCACATGCGAAATCTCTGCTTTAACCCCTACAACAGAAAAGAAAAAGCATTGTTTTATGCCGCATCCTCACATTCAACATCTCAATTTATTCGGCTTTATCGTTGCTGTATATTCTTTATCTTCTGTTGTAAAAACTTAGTTTAGTTCTATGGGTTTAGTTAATGATAGGAAGTTCTCACACCACACCCATACGTTTTAGAGGCTACTCAAAAAGTCGAGTAACGTAATATAAATTACTTCGTTTGCTGCCGTCAGATCGTTTGCGATGAACCTTCTTTACAAGTCCTCGGTCTTCAAGATTTTTCATAGCTGCATCCACTGTCTTTTTATCAATCCCACATTCTTTTGCGATGAGCTTCCTCGAAGGGAAACATGAATAATCTTCGTTATCACAGTGACGAACAAGGCAACAGTATACTGTGAAATCTTTCGGCGTTAAGTCAAATTCAAATATCCGATTTGACACCATAAAAAAGTTCTTGTGTTTTACCATCTCCTTTACTAAAGATTTTTCATTAGTTGTGTTCATTTTTAATGCTCCTTTCAGTTATGTAAATTTGTTCCTCTACTTAGTGTCCAAAAACAGCATTTTCTACCAGTATTTTTATCCCTCTATATAGCGTCCGGGAAACGAGGTTTTGAAAGGTGGTTTTTCAAAATAATTCACAAATTATTTACAGATTTGCTACTTACTTGCATAGAAAACAACTTTTTATTACCCTCTATATATCGTGTGGGAATTACAATTTTGGAGACCCATTTTTAAGAAAAATTTACCCTTTCATATAACGTCGAGAAATTAACGTTTTGTAGACCGTTTTTCACAAAAAATATCGCAAGTCTATTAAAACTTGCGATAAAATTTATTTACACATTTCGTTTGAGAGGAGTCTCTAAAAAGGGGAAATCCGGGGCGATTTTCGGCATTTTTTGCCCTGTGTCGCATTTAAAAAGCGAAGGCGGGTGTTTGCTCGTCTGAGCATTCACTCGCCTTAAATTGCCTTGTTTTTGTTTTTATCCGCCGTAATTATCATCGCTCATAAGTATGCATAAATACCATTTATCATTTGCTTTTGCTACGCCAACTGCGATGTATTTGTATTCCGAGCTACCGACATACGACCAATGCTTATGGCTATTTCGGAAGCCTGATGCAATTCGCTCTGCCATACTTTCTGCCGTGCCGAACCAATCTCCCATGCTGATGGCCTCTCTACTATAGCCTTTGTAATAACTATCATCCGGCATACCGTAAGGAGCAAGGTCAACATACTGCCCATATTTAAGTTCTGTGCTGACATGCTGTTCTCCTCGATGTTCAAAGTTGGTGGTAAGCTCGTTTGCTCTGTATCTTGCCACCTCGGTTAGTCCGGGGAGCATCGTAGCTGCCGTATCACCATGTGCTATGCGGTAGGCGTTAACTTTTTCTATGACAAGTCTTTCGATATCCGCAGGATCGACCTCCGACCATTGTATGCCTACATATATTTCCTCTTGCGATTCTTCAGTTTTCGTCGGTGTTTCTTTCTTAGCTTCGGTGATTTCCGCCACCGATGGCTCGGCTGGTTTTGTTCGTAACGTAGGTTTGGGTTCTTCCGTTGACTGTGCCTTTGTTGTCGGCTCTATGGCGGTCACAGTTGGTTCGGTTGCCTGAGCCTTGCTCTCGGTGGGGAGAGGTTCTTTTTCTTCCTCTGTCGGCTCTCCCGCCGCCACAGGCGGTGTTATTTCGCTTGGAGTTTCCGTTATTATCGTTTCCGATACCGTTGTCGGTGGACTCTCGGTAGACGGCAGTGCGGTGTTGCCACCGCATCCCACCACACTCACGAGCACCCCACAGCAGAGAAGAAGGATAATGATTTTCTTCATATATCCTCGACCTCCTCAAAGCCTTGCATCACTTCCACCATTATGCGTGTTGCGAGAATAAACCCCGAACTAAATGCTTCACGCTCAGTGATGCAAGACAACTCGCTTGTGCAGTCTTTGAACTTTTCAAAGGTCTCTTTTTGTTTCTCTGTGAGTCCCGAATTCAGTTCTTCCTCGTTTTTGCATATTAGCTTTACGAGCTTATCCACTCTTGTTCCTCGCTTGATATACCTTTCGTGCGGACTGATGTTGCCATAGTATAAATCTTCAAGTGTTGTCA
>JAZPZA010000027.1:0-4538 GCA_045544435.1 Acutalibacteraceae bacterium | reverse complement strand
CAAACGCACCTGTCCCGAAAGGTCACAGATTTCGCGGATTTTTGAGTCGTCAAGCCAGCCCAGAATACAAGTAGAAAGTCCCTGAGCTGTGGCTTCTGCTGTAATATAGGCACTAAGGATTCCAATATCAATAGAGCGATAGTCGTTGTGCTTAACCTTTGCACCGAGAGCCGCTGACTTAACGTAGGGCATTTCTGAAATTACAAGCATAACGGGAGCATCACTTGCAAATTTATTCATACCCATACCCTGAGTTGCTTTTGCTACCTTTTTGGCGGCCTCACCCTTGCAGACTGTGATGTGATAAGGCTGACCGTTGCATGCAGAGGGCGAAAGCCTTGCGGACTCTAAAACAGCCTGAAGCTTTTCATTTTCCACTGTCTTGTCAGGGTTATATGCACGGCAGGACTGCCTGTTCTTTGCGATTTCTGTAAAGTTCATTGTAATACCACCTTTATTTGCTACATACTATATTTATATTTTTATTATAACACTATAAGATTCACTTCTCAATCCTTTATTAGTTGCTTATAATGGTGCAGATTGCGACCTATAAAAACGCCCTGAGGGGGAGCATGTAAAATCGCTCTGTCCTCGGGGAGCTCTATTTAGTGGGTAAGGTTTTTTATGTTTTCTTCTATCTGTTTTATAATATCAATGAAAAACTCGTCGCTTTTGCCTGTGGGGTCTTGAAGTCCCCAGTTTGCGTCAAAATCTCTGCCGATAAAGGGGCAACCTACATCGCAGCCCATTGAAATTGCTAAATCGGGAGCAGGGATTTCTTGGAAGGTTTTGCTATGCTGGGTCTTTTCCATATCAATTCCGTAAAGGCTTTTCATAAGCCTTACAGCGTCGCTGTTTATCTGAGGTTTTGTTTCTGTGCCTGCTGAATAAAAGTCGTATTTGTCGCTTAAAAGAAGCTTTCCCAAGGCTTCGGCAATCTGGCTTCGGCAGGAGTTATGCACGCAAATAAAGGCTATTTTCTTTTTCATCTGAAAGGACACCTCTCTCCTATACACTGGTTATTTTCATTAAAGTGAGTACACTTGATTTTTGTAAGTTCCATTTCTACGCCCAGATGCTCTTTGGCAAAAATTACCGCTTCAGTTACGGCAAGGTAAGAATTACGCTTACAGCACCTCGGTCCCCCAACTTCGCCAATAGCGTTAAGAGCTTTTGCACTCATAAGGTTTGAAAGCCCCCATGCTTTGCCCGCAAGAGGTGTTGAGCCTGTGACGATTGATACAAACATTCCGCTACCTATTCCTGCACCGCAGGCACCCCAAAAACCACAGGCTCCCCCCGGTACTTTTTTGCCACGGGACTGCATCTCCAAAAGTGCTTTGCCTAGGTCAACTTCACCGCCTGCGTTCTTAAAAGCAGTAAGCAAGGCTGAACCCACCATAATGTGATGCTCGGGTCCGTGCATGTGGCAAAAATCAAGTGCCATAAGCTTTCTTAGAATTTCCACAGGGTTTTTGGATTTTTCATTAATGCAGATGCTGATTATTGAGTCGATACCTTTAGTGTGGCAGTCATTACAAACAAAATGCCCTTTCTCGCACAAGGTTTTTGTGATTTCTTTTTTGTGGCAAATTGCACACTCGGCATCAGTGTCGGTGTCCATATATATAAGCGGTGCTGAGCAAATAAGGCATTCGTCTTTCATAAGCGTTCTCCTTTAGTGTTATATTTTGATTATAGCATCTATGGCACATATTCTCAATGGTTTATTTACTCTTCTTTAAGCCTGATAATACATTTGCTTTTCTAATGCGGATGAATTATAATTTAGAAAAGATATTGAGGTGAAAAAATGATTATCTATTCCGTCATTATGTATGCTGTCGGTATTCTTATGGTTATCATAGGCATACTTGTTTATAAAGGAAAAACCGAGCTTATACACAGCTATCACCAACGCAAGGTCAAAGACAAAAAAGCTTACGCAAAAGCTATGGGCAAGGTGCTTTTGGGCATAAGCCTTCCGCTGTTTGTTTCGGGTACTGTGGGGCTTTTCACCGCTTCGGCACTGCCAACTGTGATTTTACTTGTGGGCTTAGCTGTCGCTTTGGTGCCGCTGTTTTTGGTGCAAAACAAATACAACGGCGGTTTGTTTTAATACTTATATAACTAAAAAGTCTGCCTCATTAAATTGAGACAGACTTTCTTTATTTTTTCGTTTCTATAAGAGAATAGAAAAGCACGCCGCCGAGAACCAACACCGCACCCAAAACCTGCAAAAGTGTGGGGATTTCGGTGAAGATAAATGCCGCAAAGAGTGCCGAAACCACAGGCTCGCAAAGCTTTGAGGCAGACACAAATGAAGGCGAAAAATACTTTAGGCACCAGCTGAAAATGCTGTGACCTAAAATTGTAGAAAAAAGGGAAAGCAAAAGCCCTACAACAGGTGCACTAAAGCCAAAGCCGAAAAGGTTATGTCCCTGCACAAGGCAGGTAACCAGCAGTACCACAGCACAGGAAACATAAACGATATATGTATAAACCGTGGTGCTTACATTTTCTCTGACCACACCGCCTATAAGGGTATAAACCGCCACAGCCACAGCCGCCAGAAGTGCAAGAATATCGCCGTAAAGCCCTGCATCGGCAGAGGAGTCTGAATAAGCAATAAGCACACTACCCACTAAGGTAATTGCAATAGCCATTATGGCTTTGAAATTAAGCTTCCCTTTAAGAACTAAGCAGTAACCCAACGCCACCCAGATAACCTCGGTGCACACAATGGTGGTAGAGCTTGCCACAGATGTGTGGCTTAAAGACTCAAACCACAGCACAAAGTGAATTGCCAGAAACACACCGCTTACAACGCTTAAGGCAACGCTTTTTTTAGAAAGGCTTTTAAGCTCTTTTCGGGTTTCTTTTTTTGAGAAAACCACAGGAGTTAGAATTAAAACCGTCCACAAAAGCCTGTAGGCGGCAGTTACCGCCGATGGTGCTGAGGAAAATTTGACAAAGATTGAGGAAAGGGAAATTCCAAGCACACCTACCACAATCATAATCATAGGATTTTTCTCTAAAAATTTCATTTTAATCCTCAGTTTTCAAACTCTTTTGCTACTTCTTTTAAAAGCTCTTTAATAGGCAGGTGCTGAGGACAGGCACTTTCACACTCGCCACATTCTACGCACATTGAAGCCTTACCTTTTCCCTCTGTAATTCTTTCATAATCAGCTTTTGATGAGTTTTCTTTAAGCTGTTTTTTACCGTTGTAAAGGGAGAAAAGCTCAGGAATTTTAATGTTTTGAGGGCAACCCTCAACGCAGTATTTGCAGTCTGTACAGGGAATGGTGTCCTGATTTTTAAGTATATCGCAGACCTTTTTTATTGCCTCAAGCTCTGTGTCGTTCAGGGGCTTAAATTCGGTCATAAAGCTTAAATTGTCCTGCATCATAGCCGTATTGCCCATACCCGAAAGCACCATAAAAACGCCCTCGAAGCCTGCAGCAAAACGGATTGCGTAGCTGGCGTTACTGCCGCCGTTAAGGCTTTCTAGTACCTCGCTTGCTTCTTTAGGAAGGTTAACCAAAGCACCGCCTTTAACAGGCTCCATAACAATAATAGGCTTATTAAATTCCCTGCAAACCTCGTAGCACTTGCGGCTTTCGATATTTTCATCCTCAAAATCTGCGTAGTTAAACTGGATCTGCACCGCCTCAATTTCGGGGTATTCAGTAAGAATTTGTCTTAAGACTTCTGCCTTGTCGTGAAAAGAAATACCAAGGTGCTTAATTTTGCCCTCGGCTTTAAGTTCCAATGCGGTTTCAAAGGCACGGCATGCCTTGTATTTTGCGAAAAGCTCACTGTTCATTGCATGCATAAGCCAGAAGTCGAAATACTCCACCCCACAAGCCTCAAGCTGTAAATCTAAAAGGGGTCTGATTTCCTCGTTACTGTTAAAGTTGCTGGGGCTGAGCTTATTGGTAAGAATATAACTTTCTCTGGGATATCGTGAGGTAAGGCAAGCCTTTAAGGCGGTTTCGCTTTGACCATTGATGTAAACATGGGCTGTGTCAAAATAATTAAAACCCGCCTCCATAAAGGCATCTATCATTTTGGTAAATTCGTTATGGTCTACTTCATTTCCATTCATCTGCATACGCATACAGCCGAAGCCGAAATTTTTCTTTGCACCAAACATAAATTTTACTCCTAATAATTTTTATTCCACCGAAGTGTAGGCACTGTAAAGCTCTTTGTAAATTCCGTTCTGCCCCATAAGCTCCTTATGATTTCCCTCTTCGGCAATGCCGTTTTTGCTTATAACAAAAATGCGGTCGGCGTTCTTAATAGTTGTAAGCCTGTGAGCAACTGTAATTGTAGTTCTACCCTTTGACAGCTTTTCCAAGGACTTTTGTACTACAAGCTCAGACTCGTTGTCGAGTGCACTTGTTGCCTCGTCTAAAAGAAGCACAGGGGGATTTTTAAGGAATACCCTTGCTATAGAAATCCTCTGCTTCTGACCGCCCGAAAGCTTGACACCACGCTCACCTACATAAGTATCGTAGCCTTGAGGC
>JAZPZA010000026.1:0-76178 GCA_045544435.1 Acutalibacteraceae bacterium | reverse complement strand
TGAAGTGTTTATTAACGGCACACCCGTTACATTTACTGATATGATGGACTACCAGCCGAAAACAGCAATTCCTGTAAGCGGAATTAAGGATGGTAAGGCAGGCTTTATCGCAAGAGGTAATGTAATGGATACCCAGATTACCGATATTGCGGTTTATGTTGATAGAAATGCGCCCGAAGGTCCATCGATTAACCAAGCGGCTGTTGAAAATGTTATAAGCCTTATAACTGCAATAGGAACTGTAACAAAGGATAGCGGCAACGCTATCACTGCAGCGCGTGAAGCATATAATGCTCTTAATGATGATGAAAAGGCGCTTGTTACCAACATAGATGCATTAACTCAGGCTGAGACTACCTACAATCAGCTTAATGCATCACAGGATATTATGCTTTATTCGCTTTCTGCTACCGATGCAATGGGCTATAACCATTGGTCTGCTCGCGTGGGAATAACCAATGTTGCGGGCGGCGGTATGAAGTATAATTGGACAAATGCCGGAACTAATATGCGTCAGGGTATTAACAGAAAAGTTAAGCTTGACGGCTTGCATGCAGTTTTCTCAGGCTGGGAGGCTACTAGCGGTTCAAATGCAATCGCAATATACCTTGCAGACCTTGACCAAGCAGAATCTTATACACAATTACTAAATGACGGCACAAACATTTACCATCCTCTCGCATTGATTTTAAACGGCGCTGACGGTACATTAGGTATTGCTTCTTCGGACGAAAATTATCCTATAACTGTTATTGCCACAAGCGATAAACTTAAGTATGATGCTCTTGCTGGTAAAGAATGGTCAATGTTTATGGAGGATAATGGCGACGGTAGCTACACCGTGACTGTTAACGGTGTATCAGGCGTTATCACAAAGGCAATGTTTGATGCTTGCAACAAGCTTACTCAAAAAGAAAATGTTTATATGACCATTTGTCCTTGGGATTGGGGCGCTCAAACCACGGGCACATTGAATGTTATTTCTTTGCATGATGGCAGCAGCGTTTGCGCTAATAACCTCACTTCCGAAGAAATGAGTGAAGTGTTAGAGCTTATTGATGATATCAATGCTATTGGTGTAGTAACTGCGAATAGCTTAGCGGCTATTGAGGCTTGCGAGACAAAATATGAACAGCTCAGTGATACACAAAAGGGCTGTGTTGTTAACTATAATATTTTGGCAGCTGCGCGTTACAGATATGAACAGATAACACAAGAGGTCGATGAGCCTTGTCTGAATTACTATTCGATAAGCACAGGGGACCTTGCGGGTACCAACCACTGGCCCGATAATCTGTTCTATAACGATATTGCTAATGGCGGCGTTGAGTTTAAATGGATAAACGCTGGCACCAACTTTAGACGCCTTATCAATCGTGAAGTAACCCTCGATGGTTTACATATGATATTTGACGGATTAGAAGCGGAAGATTCTGTTAAGAAGGTTGCGCTTTATTGCGCCGACCTTTATGATACAGCAGCCGATTGGACTTCACTATACTCTGAATATGTTCAGGGTGAGCCAAGCATTCTTGCTCTTGTTTTCGATTTCTCTGAGGGTACTCTTACTGCACATGTTGAAGGACAGCAGGATGTTGTGATTATTCATGATGAACGCATCTCTTATGAATATCTTAAGGATGTTACTTGGGAACTCAAGGTTGCAAAGAATCCCAGTGGCGATTATGTATTCACAGTTGCAGGCGCACAGGGTGTGCTTCCTGCATCCTTGTGCGATGCGGCTACCCGTTTAACCAATCGCGACAATTCAATGTATATAACAATTTCACCTTGGAACTGGACACCTTATAATATTGCTATTGATGTTCTTGCTATCCACGGTAAAGCGGTTGTTTGCGCAGAAGACCTCACTGAGACTCAGGTTAATGAGCTTAATAAGGTTATAAACGCTATATATGATATCTATACTGAGGACGGTAAAATTGTTCCCGAATCAGAAGAAAAATTCATTGAGGCTTGGGAGCTTTACGAAGCGCTTGATACAAGCTTACAGCCCTTGGTTGCTAACTATAGTTATTTAGTTGTGGCTGAAGAGGTTTTGGATGTTGTTTTGGCTATAGATGGTATCGGAACTGTAACCTATGAAAGCGGCGATGATATCGAGCAAATACGCCAGATGTATAAGGATCTCGCTATTGAGATTAAGGAAGAAATCGGCAACTCGTTGCAGCGAGTAGATATTAATGTTGATAAACGCCTTATGGTTGGTAACTATGCAACTCTTGAGAAGGCAATATCTGATTATTATAATATAATTAAGCAGCTTGACCTTAACGGCTATACATCAGATGTGACAACCAACACTCAAGGCAACAACGCAAATAATAATGCAAATAACAGCGGCGACAAGGTTTCTCCAAATACTGGTGAAAACCTGCCATACACAGTATTTGCAATCGTGCTCGTTACAATGGCTGTACTTGTCTTTGTGGCTAGTAGAAAAAAAGTAAGAAAGGAGTCTTAAAGCAATGAAAAGAATAATTAGTATTATATTAGCAGTTGTTCTTCTTTTTACGGTTTCAGCTGCAAGTGTTGTTATTTCTGCTGAAAATTCGACACCAATCTATATCGATAACTCAGATGTAACACCCAAATACAAGGATGATAAAGATGTTGTAATGGAAGACTCCGGTAGCGGATTACTTAGTCCTGATTGGGTGAAGGACCTTATAATTGTTGAAATGCAAATCGGTCACGCCACCGAGGAAGGCACCTTTGAAGCAGCAATTCCGTTGCTTGACCATTATCAGGAAACAGGTATAAATGCTATATGGCTTACTCCTATTTATGATGATAATGACGATTCTAACTACGGCAACTTTGGTATACATACCATAAGTAAGGCTATGACAGGCTGCGATAACTATGATGATGGATTCAAGGTTTTCAAAAAATTCGTTGATGAAGCTCATTCGCGAAATATTCGAGTAATCCTTGATGTTGTTACTTGGGGCTGCGATTGGGAAGCGCCTATGTATAACGACGGTCAATATCCATCCGATTGGTTTGCTGGTGAAGACTATTGGGGTGGTTGGAGCTACAATTGGTCAAATACCGATTTCTACAACTATTTTGTAGACACTCTCGTTTGGTGGACTACCGAAATGGGCGTTGATGGCTTCCGCGGTGACTGTGAGCCATCTTACACAGGATATACAATGTTTAAGGATGTTCGCACCAAGGCTCTTGAAGCAGGCGAGAAAATAGTGGTATATTCCGAAAACACTAACGAACGCATAAACGGTTGCTATGATTTTGATGAGCATAGTGCAGGACGCGACCAATGGCAGATTTATGAACTCTTTACCGAGCTTTATAACATAGTTGATTATGTTAAGAACGGTACAGGTGTTGGAACTGAGTATTTCCAGCTTACCGATGAAGCAGGTAAATCAAGATTTTATTCATACCTTATGAGCTGCCATGACTGCAACTCCTACGGTATGAAGGGCAGTGTAGCGCTTACTGCATATCAGGCACTATTCTCACCCTTTATCCCGATTATGTTTATGGGTGAGGAATTCAACTATGACGGAACCTTAGGTCCGATACTCTATTCAACTTTTATTGATTGGAGTGTACTTGACGAAGAGGATAACCGTGAATTCTTCGAAAACTTCAAGTATATGATTCGTTTGCGCCGCCTCTATTCAGATTTGCTTACCGATTTCCCGAACGCGTTGCGTGATACCAATATGGCTGAGGTTGAGGTAGTAGGTCTTGAAACAATTCAGGGCTATGTACGCTTCAATGATGAATACGGTATTATCGTGGTTGCAAATAACAATCAGCACGGAAATACAGAATTTACCTGCCGTGTTCCTTATCAGGATATGGGTTGGGAAAATGCTCAATATGAAGTAACCGATCTGTGGACAAATAAGGTTGTTGCAAAGGGCACTCAGAGAAGCCTTTATGACTTCGATGTAGAAATCGAAAACGATTTTGCGGGTATTTACCTTATTGAAAAGGTTGGCACCACAACCGAGAAGGGTGTAACCCGTTTTGACATTGATTCTATAAATAAGAATAACGCTTCTACAGGTTCAACCGATAATTCGGCAGGCGATTCCACGAACGCTACCGTTGACAACAAGGATGATAAAACCGAAAATACCATAACTTCTAAGCCCGTTGCAGATTCTAATGATACTATTGAGGATGCAGAAAACGAAGGCAAAGATGATAACAAGGTTAACAAGAAGCCTGAAAAGAAGAAAAAGACCTCTTCAAAGGTTATTTATGAAGTGAACTGGACCCTTATTATAATCGGTGCAGTTGCGGCGCTTCTTGTGATAGCGGCAATTGTCTTCATCATTGTTCGCAAAAAGAAACGTTCAAGGTAATAAAAAATTAAGGCATACAGCGTTGTGCTTAAAAACACAACGCTGTGCCCACACGAGTTTTATGAAAGGAATGATTTAATATGAAACGCAATTCGTTTACCAGAGCGATGGCTATATTCCTTGCTTTGTGCCTTTGCTTTTCCTTGACGGCATGTAGAAGAGTAGTAGTTACAGATAGCAGTTATTACTCGGATTATAGCTCTGATTTGCCGAATATCGACGATTCATTACTTACCGATGACTCATCAGAAGCTGCAAATCCTAACAAACCGCAAAACACTGATAAACCAAGTTCAAGCGGTGGAACATCAACTCCCAGCGGTAACTCTAATAATACTACCACCAATAATAACACACCTGCTCCGCAACCCAGCGGTGGCGGTCTCGGTGCGGATACAGGTGAAAAGTTAGCTAATGATAAGGTTGTTGATATGAAGGGATATAATTTTACAATCCTTTCTGCTCACCTTCCAACTAAGCTTTCAAAAAACAGCACACTGTTTGAAGAAAATCTTTTCACAAGAATAAAAGAGGTTGAGAAAAAGTATAATTGCAAAATAACAATACTTAACTCACCATATCCCGATATGGAAACTATACAAACCTATGTTGCGGCAGGCAAAAAGGTTGCCGACCTTTTAGAGCTTTCTCCTTATCAGATGGTTGCAGCAAAGGAGCTTGGATATATTGTTCCTTGGGACACCTGTGCCGATATCAATGTTAACGATCCTCGTTGGTGCGATAGCTACACAAAGCTTGGCTATTATGACGGTAAGCAGTATGGCTTGCAATTTTACCGTCCAGAAGAGGTTCGTTACTGTGTAGTTTTAAATAAAAGCTTACTTAAGGCTAACGGAGTTGACCCCAATAGCATTTATGATATGGTTGATAATGGAACATGGACCTTTGATAAATTCCAGGAAATTTGTGTTAAGGTTACCAAGGATACAAATAACGACGGTAAAACCGACCAGTTTGGTTTTTGCGGCTTACCTAATTACATTTCTTGGGGACTTATAGGTGCAAACGGTGGCTCTCTCGTTAAGGATTCTGGCGGAAAGGTTGTTGCCAATTTCACCGACAGCAAGGTCGTAAATGCGCTTAACTATTACGATAAGTGGGTTAACACACAAAAAATCATGTATACAAACGACCATGCGTTATCAGCTACTCCTTGGGATACAGTTCATAACATTGATGCTATAAACTATTTCTTAAAGGGTAACTGCGCATTCTTGATGTATGAATCTTGGGTTCTCAACCAGCAGATAAAACCAAGAGCTACCTTTGATTACGGTATGGTACCTTATCCGAAGGGACCTGATGCCACAACCTATACTTCAAACTCAATGAACGCAAGACTTATGTGTCTTACCACAACAAACAAAAACCCTGAAAAGACAGCTATTATCTTTAATGCGCTTGCCCGTCCTGTTGATGACCAGCTTGATTGGGCAGATGATGTACAGGCAGATTACTTCCAGAGCAATGATAAGCGCTCTTTGGATATGTATGATTTGTGCTTGCGCAATGTAACATACGATAAGGCTTATGCAGTGAACTCTGTTGCAAATGCCTTGAACTTAGTGTATGCTGAATCTATTTTTGCGCGCAAAACCACACCAAGTGCTGGACTTAGCGCTATAGGAAATACTCTTGATGATCCAATAAACGAACTGTTTAATTAGTTATCTTTTTTAAAGCGGTTCTGTCGTGTACAGTGCGGCGGAGCCGCTTGCTTAAAATTGCGAGGTTTTAACTATGCAAATAAATCTTGATAGAATTGATAAAGCTTGGGCGCTTACTCCTTTTTGGGAAGGGAATACCGTTTTTAACGAAAGCGTAGTATTGGTACCAGATAAGTATGGAAAAATGTGTGCGCCGCTATTTTATAAAGCCGATAAGGTCCTTTCTGTGAGAGACTATACATTGCGTATAGAATATGAAGAGGGACGCGACTATACCATTGAAAATAATATGATTTGCCGTACTGAAAATTCGCGTATGGCTCATTTTACATATAATGAATTTTACTGTCCTGATGAAATTGGCGATAATATTATGAATTATGATTTTGGCGGTCATCTTCGCGTTGACAGCGGTCATTTTTTCTATCCCAAAAATATACATGTTACATATACTCATTCTGATAAATATCCTTTTAAAAAGCCAAAATTCAAAGGTGACCTTTTACCGCGTACTATGGAGAAATTGCGTGCTTGTCAGGTCTTGACTGCCGTGTTTTACGGGGACAGTGTAATAAGCGGTGATGAGGTGTCGGGCTTTCTAAACATAGAGCCGCACCAGCCTATATGGGAATCACTGTTTTGCAAACAACTACAGTCAAAATACGGTGTTGTTATTCACGAAATTGATACTGCTCTTGGCGGTACCGAAACAAGGTGGGGAATTGCGAATGCCAAAACGCATATTGCTAATTTTAAACCTGATTTTGTAATTTTAGGCTTTGGTAGCAATGACCGATGCTCTGTTAAAGAGTATATTGAAAATATACGCACAATAGTAAACTCTGTGCGTGAAGATAGCCCCGAAACAGAATTTATACTTGTAGACCCAATGACGCCAAACCGATTCATAGCCCGAACTACCGATAATTACCGTTGGAATGTGTACCAAAAGGATTATGCGTTGGCGCATCGAATGCTAGAACAAGAAATATCAGGACTTGCTGTGCTTGAAATTATGCAGCTTCATCTTGATATGCAAGAGCGCAAGCGTTTTTGGGATATTAATAGCAATAATATAAACCATCCAAACGATTTCTTTTATCGTGTGATGGCACAGGCTTGTACCGCAATGCTCGTGCCGCCTGAAATGCTTTAAGGAGATGCAATTATGAAGGAAAGAGAACAACTTAAAAGCCCTGGAATAATGGGTGGAGATGCGACTGCCGCTGATGCGCTCAGGGGTGAATACGACCTTAAGAATATGCAGATTTTTTGTAACGAGGCTGAAGTTGATATTTGCTTCTTTGGCGATTCTATCACATATTTAATGGAGCCGAGTGTTTATTATAAAAAATTTGGAAATTGCATTAATCGTGGAATATGTGGAGACAGTGTTCACATAATGAACAAAAGATTCGAAGCAGATGTTTTACAGCTTAAACCGCACATTTGTGTTATGATGGGTGGTATTAATAACACATGGTGCCTTGATGAAACGGTAGACGAAAACGGAAATCCTTCTGAGGAAAGATTAAACACAGAACTCGATGTTGTGAAAAAGGCTTATATTGATATATTGGAAAAGGCTAAAGAGCACGGTCAAAAGATGATATTATGTTCGGTAATGCCTGTAACACATCAAATTGCCTATGCCGATATGCGAAATAATGTGGTTTTAAAAATAAATGCTATTATTAAAGAGCTTTGTGAAAGATATAATGCTCCTTATGTTGATTATCATTCGGCAATTGTTTGTTCGGATGGATTGACATTGAAAGACGGTCTTTCTGATGACGGTTTGCATCCGCATTATAAGGGTTATATTGAAATGGCTAAGGTTTTAACACCTGTGTTAGAGATGTTTTTTGCCTAAAATATAGATTTTAGAAAACGGAGGAATAACTGTGAAGACAGAATCGTTTAAATATTTAAATCAAGGGAAAATGCGTTTTATTGGGATTGATGCGTGGCGAACAGGTGATGATTGGGGCGGTCTATGGGAACGCACAGAGGATTTTATGCCTACCCTTGATTCCTTGATGGAAGATTATTCTGTAGGTATATCAGAGCCTTGCTCGCTGCTTCATTCAGGCGGTAAGGATGTTGGCATCGAGGAGCATTTTCTTGCAGGTTATTTCTTTAAGTCTGATACTCCTGTTCCCGAAGGCTATGATTATTATGATATAGAAACAAAGTGTGTCGGATACGCGATTTATGTCACCGATAATATAGGTGTTGATATGGAAAATGCTTATGCTATGACAAGGGATAAAATTTTGGGTGACGGTCATCTTGTTCCATATCCGCAAGGCTATTGGCATGCAGAGGTATATACTAACGGTCGCCCACACGATGGAGAATACCGTTTTGGTTATATGTTCCCGCTTATTGATAATGTATAGTTTAACTAATTTTTGCTTTTAGTTGTTGGAGGAAATGATTATGAAAATCAAATCTCTTGATAAAATAGAGCGTGAGCTTTTGTTTAAAGGAAAAACCCCTGCACAGGAGCAGGAAATACCACTTACATCCGCACAGATTTTAAATATTTCCGATAACCAAGCGATGGAGATTTCTTTAAACGGAATATATCAAATGATAGACGCGGGGGACCAAATACCCGATTTTACCGATAGTATAGAGGCAAATATACCTTGCACCGTGCAAACGGCGCTTTTTGAAGCAGGGAAAATCCCCGACCCAATGTATGCAAAAAATGATAAATTTGCTCGCGAGGAAGCATATAAAATCTGGTGGTTTAAAAAAGAGTTTGATTATGACGGTAGTCTTAATGACCCACATCTATACTTCAGTGGCGTCTGCCATCAAGCGAGTTTTTATCTTAATGGAGTGTTTCTTGGCGAGCACACGGGTATGTTTGGCGGACCCGATTTTGCGGTAGGTGATTTGCTAAAAAGTCACAACACGCTGATTGTTAAAATAGAAAATTCACCCGCGGATAGAAAAAAGTATTCTGAGTATGCCGATTATGATGAGGGCTGGAGAAACGGCGTTGTTGTAAACTGCGTATACGGTTGGCATTATGCTTGTATTCCTTCACGCGGTATATGGTCTGATGTTGTGTTGCAAAGTAAGCCGAGATGCGCTTTTGAACGCCCCTTTGTTTTAACGGAGGATTATTCAACGGGTAAAATGGGTATTTGCCTTAAGTCTTTTGGTGAAGGAAAAGGCAAGCTGAAAATTGCTGTTTCGCCGTCAAATTTTGAGGGCGATACTCAGTATTTCACTTCCAATTTCACTTGCAACAGGGGACAACGGTTGCATTATACACTAAACATTGAAAATCCAAAGCTTTGGTGGCCTAACGGATACGGTGACCAGCCGTTATATAAATTCACAATAAGCATAGAAAATGAGAATGACCTTATACAGACCTTTGAAGAAACGGTTGGTATTAGGCAAATTGAAATGCGACCTGTGGGCGACACTCCAAACCCAGAGTGGTATAACTGGCGCTTTTTTATAAACGGTAAATATATTTTTATAAAGGGCACGAATTGGTGTACCACTGATGCGCTTCTTCGTTGTACTGAGGAACGCTATGACCGTTTTTTGGGACTTGCTAAGCATGAGAATTTACAGCTTTTGCGCGCTTGGGGTGGCGGCTTGCCTGAAAGCGATTATTTTTACCGCAAGTGCGATGAATTGGGGCTAATGGTTCAGCAGGAATGGCCAACCTGTTGGGAATCACCTGAAACTCAGCCGTGTGATGCTCTTGTGGAGACTGCGCGCATACATACAGTAAGACTGCGTAATCACCCAAGCCTTGTGCGTTGGGCAGGTGGTAACGAGCTTATGGCAACTGATGAGCCATCTGTTCGTGAAATGGCTGCCATTGCTTTCGAGCTTGACGGTTCCCGTCCTTTCCACCGTACTTCACCCTACGCGGGCTCTCTTCATAATTATGATACTTATTGGGGAATGAAAGAAATGGATATTTCCATTAACCTACGCGCCCCATTTATAGGAGAGTTTGGAATGGCATCTTGCCCAAATATAGAAAGCGTAGCAAGATATGTGCCGCAGGATGAACTTAATGATACCATCGACCGTGCGGCAAAAAATGTTTTTAATTACCATACACCTCGTTTTAACGAATTGGTGTCTGAACAAAATACCACGGATATGGATAATTTGATGCTACATGCTAAAGATTTTGTAGATATCAAAACAATAAAGGATTTTGTGTTTGGCACTCAAATGGCTCAAATTGTGGCAATCAGGCATACACTCGAAGCACAACGCGCTGATGTGAAAAATGCAGCAGGAATATGCTACTACAAATTCACCGATGTTTACCCAGCTTGCTCTTGGTCCACTGTTGATTATTACGGTGTGCCTAAAATACCGTATTATGCATTTAAGAATGCTTTTGCGCCGATTCACGCGATGTTAACAGTTAACTCTATAACAGCTGTAAACGAATATCCTGTTATATTACTTGATGATAATTGCACGCTTTTGGGTCATGAATGTCAAATTTATGTTTCGGCATATGATAATAAGCTTTGTAAATTACACAGTGATAAATATGATATTTCCCCTAATAGCTCTGTAGATAATGTAGGTGTGTTTTGCATTGATTCAGATGTAAAAGAGCGGGTAAGGCTCATAACGGTGCAGCTATATGTTGATGGGATTTTGCGCGATGACACCTTTTATATGCTAAACTATAAAGAGGATATTGGTTGCTATACGCGTCTACCAAAAGCAAAGCTTATGCTATCAACTGACGATACATATGCAACAGTTGAAAATGCTTCAGATGTTATGGCGGTAGGTGTATTTGTTGAGAATCTAAAGCACGATACTGAATTCACTGCAGATAATAATTTCTTTTGCCTTGAGCCGCACGAAAAACGACGGATTAAGGTTTCGCATACTGATGGTGTTTCTGTGCGCGCATTTAACGGCTGATTAATGTTGTGGTTATTTAAAACTTTTATATATGAAAGGTATTATATGAAAAAGTTTTTAAAATTTATATTAGTATTAAATATTGTATTTGCACTGTTGCTCAGTGGTTGCGCATCATCTGATAACACTTCATCTGAAAGCGGCGCATCAGATATAACATTAAATACAAATGCATCACAGATTGATTCCGATGAAAATTCACAGGTTGTAACTTCATCCGATGAATTGGTATCAAGTGAAGTAAACCCTAATATTTCTAAGCCACAGCAGGCTTCTTCCCAAAATTCTGAAATAGCTTCTATACAGGATACTCCCTCAAGTGATGAGCAGAACGCCTCTTCTGAAGAAAATGTTATAGAGAAAAGTGAAAACAATATTGAATTAATCGGTCGATTTTTAACCGTAACAAGCGGAATATATCAGTTTGAATGGTCAGGAAGCACTATTACAGCAGGTTTTGAAGGAACAGAAATCGCAGTTATACTAAAAACCGTGCGAAGTGGACCGTATGGCGATGTTGATTATTTTAATATAACTGTTGACAGTGAAAAGCCATATGTTCTGGAAGTTAAAAATGGTGTAGATAAGTATCAGTTAGCAAGTGGACTTGCCAACGGTTATCATACTGTTAAAATAACAAAACGCACGGAAGCCCAATTCGGTTCACTGATTCAATTTGAAGGCTTTGATTACGGCTCAGGCAAGGCAGCACCTGCGCCTGCACGCAAGAAAAGAAGAATTGAAATATACGGCGATTCAATTTCGGCTGGCTACGGCAACGAGGGAACAGAAGCTGGATTCCGTTTAAAAGAAGAAAATGTAGATATGACCTATTGTGCACTTGCTGCAGATGCTCTTAATGCTGAATACACAGATATTGCGTTATCGGGACACGGATGCCATATTAGCCTCTCGTCATCTACCACAGAGGTGGTCCCCAAATATTTCAACCGCGCACTTTATAAAACTAATACTATGTACCGCTTTAATCAACCAGACCCTGATGTGGTTATTATTAATGTTGGAACAAATGATTACGCTATGAATGTGAGCGATGCTAACTATTATAGTTCATATATGGATTTTATTGCTAATATTCGCAAAAAATATCCACAAACCTATGTTGTGCTTACCACTTGTGGTGGAACCTATAAGGCTTTGAACACGCTTCAAACTGTAGTAGAAAGGCGTCAATCACAGTACAACGATAAAAACATCGGTGTTTTTGCCGCCGTAATTGAGGATACAAACGGCGCATATGGTTCTGATGGTCACCCATCGGTTTATGGGCATAAACAGCTATCAATACAGCTAATTGAATATTTGCGTAATATAATGAATTGGTGATACTAAAAATCAATAAATATAAAATCCATTTGCGGTGATGAATGTTTTGCTGTGAATGGATTTTATATTTAATAAACAATTAAAAAATAGCATAAAATTTATAGATGGCTTCTACTTGAAATAAAACCAATACGGTTATATAATAATTAAGGAGTGCTTATCTTGAATTTGTTCAAAAGATTTACACCGCAACTCGCTTTATTGGTAGTAATTTGTTTAATCGCAGCTTTTGGTTATGTAAAAAGCGAAATCATAGATACCGCCGCTAAAGTAACCGCAGTGCCAACAATTATAATCGACGCAGGCCACGGCGGGTTTGATGGTGGCGCGGTAGCGTTTGACGGCACGGTCGAAAAGGATATAAACTTGCACATAGCCTTAAAGGTTGCTGATTTGCTTAAATTTAACGGATATGATGTTATTTTAACCCGTACAGACGATTCAGGAACCGAGGATGACAGCAACTCTGCAATACCAAAACGCAAAAAAAGCGACCTAAATAACAGGCTTAAAATAATGCAGGAAAATCCTGAGGCTATTTATGTGAGTATTCACCTTAATAAATTCACAACCTCCGCTGCGAGCGGAACACAGGTGTTTTACACACCAAATTTCAAAGAGGCAAAGTCTTTGGCGGAGTGTGTGCAAAATAATGTTACTGCCTTGTTGCAGCCTGAAAACACGCGCGTGATAAAGCAGGGAACAAGCAGTACATATCTTTTAAAAAACGCTAAAGTGCCTGCAATTATTGTTGAATGTGGATTTTTGAGCAACAAAGCCGAGCTTGAAAAACTAAAATCAGAGGAATATCAGTCTCAGATGGCTTTTGCTGTGGCGGGCGGAATTATAAATTTTTATGGGAATTCGCAAGGAGAAATTTATGGCTTCTAAAACAAAAACAGTTTTCATTTGCAGTGAATGCGGATATGAAACCGTTAAATGGATGGGGCAGTGTCCCTCATGCAGTTCTTGGAACACCTTAGAGGAGCAGATAGCAGTTGGAAAAAAGAGCGCTAATAATTTTAGCGTTTCAACCGCTTCAAAGCTTATTTCAGGCGCTAAAACTCTATCCGAAATTAATACTGCCGATGAGCATAGGTTTGTAACAGGTATTGACGAGCTTGACCGCGTTTTGGGCGGCGGCATTGTTAAAGGCTCGGTTGTACTGCTAAGCGGTGACCCAGGTATAGGCAAGTCGACCATCCTACTGCAGATATGCAATACTTTTAGAGAAAAGCTTAATGTACTTTATATATCTGGTGAGGAATCTGCTGTGCAGATAAAGCTCAGAGCTTCAAGGCTTGGAGTTGCGGGTGACAATGTAACAATTATGTCCGAAACCGATACACAGGCGATATGTGAATATATAATGAGTGCAAAGCCTGACCTTGTTATGGTGGATTCTATCCAAACATTGCAAATCGCAGAGCTTTCTTCATCGGCGGGCAGTATCGTTCAGGTGAGGGAATCTACAAATATGCTGCTTAGAACGGGCAAGTCGCTCGATATTCCGATTTTTATAGTGGGACATGTTAACAAGGGCGGCGACATTGCAGGACCTAAGGTGCTCGAGCATATAGTTGATACCGTTCTTTATTTTGAGGGCGAGAGAAATCAGTCATATAGAATTTTGCGCGCTATTAAAAACCGCTTTGGCTCCACTAATGAGATAGGCGTGTTTGAAATGACTGAAAAAGGTCTTCATCAGGTCGAAAATCCTTCTGCAATGCTGCTTTCTGGCAGAATGAGCAATGTTTCGGGTGGTTGCATAACCTGCGTTATAGAGGGAACAAGACCTATCTTAGCCGAGGTGCAGGGGCTTGTTACAACAACAGGCTTTGGGAATCCGAGAAGAATGTCAAACGGATTCGATTATAATCGCCTTAATATGCTGCTTGCAATTCTTGAAAAGCGGCAGGGAATGTTCTTTTCAAATCTTGATACATACCTTAATGTTGTGGGCGGTATGCGTCTTGATGAGCCCGCGGCAGACCTTGCAGTGTGTATGTCGTTGGTATCGGGACTCCGCGATACTCCAATAAGTGATAAGCTTATCGCCTTTGGAGAGGTTGGCCTTTCGGGAGAAATTCGTTCAGTATCACGCGCTCAAGCGCGAGTTACCGAGGCGGCGCGTTTAGGATTTACCGAGTGCGTGCTACCTAAAAGCTGTATTAAGCAGATAACCAATAAGCCTGCGGGTATCGAGCTTATAGGCGTTAGAAACTTAAAAGAGGCGCTTTCTGTTATAAGATAATGAAAACCCCTTGATGCTATGCATCAAGGGGTTTAAACTTTGAATTTTATTTAAAAATCTTGCAATAATCGAGTATGGAAAGGGTTATCGCTATCAGGATATAAAGGTCAGCAGCGCCAGCCGCAACACTCACTATCCAACCGATAAAGGGTATGAAACCAAGCAAGCTTGCAACCAC
This sequence comes from Acutalibacteraceae bacterium, assembly GCA_045544435.1. GTDB lineage: Bacteria > Bacillota > Clostridia > Oscillospirales > Acutalibacteraceae > UBA737. Next base: position 61,406 of record JAZPZA010000026.1, on the reverse strand, counting down.
ATTAACAACAAAACCTGCCGCTATGTAGATAATAATGTTTAAAACAAGCGCCGCAACATCATTTTTCTCTTTGAAGGAATAGGGAAAAAACTTCTTTAATGTATCCATATTAATATCATCTCCTTAGGGTAGAGCGAATAATCCGAACACCGTTTTAAAAAGGCGGATTTTTGCTCATACTTTGTTAAAATACTCGTTAATCCGTCAGGATTAACTGCGTTTTGTGCCCAGGCTTCACGAAAATCCGCTCTTTTAAAAATCTTCAACCTCAAAGAGAGAAGATTTTGAGTGATTTTTATTCAATACAGGCGAAGTAAGGCTGACGCCTTACAAGAATGGATTGGGTAAAAAGCGCCGAAATATGCCGCTTTGAGGCAGGTTCGGGTTATTTGCTCTACCCTATATTAATAATTTAGCATATTATAAAAGAAAATTCAAGAAAAAAGCCTGCACTTTTTAATGCAGGCTTTAAAACCGTTAATTATTTCATATTCTTAATTGCAGCCTGTGATGCAGTACGCAAAAGTGGGAAAATAAAATACATTTTAAGAATAAAACTATAAATTTACTGAATAATCCTTTTTAAAACCGTGCGCTCCAAAAATCTGCCAGTTTCCTACGCCCAATCGTTGTAAAATAGCATTTCTTTCCTCTGAACATAATTTGGGGTCTGTATCAACAGATGTCATTAGTATTGGTGCGTATCTGTTATATTTTTCCTGTTCGGCTGTAAGACCATGCGTGTTTATATAAATATCTCCTGTAATAGCAATGTGATTTTCATAATCTATTAAAACGATTTCCCCAGGCAGATGTCCGCCTTTTCCTTCATACACTTCGAAGTTTAGCTCACCAAAATTATAAAAACCTATTTGGGTAAGAGGCTTGTCATATGTTTGTGTACTTTTCCAAAGTTTAACAACCTTTTCGGGATTTATCGGCTTGTACTCAGTAAGAATTTTGCAAATGTTAATATACGGCTTATGTAAAGGATTTTCCTCGCGGTATCCGTCAAGTCCGTTATATTCCTTTTCCAAGCATTTTGCTGTTTTTTCGTTTGTAATTATCTCATCAAAAATCGGCAGGAGTCCGCAATGGTCTACATCCGCATGGGTGATAAGTATTTTCTTTTTTATAGTATTAAATTCAGGAATGATTTTGTTAAAGATATTAACCATTTCATTTTGATAGCAAGAATATCCGCTATCAATAAATAAATACTCTCCATTACTATTTATGATTATTGTGTTGCTGCCACAGGGCGGCTCAACCAAAGTTATTTCGGTGTTTTTGGAAATTTTGTGTGTGCTTATGCGTGGTGCAAAGTTTATTCCTTTTGAAACACTTAAAAGTTCAGCAAACTTACTTATACTGTCAAAAGTTCTATAAGGCGATAAACCTTTTTCGTCTAATGTTTGCATAGCAAGATTAACATTTATTAAAAGTTCCTGTTTTCCATCTTCGGACAGTCCCATCATTTGTGATAAACCCGAAACATAGGTGTTATAAAAAATACTATTATCGTACACATTCTTAGAGCGATTATAATCAAGAACTCGTACCTTGCACAACTTTTCCGCTTGACTTAAAAAATAGGCAATTTTATCAGAATCATCAACATATAATCCCATTTTAAAATATTGATAATCTGTTCCGTTTTCTTGCGAACTTATATAAGAAATATTGAAATTAAATTCACTTATAAGTTTAAGAATATCAGTAACACTTCCGGGGATATCTTTTAAACAAAATTCTAACAAAACAACACTTGTTTTGTTAGAGTTGTCATTGCCTAAGTATCCGATTTTTTCAAGCTCCAAATCCGCTTTTTTAAGCTGTTCTTCTGTGCCATCAGCATCAATAAACAATATATGGGAGTCAATAGCTTTATTATAATTAACTCGGGTTATATTGATTCCCAACGAGGAAAAACACTCACTGGCTTTTAAAAAAGCGCCGATGTGGTCAGGCATAGATGTTATATAAGTCTTTTTCATGATTATCACCTTTAGGTAAATGCAGTATTATAAAATTTTAAACATATTATATCACATAATTAAAGAAACACAATAAAAATCCGCCCGAAGAAATTCGGGCGGATAAATTATTTATGAAATTTTATTATTTCATATCCTTGATAGCTGCCTGAGTCGCCAAAGTTTGCAGGGGGAATTATGTACTGGGGCGAAATAGTCGCCCCTTTCTTGCGGTTACCCTCCACATTCATAGGAATGGGAGAGTCGCCGCCGAAGTCACCACGGAGATACCACTTAAAGCAGTCCTTTGAAACCTCGATTTTTTCAACAAAGGCTTCAATGACGCTTTCGGGGATATCGCCGTCGGTATCAAAATTTGTGTATTGTTCCAATGCATAGCGGAGAACGGTTATCTTGCTTTCGTAGTCGATTTCGTCCTCCTCGGTCGGCTCAACCACCGGTGTCAGTTCTTCGATTTCCGCCTTGAGCTTGTCAATCTGCCTGTCCACCTCGGCACGTGCCTCTTGGTAGTCCTCACGGGAAATATCACAATTGCTGAGCAAATCCACAAGATTTCTGCGCTTGGTGTTAGCTCTGTCAAGCTCTCGTTGCTTTTGTTCTATGAGCTTTGAGTTATCTTGCACCTGTGCCTCGGTGTCGCCGATATGCTCCTCAAGCAGGGAGTTTGCAATTTCCAATACTTTTTGCTTGTTAGTTAGGAAGTGGCGGAAGATATAGTTTGCCATCATTTGTAGCTTCCACTCTGCAATCATCGGCGACTGGCAAATGCCGTCAATGGGAAGTCCACGTTTTAGGCGGCTTTTGATAGTACCAGTCTGCGTTGTGCCGTAGCATTGGTAGCCGAAGAACTTTTCGCCGTTAGCGTTGGTTCTCCATTTACGGCGGTTAAACCGTCTGCCGCAGGAGCAGATCATCAGTCTGCCCCATACGGTTTTGGGCGGTGTTACGCCCGTCAGCTTTCTGCCTGTGGTTGGATTTTTGAGTTTTCCCGTTTTGCTTTTCATAATCTTTTGCACCCTTTCGTATTCTTCAACGGTTATGATCGGCTCATGCCTGCCTTGCACTTGTGTCAATGCCATTTCACCGTAGTTTTTTACCTTTTTCTGCACCAAAAAGTCGGGAGTGTATTCCTTGTGGTAGGTAATGATACCGCAGTAAAAGGAGTTCTTGAGCGTTTGGGAGATTCCCGTGCAATGCCAGTTGGAAAGTCCCGTAGCAGTCTTGCGCCCAGTTCGCTCCATTTCGTTTTTTATCGCCATCAGTCCGTGTCCCGCAAGGTACATATCAAATATTCTTCGAACCGTTTCGGCTTGCACGGGATTGATCAAGAAATCCACCTGTTTTTTGTTGCCCTCCACGATTTTCTCCACTCGGTCATAGCCGAGTATATTGCCGTTGCCGTAGAACACACCCTTTTCCATTGAAATCTGCTGACCGCTTTTAACTCGGATCGATGTCTTACGGCTTTCGTCCTGGGCAAGGCTTGCCATAATGGTCAGTCGAAGCTCGCCGTCGCCGTCAAAGGTTTTGATATTATCGTTGATAAAGAAAACCTCAACACCGATGCGGCGAAGCATTTTTGTAAAGTGCAGGGTTTCCTCGGTGTTTCGGGCAAATCGGGACACCTCACGGGTGATGATAAGGTCAAACTTGTGCGCCTTGGCATCGGCGATCATCTGGGTAAACCCCGGTCGCTTCTCTGCCGAAGTTCCCGTAATGCCTTCGTCAATATAACGGTCAATCAAGTTCCATTCAGGGTGATGGTCGAGGTATTGCTGATACCATTCCAGCTGATTGCTGAGTGCGGATATCTGTGCTTCGTGCTCGGTGGAAACACGGGCGTAAATCACCACCCTTCGTTCGTCAAATTCGTTGTATCGATACATCATCCGGCTTTTTCTCCTTCCTGCTGAATGGTGAAATTGAATTTTGAGGCATCCACCACGTCAGCGTGCTTATTTACCATATTTCGAAACATATATAACGGAATTTTGCCGTCGTGATAAAGCTGCTCGCAAAGCTTTAAGGCGGCGAAAATATGGTTGGGATTTTTATCCTTTATAATTGTAATCATAGTGCTCCTCCTTTACAAATGTGCGATTTTCATCTCGCATCACGATTTCGCTGTCGGTGGCGGTGCAAAAGTTCTAAACCTTTCAGGATATCATTTTTGATCTGCTGTTCGGTGTAGGATTTTGGAAAATATCCGTTAAAATCCTCTCTGCGAAATCGCAAATGCTCCTGTTGGTTCGGCTTTTCCTCCGACATTATTTCGTATATTTGATCTTTGGTCAGTACACAGTCCTGTGATAGCTTTTTCAGTCGTATGCTCTGTGCGTGAGAAGGGGTGCAGTCGTTCAGTTCAATGGCATCAAGCAGGATTCGCTGTTCATCCTCTGTCAAGAATGAGATTTCCACCGCCGGACTGAAAGCAATTTTGCCTTCATCTACCTTGGTGAGTAGTTCAGGAATTAGATACGTTAGGCGGATATAACGGTGTATTTGCCTCTCGCTTTCTTCGTTATCATTACTTAGCTTTGTGACGCTCAGCATGTTCTCGCCAACTTGGCGAGAAGTACTCCTACCTTGATGCTTTATTGCTTCCAACTTCATCCGATAAGCAAACGCCTTTTCGCTGGGAAGTATGGTTTCTCTTTGCAAATTTGCATCTACCATTGCGATCACCGCCTCATCATCAGTCATTTCCCGAACAATTACGGGCATCGTTTTAAGTCCCAATAGTTGACACGCCGCAAGTCTGCGGTGTCCCGATATCAGCTCAAAGCCGCCGCCCTCAAGCGGTCGTGCAAGGGCGGGGGTTATCGCCCCGACCTTGCGTATGCTCTCAACCATTCGGTCCATTTCTTCGCCCGATTGAATTTTAAAGGGATGATCCTTGAAGGGGTGTAGCTCCTCAAGGGGAATATTGTGTACTCGCTCTAAGCGTGCATCGTCTCTTTCCGCCTGCGTTGAAAAGATAGCATCAATGGGTATGGGCGGCAGAGTAAAGTCTGATTTTCTTGCCATTTATATGACCTCCTTTCTCGCTTTCTTTAGTAATTTGATTAGCTCATCAATCTCATCGGGATAAAATGCTATGCCTTTTAGTGGCTTGCCGTTTCTCCAACGCCGCACGTCGATACACGGTTCGTTGTCGCTCCATTTGATGATATTGATTTCCTTTGTGTCGTTGCGGTTTTCTCCTGCAACTCCGATTTTCTTAATAATTCTGTATTCAAACATTTTTGTTTCCTCCTAAAGTTTTTCGATTTGTTTTAAATAGGTACTGCCTTTGCTGCTTTGCCTGTAGACAAGCCTTAGCCTTGTGCCGTTGTCCATTTCGTAGAAGCCTAAGTACCCTTGCCACCAGAACACCGGCGTTATAATTTTTCTTCCGTCTACCAACCGAAGAAAAAGACGAAGCATTCTGCCCCTTGCTTCTGCTTTCATTTCAAGCGTTCCGATATATTCACCGGGCTTATCCATAAAAGCATAGTCGTAGGTAACAATCCCTGCTTCTTGCATCTCTGCTCGACTGTAGACCTTGTTGTTTGCCATTTGCTCACTCCTTTCTATAGATTAAAAATTTATTCTTTTTCGGAGAGTAGGTTATATATTTATTTATATATTTAAGACCTCCGACTGTTTTAATGGTTTTGGTAACCACCTCCTTTCACTTATTTGGAATTACACCCCCGATTTGCACCCCCTCACTAATTAGGAATTTAAGGACCGCTTTTGCACACCCGACTCGAAGAAAAATTTTTATCTCTTCACTTATTTGGACAAAGGGTGCTGTTTTGGACACCCATTTGTCGGGATTTTTGAAAAATATCTTTTGCTCTTCACTTATCTGCAATGGGAGCAGTGTTTTGGACACCCAAATCATCAAAAAATATTTACCCCTCTACTAATTCCCACTGTGAAAGCCCAAATGCACACCCTTTTTGAGAGAAAATTTTTAATCCCCTCACTTATTTGCAATGGGAAAGGGTGTTTTTTAAGTCTGTTTGCAAAAATTCCTTTCACTTGTTCCCACAGAGAGACCGCAAATTATCGGGCATTTTGAAAAAATATTTTTGCCCAACCTCAGTTCCTACTCGGAATCTCACCGTAGCGTTGCCTCGCTCATATCATTGCAAGGTCGTATCAGGTCGGCGCTATTCAGTTGTCAAGGTACATTTGAGAGAACTCTTCACTAATTCGCACAGGGAAACTCAAATCGTTCACCCTGTTTTGAAAAAATCCTTTCACTAATTCCCACTGGGAGAGGCAATTTAGCAACCCTAATTGAAAAAATTGTTGCAAAAATTTTTTTATCCTCTCACTTGTTTGCACTGGGACATACCGATTGGGAACCCTAAATTGAAAAATACCTCTCACTAATTCGCACAGGGATACCCCGATCCACAAGGGTGTTTGAAAAAGTTCCTTCACTTATTCCCACTGAGCAAGGCAATTTACTAACCCCCTCTACTTTTAATTGCTGAATTTTTTTGGCGTTTAGACACTTTTCTTTCAGAAAAAGTATAAAAAAAGACGCCTATCTTTCGATAAGCGCCAAAGAAGCGATTGAATTAAAAAATGATAACACAAATTTATTTTTGTTTCGATTTTTTATTGCTATATTTACATGCTTATGTTATAATACAAAAGAAAACATTAAACACAATGTGTTATCGTTTATTGGAGGTAGGACATTGGAACATAAAGATATTATAAAAAACATAATAAGCCAAAGCGGCGGTATTGCGAAGTTGTCTGCTCTCACGTCTGCCGGTGTGCCAAAAGAGAAGATATATAAGCTGTGTTCTGACGGCTTCCTTCAGCGTGTCCGCCAAGGCTATTATCAGCTTGCAGACGAACTGATCCTTTCTGATGAACAGGTAATCGCTTCTACCATCCCTGAAGCGATCATCAGTATGGAATCGGCGTTGTTCCGTTACGGTTACAGCGATTTTATGCCGAGAGCTTGGTCGATTACCGTGCCCCGTAGTGCATCACGCAGGCTTAATACCTCCGTGCCGATAAAGGTCTATTACGTTAAAGACGATATTTACGACCTCGGCAAGACTACGATTACTGAAAACGGTGTTACCTTTGCCATCTACGACCGTGAGCGCACCATCTGTGATATGTTTAAGCATCGTGGTAAGGTGGATAATGAAATGTTCAGCAAGGCAGTAAACGCCTACGCAAACGATACAAACAAAAACCTCATTGCACTTTCCGATTACGCAAAGAAGCTGAGGGTTTACAATAAAGTAATGGACATTATGGAGATATTGCTCCATAGCTAACGCATAAGAATAAACAAATTATTATCCCGCATATATCTTTTCCTCAAGCCCATATTCATTGGCACCGCCGGTGCGAAATTTGTAGATATATGAGAGAAAAATACCAACAAATTGATAATATCGGAGGATAAATAAAATGGCTGATATAAGAATTAACCGTGAGCGTGACGAGCTCCATAAAGCAATATGGTCAATCGCTGATGAACTTCGTGGTAGCGTTGACGGATGGGATTTCAAGCAATACGTGCTTGGAACGATGTTCTATCGCTATATTTCCGAAAATCTTACAAACTATATCAATAAAGGTGAGCATGAAGCAGGAAATACTGATTTCGATTATGTAACTATGCCCGATGCTGATGCGGAAACTGCGAGAGATGGTCTTGTCGATGAAAAGGGCTTTTTTATTCTGCCTTCGGAACTATTTTGCAATGTTAGAGCAAGAGCTTCTCAAGACGAAAATCTTAATGAAACTCTAGAATCAGTATTTAAACATATCGAAGCATCGGCGCAGGGACATGTTAGCGAGGGTGATTTCAAAGGATTGTTTGACGATTACGATGTTAACAGTAACAAACTCGGCGCAACCGTTGCAAAGCGCAATGAAAAACTTTTGAAGTTGCTTGATGGTGTTGGAGATATGAACCTCGGCGATTATCATGATCAAACTATAGATGTGTTTGGTGATGCTTACGAGTATTTAATGAGCATGTATGCTTCAGGAGCCGGAAAGAGCGGTGGCGAATTCTTTACACCGCAAGAAGTATCCGAACTTCTAACAAAAATTGCCACTGTTGGGAAAACAGAAGTTAATAAAGTTTATGATCCTGCGTGTGGTTCTGGTTCGCTGTTATTGAAGTCTGCAAAAATCCTTGGTAAAGAAAACGTTCGTCAAGGTTTCTTTGGACAAGAAATTAACATCACAACATATAACCTTTGCCGCATCAATATGTTTTTGCACGATATTGATTACGATAGGTTTAATATTGCCTGCGAAGATACATTGACTTCTCCCGAACATTGGGATGAAGAACCTTTTGAAGTTATCGTTTCGAATCCACCATATTCCATTAAATGGGCAGGCTCTGATAATCCGCTTTTGATTAACGATCCTCGATTTGCTCCCGCAGGCGTTCTTGCGCCTAAATCTAAGGCCGACCTTGCTTTTATTATGCATTCACTCTCTTGGCTTGCAACAAATGGTACGGCAGCAATCGTATGTTTTCCTGGTATTATGTATCGTGGTGCAGCAGAAAAGAAAATTCGCAAGTATTTGATTGATAATAACTTTGTAGATTGTGTAATTCAATTGCCAAGCAATTTGTTCTTTGGAACACCTATTGCTACCTGTATCATGGTACTGAAAAAGTCCAAAGCAGATAACAAAGTATTATTTATTGATGCTTCCGCCGAATTTGAAAAAGCAACAAACAACAATAAATTAAGTGACAAAAATATCACTAAAATAGTTGAACATTTCTCAAGTAGAACAGATGATCCTTATTTTTCAAGACTTGTAGATTACAAAGAAATTTCCGAAGAACAAGATTACAACTTGTCTGTATCTACTTATGTAGAACAAGAGAACACAAAAGAAGTTATTGACATTAAAGTGCTTAATTCTGAAATACAGAAAATTGTTGAAAGAGAAGCCGTTTTAAGAGCTGAAATCGACAGAATTATTAGAGAAATTGAGGGGTAAGTATAATGCGTCTTTCTAACGTTTTATCTAAACCGCCAAAGTTGTCTTATGAAACTGTTGATGGTTTTCTTGTTGGTAAGCAAGGCAATTTTGGTCAAAAGGTTGACCTTGATGTTGGAACTGTGGCATTGAACTATTTTTGTGAAACTTGCGACGATTTGCGCACCTTTTACTCAGAAGGAAAGCTTTCTTGTATCTTTGTAAACAAAAATATGATTAGTATAGATTGCGTAATGTCGTGTAATTGCGGTTCAAATGTAGAGGCATGGTTTTTGGTTGACTGTGAGGATGATATAACTTCTTTAAGACCGAAGGTGCGTATTTTAAAAAGAAGCGAAAAGCTGTCCAGCACAGTTAGAATCAATAACACAAGATATGGGCAGTTTGATGCTTTATTAAACAAGGCAGAACAAGCCTATAGAGAAGAGCTCGGTGCCGGTGCTATTGTATATTTGAGAAAAATATTTGAAATGGTTACAGTTCAAGCTGCAGATTCAATGGAAATCGAATATCAAAAGTATGAAGGTGGAAATCCAAAGAACTTTTCTGCTTTGCTAGAAAAGGTAGATGCAGAATGTTCCATTATTCCAGCAGAATTTTCAAAGAATGGAAAACGACTATTCAAAGAACTTAGCAATGTCGTTCACGGAGATTTTGATGAGGAACTTGGACTTAAAAAATTCGAACCATTACATAGGCTTGTAATTGGAATTCTTGAAAATGTTCGTAACAAGGAAGAATTCAAAGATGCTAAAAAAGCTCTCGGCTGGCCTGAAGAAGATGAGGTGTCCTGATGACTAAACTCGAACAACTTATAACTGAATACTGTCCAAATGGTGTGCCGTATAAAAGTTTAGGAGAATTGGGTTCTTTTTACGGTGGCCTTAGTGGTAAATCTAAAGACGATTTTACTGACGGTAATGCGAAATTTATTACATATATGAATGTATATTCCAATCCCGCTTTAAATTTGGATGTTACAGAAAATGTAAAAATAGGAGAAAACGAAAAGCAAAACACAATACTATATGGAGATGTTTTATTCACCGGTTCTTCAGAAACACCTGACGAATGTGGTGTTTCATCGGTACTTACGCAACATACTGATGAAAAACTGTATTTAAACAGCTTCTGCATGGGATATCGTTTTGATGACATTAATTTGTTTTTACCTGATTTTTTAAAACACCTGTTCCGCTCAGAAGCATTAAGAATCCAAATTGGAAAAACTGCCAGTGGTGTTACAAGATTTAATGTTTCTAAAGATAAGATGAAAAATGTATCTATACCGATTCCACCCATTCCAGTACAGGCTGAAATTGTCAGGATACTTGATAATTTCGCAGAGCTTACAGCAGAGCTTACAGCAGAGCTTACAGCAAGAAGAAAACAATATGAATACTATCGAAAGCAGTTGTTAAGTGATATTACGGAAAGAAAAACGCTCAAAGAAATAGCTCAAAAAACCTGTTCAGGAGGAACACCTTTAAAAAGCAACTCCGCTTACTATGACAATGGAACAATTCCATGGCTTAGAACACAAGAGGTCGTTTTTAATGAAATTCATAAAACAGAATGCTTCATTACTGAACAGGCCATTAAAGAAACTTCGGCTAAATGGATTCCTGCAAATTGTGTAATTGTTGCAATTTCAGGAGCATCGGCTGGACGTTGCGCAATTAATAAAATACCATTAACTACAAATCAGCACTGTTTGAATATTGAAATCAATCCCGAAACAGCCTTATGTAGATATGTTTTTCACTGTATAAGCGCACAGTACGAGGAATTGGTAGCTAAAAAGGAAGGAGCAAGAGGTGATTTAAACGCCACCCGTATTCTTAGTTTAGAAATACCGGTTCCTAGCATTGAAGAGCAGGAACGAATTGTGCGAGTTCTAGATCAGTTTGACACTCTGTGTTGCGATATATCTAAAGGTCTTCCTGCAGAAATTGAAGCTAGGCAAAAACAATATAAGTATTATCGGGATAAATTGCTCATATTTAAGGAGTTAAACAACTATGTCTGATTATGTTAAAAAACGAATTGATTACATAAATAAGTGGCCCAATATTGTACCATTTGAAGCCGAAATCAATTACAAAAAAAGATGTGATCAATTTACTGACACCAATAACAGACACCCTTTTACTCTTATTAAGATGTGGGAAGATAACGATGACCATTACAACCGGACCATATCCCATTTTATAGACAGTCTTGACGTAATGCCGTTACACCCCAATTTTGCTTTTTCCTTTGTGTTTTCTGCGTTGGATTTTTATAGTAAAAGTGTTTATTCAAATTCTAATATTACAATTTGCTTTAAAACCTTGGCTGAAGATGTTTCGGATTTAGCAGACCATGATACCAATATTAATGATTTGCTAAAGTTGTTATTTGCGGTGATACCTGTCAGTTCAACAATGTATTTGTATAAATGCTTATGCGGATTAAAACCCGAAAACAAAGCTTACAACAGAGTTACTACAAATGTTGATAATAGGGATAACATTGCACGCAAAAACTTAGTTGACTCAATCTATACAAAGTATGGAGACAACACTGCAAATCGAAACCCTGCACTATTGTACCGAAAAGTATTTATTAATAACTCTATTTCTGTTAATGGTACCACATTTAATAATACAAATAGCGCAAGGCTGCACCTATTAATATCGGGAATTATTTATTCACTGCGAAATGATTCGTTACACGGTTCATCAATGTCATCTACAAAAAGCAGTCAGACAACGACGAAAAGATATGCATTGAATTATTATTGTTATTTAGCAACATATACGCTCCTGATGATTCTCCTTATAAAGTACTCTAGCATGTCTTTTTCTGATAAAATCGCCAAATATGCTGAGTTGAAAGACGTTACAACAATGAATGTTAATGATTTTCGTAATTTATTCGGGAATCACATCCAATAAAAATATTGAAATTACTATTTGATCCAATAATAGACATATAACACAAGGAGATTTGACTATGACTAAAGATAAAAAATTTGGTGTTATTTATATCTTGACAAATCCATCTTTCCCCGATTTTGTTAAGATCGGATATGCTCAGGATATTGAAAAGAGATTAAAGCAGCTTAACCGTAGTGAAACAATCCCATTTGCCTTTCGTGTTTATGCGGTGTATAAGGTTGAAAGCAAACTAACTGATAAAGAATTACATAAATTGATTGATAATCTCAATCCCGACCTTAGAACCATTGAAAACTTTGATGGAAAAGAAAGAGTAAAAGAATTTTATGCTATGTCTGCCGAGGATGCTTACGGTCTGCTCGAATGTATAGCAAAAATCAGTGGAACTGAAGATAGGCTTCAACGACTTACCCCTGAAGGTCACGAGATTCTAGATGAGCAAATCGCCAATGAAGTGCGAGAAACTGCCCGTAGAGGTCCTTTTCGTTTTAGCGATTGCAATATCCCCGTGGGTAGTGAAATTACATTTATCGAAAACAGCGATATAAAGGCAATTGTTGTCGATGACCGGCGTATTGAATATGATGGTGAAACTACTTCAGTTTCTGCTCTTGCGCAAAAACTTAAAGGCTTTGATCATCCCGTACAGGGAACTTTGTGGTTTTTATACAAAGGTGAAAAATTAACAGATATAAGAGATCGTATAGAAAAATCAGCGAAATAAGGAGGCATACTCCAAATGAGTTATTACAATATTATTGCTCAAACAACGGAAAGCACTGTTGTTACTGAATATAAATCCAATTCAACACGTGCAGATGCATATCAAAGCGAGGCGGAACTAGAAAAGGAGTTTATCCGCCTTCTTGGCGAGCAAAGTTATGAATATTTACCGATTCATAAAGAAGCAGACCTGATTTCAAATTTGCGCAAAAAGCTTGAAGAACTTAATGATTATGTCTTTACGGATAGTGAATGGGAACAGTTCTTTAATAATTGCATTGCTGGGCAGAATGATGGAATCGTTGAGAAAACCCGTCGTATTCAAGACGACCATATTCAAGTACTACATCGTGACAACGGCTCTACGAAGAATATTTCTTTGATCGATAAGACACATATTCATAACAACAAATTACAAGTTATCAATCAGTATGTTGTTACTGAAGGCACACACGATAATCGTTACGATGTGACAATTCTTGTAAACGGTTTGCCGCTTGTGCATATTGAGTTAAAACGCCGTGGTGTGGCAATTCGTGAAGCTTTTAATCAAATCAATCGTTATCAAAGAGAAAGTTTTTGGGCTGCTTCGGGATTGTTTGAATATGTACAAATCTTTGTCATATCTAACGGTACAAACACTAAGTATTATTCTAACAGTACTCGCTTCAATGCTATTAAAGACGCAAACTCTGGCAAGGTCAAAAAAGAAAAAACGAGCAATAGTTTTGAATTTACCTCGTTTTGGGCTGATGCGAATAACCGTATCATCCCTGATTTGATTGACTTTACTAAAACATTCTTTGCTAAACATACAATTCTAAATATATTGACAAGATACTGCGTATTTACTTCAGAAAATATGTTTCTTGTAATGCGCCCTTATCAGATTGTTGCAACGGAAAAAATCCTTGAACGCATAACGGTTGCCGACAACTACAAATGGTATGGAAAAACAAAGGGTGGCGGGTACATCTGGCATACTACCGGAAGTGGAAAAACTCTTACCTCATTCAAAACTGCACAGCTTGCATCTCGTCTTTCATATATAGATAAAGTATTATTTGTGGTTGACCGCAAAGACCTTGACTATCAAACGATGAAAGAATATGACCGATTTGAAAAGGGCGCTGCTAACAGTAATACTTCTACAGCTATTCTGAAAAAGCAGTTAGAAAATCCGAACGCTCGCATTATTATTACGACTATTCAAAAACTTGCAACATTTATCAAGAAGAACCAAGAACATGAGGTGTATGATAAGCGTGTTGTAATTATTTTTGATGAATGTCATCGTAGCCAGTTCGGTGATATGCATATTTCCATTACGAGAGGATTTAAAAAATATCACTTGTTTGGTTTTACTGGTACACCTATATTTGCAATTAACGCAGGTGTTGGAAAAAATCCCAACCTCAAAACCACTGAGCAGGCCTTCGGGGATAAGCTTCACACCTATACCATTGTTGATGCAATTAACGATAAAAATGTTCTTCCTTTTCGTGTTGATTTTATTAAAACAATGGATAAAAATGATGATATTCCTGACGATCAGGTGTGGGATATCGATAGAGAAAAAGCCTATATGGCACCGACTCGCATTTCTCAAGTAACAAAATACATCCTTGAACATTTTAATCAGAAAACATATAGAGGCGAAAAAACTTATGCCTATAATGTGTTGATGAATATTTCTTCCGTAGCATCCGCAGGAACTAAAGAAACTGTTGAAGAAATTAAGAAAAAACAACGGCTTAGTGGTTTTAACTCCATTTTTGCGGTTGCTTCAGTTCCAATGGCAAAGCTATATTATAATGAGTTTAAAAAACAAATGGAAGAAGATCCTACAAAGAAACTCAAAATTGCTTTGATTTATAGCTATGGAGCAAACGAAGAAGATGCCGACGGAATTTTAGATGAAGAAAATTCTGAAAATACTGATGCACTCGATGCTTCTTCACGTGAGTTCTTAGAAAACGCAATCAAAGATTATAACGAAATATTTAAGACGAATTACGACACTTCAAGTGAAAAATTCCAGAATTATTATAAAGACGTTTCCCTTCGCATGAAGAATCGTGAAATTGATCTTTTGATCGTTGTAAATATGTTCTTGACCGGTTTCGATGCAACTACTCTTAACACATTATGGGTAGATAAGAACCTTAAAATGCACGGACTTATTCAGGCCTATTCACGAACGAACCGTATATTGAATTCTATAAAAACGTTTGGTAATATCGTTTGCTTCCGTAATCTTCAAAAGCGTACTGACAGTGCAATTTCACTTTTTGGTGATAAAAACGCCAGCGGAATTGTAATGTTACGCCCATATCAGGATTATTACTACGGATATGATGATAAAGATGGCGTACATAAACAAGGATATGTCGAATTGATTAATGAGCTTACATCTATGTTCCCTTTAACGGAGCCGTGTATTATCGGGGAGCAGAATCAAAAAGATTTTATTTCTCTCTTCGGTGCAATTTTGAGGATGAGAAACTTACTTACTTCTTTTGATGATTTTATTGGTAATGATGTTCTTTCTGATCGAGATTTGCAAGATTATCTCGGCAGATATCAAGATCTTCGAGACGAATGGAAAAAGCGTCGTGAAGATGCTACAAAAGAAAATATTAACGATGACATCGTCTTTGAAATTGAGCTCGTTAAGCAAATTGAAATCAATATTGACTATATTCTTTTGCTTGTCAAAAAGTATCACGATACACACTGTGAAGATAAGGAAGTTCTTATCTCCATTAAACGTGCTGTTGAGTCAAGCCCCGAACTTCGTAGTAAAAAGGCACTTATTGAGAACTTTATCGCCGGAATCAACGAAGTTGATGATGTTTTGGCTGAATGGCGTGAGTATGTAGCAAAAGAGAAAGAAAAAGAACTCAATCGTATTATCGAAGAAGAAAAACTCAAGCCTGAAGAAACAAGAAAGTTTATGGATAATTCCTTCCGTGACGGCGCACTAAAAACTATCGGCACCGACATTGACAAACTGATGCCGCCAGTTTCCCGCTTTGGCGGAGGAAACAGAGCCGAAAAGAAGCAGAGTGTTATTGAAAAATTCAAAACTTTCTTTGAAAGATTCTTTGGGATAGGATAAAAAAGTCTCAGTCTAGAGCAAAAACATTAATCAAGTCTGATACGAACAAATAGATTTATCGGCTTAAAATGTCAGATGTGAAATGTTTGCTTTAGATGAGAATTTTCAATTATACGTAAGGAGTTTGCAATGGCATCAATATCATTTGAATATTCAGAAAACAAACTGATACTTTGTTATACTCCCGTAATGGGTCTTGACGATATTACTAAACGTCTTGATACGGAAGATGGTATTTCAATAAAACATACCTTTTGGGTAACAAAGGATTTGCTGTGTGAGGATGTTGAAAAAGATGATGATTGGGAAGAAACTTTGCACTTCTACATCGGAGCTGTTGGCGAAGCATATACCCAACTTGATTCGGAAGTTTTTAGTACAGATCATTCCTTCTATTTTGGCAATGAAATTAAACTAAAGCCCGAAATGTTCACTGCTTATCGTAACATATCAATTCTCCGAAAAATAGACAAAGTGATTGAGCGTGACTTTTACATAGGCGGTGATTGGGAAAATCATAACGGCATATCAAAAGAAACATTTGATAACTTGCTTGAAAACTTCCCAAAGACAGCCGAATTAGACAAATATGCTCACAAGAGAATAGCGAGTATTATCAAAGACTATTTCCCTGAATGTGATAAGTATGAATCTATATATGAAAAATTCGTCGAATCGAAAAATAGCAGCTATGCTTCATCTTTTTCGGCGATATCTAAATTCAATGTCCAAATCGAATTAGAGCAATTTACGGTCGCATATCAAGAATTAATGGATATGTTAAACCGGTATGAAGCGATTGATGAAAAGCAATGGCAAGAAAAGATACACAATATTTTGCAATTATTATATCCAAAGTACATTTGTTGTGCTCGTGAAATCAAATTCTACGGTGGCAAAAAAGACAAGCAACCCGATTTCTTGTTGGTGGATGCGAATGGATTTGTTGATATTTTAGAGATCAAAAAGGCCGACGTTCGAATGCTAACACAGTACAGAAACAACTATGTTGCTACAAGAGAAATCTCTGGTGCAATTCAGCAAATTGAAAAATATATATTTTGCCTGAATTCATCTGATAAAGCCAAAGAAGATGTTTCAAAAAAACTAACCGAATTTCTCCCAGAGGGAGTTGAGGTTAAAATTGTAAACCCTCAAGGTATTTTACTTTCCGGCAGAAGCAATGAGTTTACCGATGAACAAAAGAAGGATTTTGAACTTATAAAACGGCAGTATAAACACGTGGCTGATATTATGACCTATGATGATTTAGCCCAAAGGTTAAGAAATATCATAGCTTCCCTTGAAAAAAGAATTTAAAAATATGGAGATGATAAAATGAACGCTTTAACAAATAGTAGCAACGGCAATGGATTTGATACTGTTTTTTCTGAAGTTGATGGTACGAAAAAACTCAACTTAAAAAACAATAATTGCTTGCGTTTATTTTATCTTGATATATTCAACAACGAGTTTACATATACCGGACTGCACCAATTATTACAAAGAAATATCGGCAGGTATGTATTTTCAAGAGCATCTATTGAACAATTCAAAGCTGAGGGCGATGCAGAGGCAATTGGTCTAAAGGCGATAGAACTTTTAAGAAAAGCTAATAATCCAAATGATTATGGTGCCGGGGGTGAATTGGGAGAAATACTGCTATACCTTTTTCTTGAGAATAAACTTAATGCCCCTAAACTCTTAAGTAAGGTGGAATTAAAAACAACTGGTAATCAGTATGTTTTTGGAAGTGATGGTGTACATCTTTTTCAATTAGACAATAAGAACTTCCAACTTATTTTAGGAGAATCAAAGATAAAAGGCGTATTAAGCAAAGCTGTTGATGAAGCGTTTGAATCGATTGAAAAAGTTTCAAATAATCCTGATAATGAATTAAGATTGATTGAAAAGAATATTCTTTCGGAATCATTTGATGAAGAAACAACTGAGTTTATAAAATCGCTTATTGTACCATTAAAAAGAGATAAAACTATAAGTGTTGATAATGCCTTTGGTATATTTCTTGGATATACATTGGATATAGATGCAACGCAATATTCCAATTCAGAATTTCGTGATGCAGTAAACGAGAAGTTAAGGAATGATCTTGATAAAATTGCGTCGTATATTGAGAAAAAGATAAATGAATCTGGATTAACCGGATATTCTTTTTATTTCTATATCTTGCCGTTTAACAATGCCAAAGATGATAGAGCAGCCATTATCAATAAGCTGAAAGGTGAATAACAAATGAGCACTATACTTGGTGACAGTATTTTTAAAGATATTGAATCTAACGAATACTTACAAGAAATTTATAATGCTATATTGTTCAATTATTCATTGAACCTCTTTAGAATTCCTAAAAAGAATCCAGTAGAATTTGATGTTGTAGATGCTCTTCGTTTTGCCGACCTGTTATCTAAATCAACAGATCCAACCAAGGCAGAACTGCATAAAGTATGGGCGCAAGAAATAGTTGCTCTGTTAAACACGTTGTATCCCCAAAACGAGTCTGTCAAATTTGTTATGGGATCAGTTTTAACAAATGTGTGTAATTATAGGGGTTTATCTCTTCACCAGAACCAATACGCACCTAACAACACTTTTGAGGAAGCATACGAAGAATATAAGAAATCTATTTTAAAAATTCCTTCTCAATCCGAAGGCTATTTTTTCAAATCCCAACGTGCCGTCTTTGACTCGCTAAACAAAGAACGCTTTAGCTATTCAGGACCAACTTCAATGGGCAAATCCTTTGTAATGAGGATATTCATTAAGGAACAAATTCTCAACGGATTCCAAGGAAATTTTGCGATAGTTGTACCTACCAAAGCCTTGATCAACGAAGTGTCGAGTAGAATAATAACTGATTTAAAAGAGCTTTTAGCAGAGAAGAATTATAGGGTTGTTACAGCTGGTGGGGCAATTTCTTTACAACAAGACCATAACTTCGTTCTAGTGTTAACACCAGAGAGACTCTTATACCTTCTTTTAGAAAGACCTGATTTTAAATTAGATTATCTTTTTATTGACGAAGCACACAAAATATCAAGCAAAGATAGTCGAAGTCCGTTCTATTATAAAATAGTTGATTTACTTTCAAAAAGAGATGATAAACCTCACTTTATTTTTTCATCTCCTAATATTCCCAATCCGGATGTTTACTTGAATTTAACTAATACAAGTAACGATGATATAAGTGAAAAGATGACTACCTCATACTCTCCGGTTAGTCAAATGAAATACATTATAGACTTGGTCGAAAAGGAAGTAAAAGTACATAACGACTATAGTAAAGAGTTCGTTCCTGTTGCGAAGCTAAAAGAAAATGTTTCGTTGACACAAATGATAAAAACAGCCGGCAGGGACAGTCAAAATATAGTTTATTGCAGTGCTACATCAAAAGCAATTGAATACGCACTTGATTATGCGAATTCTTTAAAACCTCAAGAAGATAATGCGGAACTCGTCGCCCTTTCACGTGAAATTAAAGGTCAAATTCACGCTGACTATTATTTGGCTGACTTACTGACAAAAGGTGTTGCATACCATATTGGATACTTGCCAGCTGACATTCGTTTACGTATTGAGGATTTATTTAAAAATGGCGCAATTAAAACTATCTTTTGTACAAGCACTTTAGTCGAAGGCGTTAACCTGCCTGCAGATAACCTTTTCATTACAAGTTATAAGAATGGGTTATCGCATATGACTCCTGTTGAGTTTAGAAACCTAGTGGGACGTGTAGGCAGGATAGAGTTCAATTTGTATGGAAATGTTTTTTTAACACGCATAGAGAATAATGTAGAGCCTCAAAAATATGTTGAGTTAATCGAAACTGAAATACCCGAGCAAAAACTTTCATTGGTAACGGAACTTTCTAAACCTCAAAAGAAAGTAATTGTTGATTGCTTATCACAAGGGAAAATTGAACTTTTAAAGTACCCTGCAAGCCAATCAGTAGAGAACTATGCTTTAATGAGAAAGTTTGCATTAATCTTATTAAGAGATATTATGTCAGATCGAAATAGTTTTGTAAGAAAAGAGTTCTCCTCATTACTTTCTACAGAAATTGAAAATAAAATACGCACTGCCTTTTCTACCAAAACAACAGATGATGATATAAACATCTCATCTGATCAGGTTGAAAACTTGACCGTTGCAATTGCAAAAGGACTAACTTATCCTCAATTAACTTATCAAGCAAATGTTGACTACCCACAATTGGTATCTTTCTTAGAGAAGCTTTGTGATATATTCAAATGGGAAAAATATGAAAAGGCTACGCTTGGTCATACAAGTATAAAATCTGGACAACATGGTAAACTGCGTTGGTATGCAGTTATCCTGTATCAATGGATTAGTGGAAATGGTCTTAGCTTAATTATGCAAAGTGCTATTAAATACAAAAAGGACCATCCTTCCTCTGGTGTTGAAGTGGATAGAAAAATCGTAGAATATGATGATTCCATTAAACATCGCAATATTGTAATTTCAGATACATTAAACGCAATTGAAGATGTGATTCTTTTCAGAATAGCGAATTACTTTTTACGATTCTCATCTGAGTACAAAAGGTTTCACAATATTGATGTTTTGCCTAACGATTGGTATGAGTATGTCGAATACGGAACTACGAATCCACTTACTATTTTTCTACAACGTAATGGATTTTCACGTGAAGCTTCGACATATATTAAACAACACCTGGAATATATTACCGAAGTTAACGGAGAATACAAAGTAAAAACGGAGCTTTTAGATTGTCTTAGTAAATCCGTCTGCAAAGAAGCAGCCGAAATAAAGTATAATATTCCTGAACTGTTTGTTGAAGCCTAAACAGCAACGGGCACGGGAGCTTGTGGCTCCCGTGCCTGTTATCTTTTTGTGTATTTGATTAGGAGTTCGTCGACACCGTCTGTGTACTTGCTTTGAGAGATCATCTTGTTACGGTACTCAAGCAAGCATTGAAGAATGAGGCTGTGTTCTGCATCAGTCAGGCGTAAGTAGTATTTTTGTTTTCTCATACGAACACCACATATGAATATACAGTTTCATTTACACGCTCTCGGATGTTATTCATCTTCTGCACCCATTTCGTTTGGTCGGTGACTTTGAGTTGTTCGGTGATACCTTCCTTGGTGGCGAGGTTAGTGATGAGGCGGGCGAATAATTCCTGTGCCTGTTCTTCGATGTCTGCGAGATGAGAATGTAGCTTACCGGAAGTGAGTAGGTTGTAATACAAAACTTTGCGGTGGTGCTTCAGGTAGTGTAGGCGGCGTTGTCCCCATACGCCGATTGGGCGGCTATCTGTTTCTTCTATGGTTAAGTTCGGCAAGCGGTAGTCGCCCTGCATTGTGTAAGTGCCGCCGTGTTGTTCGAATAATGTTTTCATATAGAAAAACCTCCTTTGATGCTTTGATTGTACCAAAGGAGGTTTGTTTTTGCGAATGTGCGATTTTGGAAATTGCATACGGGTATTAGGGTGTCCCTAACGAGTACTGTTTTGCGACAACAGGAGTACAAATGGTCTGCTCGCTAAGATGATGCAATCATTGGGCGAGCGAGCGTTTTACGGAAGTGTATCCATAAACAGTCTGCTCGCTAAGATGATACAGATGTTTTTGCCCAAAAAAAAAGAAGCACAGCGGAGAGAGTTTTCATTCTATCTGCTGTGCTTATGTAATTGATTCTATTCCTTTAACAGATCTTCAAACGGCGTTTCGGTTGAGATAAAAGCATCGTAAGCGAAGTTGGCACCGAGGCGAAATCCCATAATAAAACTGTCAAGATTTGATTCACCGTTGACGATGCTCCACGCATTTGAGAAGTCAAGATACCATTTCTTCGGCTCGTCAGTCAGAGCGTTCGTCAGCAGTTCTTCCGTCTTTGTAAGGACTGCCATTTCCTTTTGTACTGTTTTATTTTGCTTCGTACTACGTGCTTGCGGATCGATATTTCCGTAATAAAATTCTTCTATAAACCGTGCCATAGTCAGCACCTCCTTATGCCTAAAGTTTAGCAAAAGGAGAAACAAACTGCGACTATACGAATTTCAAAATCGCACATTTATCATTAGACTTATATGTGTTCGTTGAGTTTTTTGCGGATTCGTGATATAATAAACCAAATATATTTCGGAGGATCAATATGGACTTATTGCCTAAAAGCGGGGACTTAAAAGAGTTAGCAAAAAGCGATGCGTTTTATAAAATGATTTTATTTATGTTTTATAGCGATGCTAAAAACAAAGCGAATAAGGAATGGGAAAAATTCAGTAAGAGTTTGTTTTATAAGAACCGCTTCTCATCTGATAGCAGTATCATTGAGGCGTTGCGTAGTAAAGCAGAGTTTGCCACGCATATAATGCCTGCAGGAAAAATATTATACAGAGCAAGAATTTTTAACGAGGATGTCATGGAAAGTTTTGTTAAAGGATATGTAGTTCCCAAAGAAATAAGTTCTACGGACTCAACTAGTGTTCCTAAATTAAACTTAAATGCTTCACAGTTTTTGCCTATTATTGCCGCTGATCCTAAGGCTGGCTTTGCTTATATACAAAATGCTTATAGCAAATGGAAAAGGAAAAAATTCAAAGGATATGATAGAAAACAATCAGGTCCTCCACCCAAGGAAAAGACACCGGCAGGAAGAGCTAACCCTGAATGTATTAGATATTTATACTTATGCGAAGATGAGCAAACTCCCGTTTATGAAGTTCATCCAACGATAGGACAAGAAGTAAGCGTCGCAAAATTTATAACCAAGAAACCTTTGAAGATCTATGATCTTACGCTTAACCTACCCGAAAAACATAAAAATCCTGATTATGATACACCCAGTTTATATGATGCTATTGGACATAACTTTTCCGTCCCAAACACCGGAGAAGCTATTCAATATTTACCAACACAATATATAAGCGAAGAAATTAAAAATCTTGGTTTTGATGGTTTAAGATTTAACAGTTCACTGCGACAAGGCGGAATTAATGTTGTCTTGTTTGATCCAGAGGTTTGTAGCGTGCAATCCTCCGACATTGTAAAAGTCGATAGTATTGAAATCAAAACTAGAAAACCTGACGTCTATAGTTTAGAGAGTTTGGATGCGTCAATGTTAGATGTCTAAACCAAAAAGTTCTTACTGCAACAGTTAGTAAGAACTTTTTCTTTTTAATCATCCCACTTTCGCCCCGGTACGGCTTCCATACCGAACATTGCGAGGGCTTGGTTGACTTTATCCATACGGAGTGTTTCTTTGCCGCTTTCAAGCTCCCTGATAAAACGAACGCCGAGTCCTGACAGCTCGGCAAACCTTTCACGGCTTAAATGAGCCGCCTTCCTTTGCATTTTTACGAATTCAGCTATTTTATTCATAATCTTAACAGTCCCGATCGGGTACACTTTTTTGATTACACCTCTCAAAGCTATCCCGATTTGGTACTGTTTTGGCACCTCTCTTTCTTTATTGAATTACGGATGCATTTTGGCAGAAAAATAGAGCAATAACAAATGTGCAAACATACAAAAAGCCCACTACCGAATTTTTTCGATAGTGGGCTAAATGCTTGTAAATACTTGCTAAATCCACACTTCAACGGTTATATCATCGAAGGAGTGGAGTCGCTGGTTCGGGCGGAATGCTTTGATAAAATCTTCGGCATTTTCCCGATTTAATTGGAACTGAAATGCTCGGATTTTTCCGATTACTTCATTTCCTTTATAGCTGCCTGTGTTGCATTGCACAAAAGAGGGAAATCAACCGTTTATATTGTAATGGGCATTCATTTTGTTTACAGCCTTGAACATTTTATGTAAATAAATAAATGGACCAACAACAATTAAACTACCCAATACATTCCAAAGCCAATAGTCTGCTGCACTAAAACTATATGCAACACCGCGTCTCTTTAGCTCTGCGCCAATACGGTTTGATATTTTATGATACCAAACAATACCTGCAATACCAAAAGTAATAGGAGCAACAATGAATGCTAATAAACAAAAATGCATAGTCTTTTTACCATCATACCTTGAAGCCACAATGTTAATATCGTTAGAAACGGACGACATAACAACCAGCGGATAAATTCCAAATGTAATGAGGGAGAGTAAAATAGTTTTTAATAATCCTTTGTTAGTTTTAAGTTGACCAACGGGAGCAGTGTTTACAGTGTTTTCCATAATAAATCCCCTTTCTCTTGACTAGAAAATATGAACTATTTGTTAACTAGTCTGTTTGCAGTATAACATCTATGATGTAATCTGTCAATAAAATCCGACAAAAATCCCCACCGATTTTTCGGTGGGGATTTGATTTACCTTATAAAGTCAGAAATTTAGACCGAAGGTCGCAAGGCTCTCGGGACCCATTAAAATCTTTGATTTTGCTAAGGGGTGAGGTTCTTACTTGCTTTCTTTTATAGCAGCCTGTGCAGCAGCAAGGCGGGCAATCGGCACACGGAAAGGTGAGCAGGATACATAGTCAAGACCAATCTTGTGGCAGAACTCAACGGAAACGGGGTCGCCGCCGTGCTCACCGCAGATACCGCAGTGCATTGTGGGGCGAACCTTCTTACCGAGGGTTACAGCCATATCCATCAGCTTACCAACGCCGTTCTGGTCGAGCTTAGCAAATGGATCGTTCTCATAAATCTTGCTATCATAGTATGCTGTGAGGAACTTACCAGCGTCATCACGGCTGAAGCCGAATGTCATCTGAGTAAGGTCGTTAGTACCGAAGCAGAAGAACTCAGCCTCAGTTGCTATCTCATCAGCGGTAAGGCAAGCTCTTGGGATTTCCATCATTGTACCAACCTCATACTTAAGGTCAGCGCCTGCAGCAGCGATTTCAGCGTCAGCAGTAGCTACAACTATATCCTTAACGAACTTCATTTCCTTAACTTCGCCTGTAAGAGGAATCATAATTTCAGGAACGAGGTTCCAGTCAGCATGAGCCTTCTTAACATTTATAGCTGCGCGGATAACAGCCTTTGTCTGCATTGCAGCAATTTCAGGATAGGTAACTGCAAGACGGCAGCCACGGTGACCCATCATTGGGTTGAACTCGTGAAGGCCTGTGATGATATTCTTGATATCAGCAACAGTCTTGCCCTGAGCCTTAGCGAGAGCTTCAATGTCAGCTTCCTCAGTGGGAACGAACTCGTGAAGCGGTGGGTCAAGGAAACGGATGGTTACGGGGCAGCCTTCAAGTGCCTCGTAAAGCTTTTCAAAGTCGCCCTGCTGATAGGGGAGAATCTTATCAAGAGCAGCTTCGCGCTCTTCAACAGTATCAGCACAAATCATTTCACGGAAAGCAGCAATTCTGTCTGCCTCGAAGAACATATGCTCTGTACGGCAAAGGCCGATACCCTCAGCACCAAGCTCACGAGCCTTCTTAGCGTCAGCAGGTGTGTCAGCGTTGGTGCGAACCTTTAATGTTCTGAACTCATCAGCCCAAGCCATGATGCGGCCGAACTCGCCAGCGATTTCAGCGTCAACAGTGGGGATGATGCCGTCATAGATATTACCGGTAGAACCATCGATAGAAATGAAGTCGCCTTCATTATAGGTCTTGCCAGCAAGTGTAAACTTCTTGTTTTCTTCATCCATAATGATATCGCCGCAACCGGATACGCAGCAAGTACCCATACCACGAGCAACAACGGCAGCGTGTGAAGTCATACCGCCACGAACGGTGAGGATACCCTGAGAAGCCTTCATACCTGTAATGTCTTCAGGTGAGGTCTCAAGACGAACGAGGATAACCTTTTCGCCGCGGGCATTCCAAGCCTCTGCGTCCTCAGCGGTGAATACAACCTTACCGCAAGCAGCGCCTGGAGAAGCGCCTAAGCCCTTGCCTGCAGGAGTTGCAGCCTTAAGAGCCTTAGCATCAAACTGGGGATGGAGAAGAGTGTCAAGGTTACGGGGATCGATCATTGCAACAGCCTGTTTCTTATCGATCATGCCCTCATCAACGAGGTCACAAGCAATCTTGAGAGCAGCCTTAGCAGTTCTCTTACCGTTTCTTGTCTGGAGCATATAGAGTTTGCCGTCTTCAACGGTGAATTCCATATCCTGCATATCGCGGTAGTGGTCTTCAAGAAGAGCGCAAACCTTGTTGAATTCCTCGAAAGCCTCGGGGAACTTCTGAGCCATTTCAGCAATGGGCATTGGTGTACGAACACCGGCAACAACGTCTTCACCCTGAGCGTTGGTGAGGAACTCACCCATAAGGCCGGGCTCACCGGTAGCGGGGTCACGGGTAAAGGCAACGCCTGTACCGCAGTTATCACCCATATTACCGAATGCCATCATCTGTACATTAACAGCGGTACCCCAAGAATAAGGAATATCGTTGTCACGACGGTAAACATTTGCACGGGGGTTGTCCCATGAACGGAATACTGCTTCAACAGCGCCCATGAGCTGCTCTTTAGGATCAGTGGGGAAGTCCTTACCAATCTTGGACTTGTATTCGGCCTTAAACTGATTTGCAAGCTCCTTAAGGTCGTCAGCTGTAAGGTCAACGTCCTGAGTAACGCCCTTTTCTTCCTTCATCTTGTCGATAAGCTCTTCAAAATACTTCTTACCAACTTCCATAACTACATCAGAATACATCTGAATAAATCTTCTGTAGCAGTCATAAGCCCAACGAGCGTTGCCGCTCTTTGCAGCCATAGTTTCAACAACATCTTCATTAAGACCAAGGTTGAGGATGGTATCCATCATACCAGGCATGGAAGCGCGTGCACCTGAACGAACAGAAACGAGAAGGGGATTTTCCTTATCACCGAACTTCTTACCGGTGATGCCTTCCATCTTGTCGATGTATTCCATAATCTGCGCCTGAATATCATCGTTAATCTTTCTGCCATCTTCATAGTACTGTGTGCAAGCTTCAGTTGTAACGGTGAAACCCTGAGGAACGGGAAGACCGATTTTGGTCATCTCAGCAAGGTTAGCGCCCTTACCGCCGAGAAGCTCACGCATGGATGCGTCGCCTTCGCTAAAAAGGTAAACAAACTTGTGACTCATTTACGAATCAACCTCCTAATTTTTTATGGATAACTCCATTTTTAAACTTAATTTGACCGAAGTATATTCGGGTATCCAAAACATTATACCATATTTTTGAAAAAAATAAAGCAAAATTTTTAAAAATATCGTATTTTATTTATATTTATATAAAATCGGTGTGATAAATGGCGAAATGATGAGCGTTTTGCAATAAAAAAACACCGTTCTAACAGAGAGAAACGGTGTTATAGTTATTATTTATTTTTATTGAATTTGAGAACAGTTAATATTGCTGGGCCTAAAATAATATTTACAGCGAGTTCAAATAAGAAATTACCGCCTGCAAGACCTAAAAACATATACTCACTTGCGGTTGCAAAGCCTGCTGATAATCCCCATTCATTTATAGCGCTCATAAAGAAAAGCTTGCAGCCCAATAAAAACACACCTGTGTTTACTATGGGGCATACAACGGCTGAAGCCATAACGGCTAAATAGCGGTTTTTATTTGCAAGCAGTTTGTAGGTAAGACCTGCAAATAATCCGCACAAGGTGCCTTTTACTAATACAGTTGCAATAGTGCCAGGTACATTGATGGCATAAAATGCTGCGGCATCACCGCTAATAAGAACCACAACGCCGAATATAAAACCAAGCCAAGCTCCGATTTTATAGCCACACATTGCAGCGCCGATTACGATAGGTACTAATACCAGTGATATTGAGAATGGACCAAGCTTTATAAACGAGCCCAAAAGCTGCAATACCACTACAAGCGCCGTAAGCACAGCGCCGAGCACCAATTTTTGTGTTTGTTGTTGTTTGTTGTTGGTTGTCATAAAATTACCTCCGATACTGTTCTGTTGAGATACAGTTCATAAAATTTTGACATTTATATTCACTGAAACAATTCAGTTATGTCACTTGTTTTTTTCGTATATTTCACGCAAGCCGTCAAGCAAAAGGTTTGCGTTATAAATAATGTCGCTCTTGCAATGTGTGATGATTTCCTTTGAAAGACCGCCCGTTGCAACCACTGTGGGCTTGCAGCCAAGCTCATCCTCAATGCGCTGGAGCAGACCATCTATCATAGCGGCGGTACCGAAAATAAGACCAGATTTCATACAATCCACCGTGTTAGAGCCGATAACCGATTTTGGAGCGCTTATATCAATTGATGGTAGCTGCGCTGTATTTTCGGTAAGCGCTTTTAATGTTAGTCGAACACCGGCAGAAATAACACCACCCAAATACATACCGTTTTGGTCTATAACACTGATGGTGGAGGCGGTGCCCATATCTATAACAACGCAGGGGAGAGTATATTCACTGATAGCGCCTACTGCGCCCGCAACAAGGTCAGCACCAAGCTGAGCGGGGTTATCAATTTTAATATTAAGACCTGTTTTTATGCCTGGACCAAGCTCTAAAGGCACAATGTCGCAAAGCAAGGATACAGCATTACTAACAGCGCCACCCACAGAGGGCACAACCGAGGAAATTATGCAGTCCTCAACAAGGCGGTAGTCAAGACCGTGGAGAGCAAGAATGTTTTTAATTTCAACTGCATATTGGTCGGCTGTTGTTCCGTGCGCCGTTGCAAGGCGAGCGGTGAATTTTAAAATATCCTCATCATATGCACCGAGTGTTATATTGGTGTTACCAATATCAATTGCAAGCAGCATAAAGTTACTCCTAAACAAGATATTTGAACATTGTTCGCCCATATTATATTACATAGTTTTTATAAAATCAATGGAAAAACAAAAAAATGTTGACTATTTGGGGAATTACTGTTATAATACAAAACGCTAATCGAGATTTTTCTCAAATTTAGCTCCTTGCCCCGCAAAGAATGCGGAGCCATTTGACCAAAAGGAGGTGCAACGAAATGGCCAATAAGTATGAGGCAGCGCTTGTTTTTTCTGTAGCAAACGGTGAAGAAGCTGTTAACGCTCTTAAGGAAAAGTTCAACGACCTTATTGCTAAAAATGGTACAATCGAAAACGTTGACGAATGGGGTAAGCGCAGACTTGCTTATCTTATCAACGACGAGGCCGAGGGTTACTATGAGTTTGTAACATTTACAAGCGAACCTGAATTCCCAGCTGAAATCGAGCGTATCGCAGGCATTACCGATGGCGTTCTTCGCGTTATGGTAACCAGAAAGTAATGGAGGAAAATTAAATGTTTAACTTAGTCGTTTTAACAGGCCGTCTTACAGCAGACCCTGAGCTAAAAACAACTTCTAACGGTATTCCCGTTACTTCGTTTTCCATTGCTGTAAATCGTAACTATCGTGCAGGTGAGGAACAGCAGACCGACTTCATCAACATTGTTGCTTGGCGTCAGAGAGCTGAATTCATCACCAAATACTTTAAAAAGGGCAGTATGATTGGTATTGAGGGTGCTATTCAGACCCGTAAGTATACCGATAAGAACGGCAACAACCGCACA
This sequence comes from Acutalibacteraceae bacterium, assembly GCA_045544435.1. GTDB lineage: Bacteria > Bacillota > Clostridia > Oscillospirales > Acutalibacteraceae > UBA737. The sequence goes on along the minus strand of JAZPZA010000026.1, from coordinate 32,140 downwards.
GCATTTGAGGTTGTTGTGAATAATGTTCAGTTTGTAGAGTCCAAGAGAGATGCTGCAGTTGCTGGTAGCGAACCCGCTTCCTTTAGCAATGCAGGTGCTAACGATTTTGCTGAAATCGATGGCGGTATGGACGATGATTTGCCCTTCTAATTAATTAAACTTTAAGGAGGAGCTTTTCCATGGAAAAGACAGATAGACCGCTTCACAGAAAGCCCCGCAAGAAGGTTTGTCACTTCTGTGCAGACCGCGTTGAGGCTATTGATTATAAGGATGTAGCTCGTCTTCGCAAGTTCGTTTCTGAACGCGCAAAGATTCTTCCTCGCCGTGCAACAGGCACCTGTGCCAAGCATCAGCGCGAGCTGACAACCGCTATCAAGCGCGCTCGTCAGGTAGCATTGCTTCCTTATTCCAATGACTAATTAAAAGCGTTAAGCCACGGCAAAAGCCGTGTCTTTCTTTATTACTTTAAAAAAGTTTTGTCATTCTGAGGAGCATAGCGGCGAAGAATATGTGTTATATAAATATATTGACAAATTATGAACATTATGGTATCATCAAACCATAATTTGATAGAGGCGCGATTGACATAATTAACATCTGTTTTGCTCGGATAAGCAGGATGCGAAAGGGGAAATCGCCGAAACTTCAGTTGAGTATCCGTTCTTCTGGAGTTGGGATATTGCAGAATATGTAATATACTGTCACATTTTAGTGGAGTGCTATCTTGAAATTTGTAACTTTCACGGTAGGCACATTTTGTCTGCCGTGTTTTATTTTTTAGGAGGTTTATTATGACAGCAAAAAAAATCATTCCTAAAGTGCTCATATTAGCTTTCATCGTTGGCTTTGGTATTTTGTGTGCCTTTACAGGCAGTATCACAAGCCCTGTTGGAACATTATGGTCGCTTTTCCCACCGGTAGTGGCTATCGGTCTTGCTCTTATCACCAAAGAAGTTTATTCTTCACTTTTTATCGGTGTTTTAGCGGGCGGACTTTTAGCTTCTAATTTCAAGCCTTTAACAACAGTTGATAACATTGTTAATGAGGGCTTAATATCTTCTGTGTCAGGCACAGCAGGTATTTTTGTGTTCCTTGTTATTCTTGGCATAATCGTTGCCCTGCTCAACAATGCAGGTGGCTCTCAGGCATTTGGCAACTGGGCTGCAAAGCATGTTAAGGGTAGAGTTGGCGCCGCTATTGCTACCTTTATTTTTGGTGTTCTTATCTTTATTGATGATTACTTTAACTGCTTAACCGTTGGCGCGGTTATGCGTCCTGTTACAGATAAGGCAAAGATCTCACGCGCTAAGTTATCTTACTTAATCGATGCTACCGCAGCGCCTATTTGTATGATAGCGCCAATTTCTTCTTGGGCGGCTGCAGTTTCTGAGTATGTGCCCGAAGGTCAGGATGGCCTTTCTCTCTTTATTCAGGCTATTCCTTATAACTTCTATTCACTTTTAACCTTTGTTTTCATAATCACTATCACTCTTATGAAGTTTGATTACGGTCCAATGCGTCTGCATGAAAAGAACGCCCTTAACGGCGATTTGTTCACCTTTGGCGGCGAGGTTAAGGATGAAGACGAGGTTGAGTATGACGAAGAAGAGGTTCTTGATAAATCTCACGCTCGTGTTATTGACCTTGTATTCCCGATAATAGTTCTTATTGCGGTTTGTGTATATGCGCTTTATTACATAGGACAAACAGGTGGATTAAGCTTCGCTGAAGCTTTCGGTAATACCGACGCTACTGTAGCGTTGCCCTGGGGCGGTCTTATTGCGCTTATAGTTGTTATTATTTATTTCATCGCAAGAAGACTTGTTACCTTTAAGCAGGCTATGGCTTGCATTCCAAAGGGCTTTAATGCAATGGTTCCCGCTATACTTATTCTTACAATGGCTACCTCTCTTAAGAATATGACTGGCTTACTTGAGTCTGACGCTTTTGTTGAGGGTGCCCTTGCAAATGCTGGTTCGCTGCAGAACTTCTTACCTGCAATTATATTCCTTGTTGCTTGCGGCATTTCCTTTGCAACAGGCACTTCTTGGGGAACCTTTGGTATTCTTATTCCTATCGTTCTTGCAATTTTCCCTGTTGGAAGCGCTCTTGGTACAATCGGTATGTCGGCTTGCCTTGCAGGCTCTGTTTGCGGTGACCACTGCTCACCAATTTCTGATACAACAATTATGTCTTCTGCAGGCGCGCAGTGCAACCACATTAACCATGTATCAACTCAGTTGCCATACGCTCTCACCGTTGCAGGTATTTCCTTTGTTGCATATATTGTAGCAGGTTTCTTACCAAATTGGATGATAGTATTACCGGTATTTGCTGCAGTAACAGTTGCAACCTTGTTTGTACTTAAGCTTACTACTAAAAAGGCTGCATAAATAAAATTTATTGAAATTAAAAGTCGTTGCCTGTATAATATAGGCAACGACTTTTTTGTAGGTGATATTTTGGCTCGGACTTTGGAAAAGTTTCAGGAAATTGAAAGAAGTATTATAAAAAAATATCGCAAGGGAATATGGAACGATTTTGTCGGCTCTGTAAAGGAATACGAGCTTATAAAAGCGGGGGATAAAATAGCCGTTTGTATTTCGGGCGGTAAGGATTCGATGATACTTGCTAAGTGTATGGAGCTGCTGCAGCGTCATAGTGAGGTGCCCTTCCAGCTTAAATATATAGTTATGGACCCTGGTTATGCCGAGCCTAACAGAAAACTTATAGAGCAGAATTTAAAACTTTTAAATATTGATGCCGAGATATTTACAAGTGATATATTCGATGTCGCATATAACGCGGGCGGCTCGCCTTGTTATCTGTGCGCTCGTATGCGGCGCGGCGCGCTATATGCTAAAGCAAAGTCACTAGGGTGCAATAAAATAGCACTTGGTCACCATTTTGATGATGTTATAGAGACTGTTTTGATGAGTATGATGTATTCTTCCGAAATCAAGACAATGTTACCTAAGCTTCACAGCACCAATTTTGAGGGTATGGAGCTTATAAGACCACTTTATAAGGTTAAGGAACGAGAAATTATCGCTTGGTCAAGATATAATGACCTGCATTTCCTGCAGTGTGCCTGCAAGTTCACTAAGGATAGTGCGCAGGATGAGCTGCTTTCAAAGCGAAAGGAAATGAAGGAGCTTGTGAAGAGCCTTAGAAAGGTAAACCCCGCGGTTGATGATAATATTTTCCGCAGCCTTCATAATGTTAATATGGCAACCATACCAGGCTGGCGAGATGCCGATAATGGTGAAACACATACATTTTTAGAGAAGTATTAAAAGACAATAACTTAAAATCCCAAGAACAAAATGTTCTTGGGATTTTTCTTTTTTGTCCGAGTGTTCATAACCAACCTCAAACGCGAGGTAGAAGTTGTAAAAAAAAGAACCTCAGCACGCGAATTGCGTGTCGAGGCTCTCGACTGGTGCCGCTGACCGGACTTGAACCGGTACGGTATCGCTACCGAGGGATTTTAAGTCCCTTGTGTCTGCCTATTCCACCACAGCGGCATATCTAATATCATATAGTATCAACTGACTTTTGTCAAGGTTTTTTTGCCTAAAAAAGCTAAAAACAGGACTTGTTTTAAAGTCCTGTTTTTGCTATACTAACTCGCCCAAACAATAGTCATCTTCAACTTCTTTTAAGTGAACATTTAAAATCTGACCTGTAAGTGTGGAGTCGGTTTTAACCAAAACTCGTGAATAGTTAGGTGTATATCCCTCGGCAAATCCGTTTTCTGCAGTTTCAAATAATACAGGGTATGTATTGCCGCATTGTTTAATGAGGAACTCGTGCTCGGTTTGTGAGGTTACCTGTGACATTAGCTGTGACCTTTTTGCCTTTTCAGCGTTAGATACTTGCGATTTAAGTGCTGCTGCCACCGTTCCGCTACGGCGGGAATACGCAAATATATGCGAGCGCGCAAAGCCGATTTTGCGAGCAAATTGGAGGCTTTTTTGAAATTCTTCTTCCGTTTCACCCGCAAAGCCAACCATTATATCGGTAGTAATTGCGGCGGTAGGGAAGACCGCCCTTATTCTGTTTACTAAATCCTCGTAAAAAGCCGCATCATAATGCCTGTTCATTCGCTTTAGAGTTTCATCGCAACCCGACTGCAAGGATAAATGAAATTGTGGGCAGAATTTTTCTTGTGACTTAAAACGACTGAGCATTTCGTCGGTTATATGGTCGGGCTCAAGGGAGCCTAAACGCACTCTTTTAATGCCGTCCACTGCACAAACAGCATCAACGGCATCACACAAATCAAAATCCTCTCCAAACCCATAAGCAGAAAGATTAATGCCTACTAAAACAATTTCGCAGTATCCGTTATCTGCAAGGCGACGGGCTTCGTTTTGAATGTCGCCAAGCGCTCTTGAGCGCACTCTACCGCGGGCTTTTGGTATAATGCAGTAAGAGCAAAAGCGGTCGCAACCATCCTCGATTTTCATAAAAGCGCGGGTGCGCTCGTCAAATTTGCTGATACCAACGGTGTTGTATAAATCGCCCTTTTCGTGTTCGGTTACTTCAAAAAATTTATCGTTTTTAAAGTTTTCAAATGCCGCCATCACTTTTGAAACATCGCGGTTGCCGATTATTATATCAGCTTCGCTAAGTTTTTTTGCATCTTCGGGGAAAGCCTGTACCATGCAGCCAGTAAGCGCTATAACCGCATTGGGATTATCGCGACGAAGTCTGCGCACAAGCTGACGCGTTTTTCGGTCACTTTCAGCAGTTACTGTGCAAGAGTTTATTATTATAGCATCTGCCGCTACGCTATCAAGGCATGTGTGACCAAGACTAATAAATCCTTCGCGCATTGCCTGCGTTTCATATTGATTAACCTTACAACCTAATGTGTAAAAGTGAAAATTCATAAAAATCTCCAAAATGTAAGTATTGTATTTACATTATAAAATAACGACAGTTTTTTTTCAATAGTATTTGACAAGTTCTATCATATATCTTATAATTATTAGTTGTAAAAAACCGTTGTTTAGGGGAATTTCAAATGGCAGAAAAAAGAATTGAAAATTTAAGAAACATTGCAATAATCGCGCACGTTGACCACGGTAAGACAACACTTGTTGACCAGCTATTAAAGCAAAGCGGTACTTTTCGTGAGAATGAGGCTGTAAGTGAGCGCGTGATGGATTCAGGTGACCTTGAGCGCGAAAGAGGAATCACCATTCTTTCTAAAAACACAAGCGTTTATTATGGGGATGTGAAGATTAATATTATCGATACCCCGGGACATGCCGATTTTGGTGGCGAGGTTGAGCGCATACTTCAGATGGTTGACGGTGTTTTACTGCTTGTTGATGCTTTTGAGGGTTGTATGCCACAGACACGCTTTGTGCTTAAAAAGGCATTATCGCTCGGTAAAAAAGCGGTTGTTGTTATTAATAAAATTGATAGACCAATGGCAAGACCTCATGAGGTTGTTGATGAGGTGCTTGATTTGTTCATCGAGCTTGGTGCCGATGACGACCAGATAGAATTCCCTGTGGTTTTCGCCTCTGGTAGAGATGGCTATGCAACATATTCGCCGGATGTTGCAGGCGAAAATATGAAGCCATTGTTTGAGGAAATTGTTAAGAAAATCGAGCCTCCCATAGGGGATAGTGAAGCACCTCTTCAGATATTGTTTACCAACATTGAATATGATGATTATATTGGCAGAATCGGCGTTGGTCGAGTTGTTAGAGGTCGGGTTAAGGTTGGCGACAGCGTTGCTCTTTGCCACAAGGATGGCACGAGCACCAGAGTTAAAATAGGCAAGCTATTTATGTATCAAGGACTTAAGCGAACAGAGGTTGAAAGCGCTTCAGTCGGCGATATCATTCAGGTTGCAGGTATCAGCGAGCTTGAAATAGGTGAGACCGCCTGTGATTTAGAGCATATTGAGCCGCTACCCTTTGTTAAAATCGATGAGCCTACACTCGCTATGAATTTTATGGTAAACAACTCTCCCTTTGCGGGTAAGGACGGTAAGTATGTAACCTCGAGAAACCTTCGTGAAAGGCTTTTCAAAGAGGTGCTTACCAATGTGAGTCTCAGGGTTGAGGAAACCGATAGTGCGGATACCTTTAAAGTGTCAGGCAGAGGCGAACTTCATCTTTCTATACTTATTGAAACGATGCGCCGCCAAGGCTATGAATTTCAGGTGTCACCACCTAATGTTATTTTTAAGCACGATAAGGATGGCAAGCTGTTAGAGCCTATTGAGCTTCTTATGATAGAGGTGCCCGAGCAGTATGTTGGCGCTGTTATGGAGCGCCTTGGTACTCGACATGCGGAGCTTAGGAATATGGGCACTCGCGAGGGCGGAATGTCTCACCTTGAATTTTTAATCCCCGCCCGTGGATTGCTTGGTTACCGCTCGCAGTTTATGAGTGACACAAATGGAAACGGTATTATGAATCATATTTTTAACGGTTATGAGCCGTTTAAGGGTGAAATAGAGCAGAGGAACACAGGCTCTATTATAGTTCACGAAACGGGTGAGAGCACAGGCTATGGACTTTTCAATACCCAAAGCCGCGGCAGACTTTTTATAGGCGCGGGTGTGCCTGTATATGAAGGTATGGTTATTGGTGAAAGCCCCAAGAGTGAGGATATTGTTTGCAATGTGTGCAAGGCAAAGCACCTTACCAACACCAGAGCTTCTGGTTCTGATGATGCGCTCAAGCTTGTACCACCCTCTATTATGAGTCTTGAGCAGTCGCTTGATTTTATCAAGGATGATGAGCTTGTGGAAATAACACCTAATCATATCAGAATTCGCAAGAGAATTCTTAATAAGGAACAACGAATGAAATACGAGGCTAAAAACCGCTAATGAATTATATTATTCTTGATATGGAATGGGATAGCGTATACCATCCACTCTATAAACGGTTTGTAAATCAAATTTTGCAGATAGGCGCGGTTAAGCTGGATAGTAAATTTAATATAGTTGATACCTTTGAGGTAACGATTAAATCCGCTGTTTCTAAAAGGCTTTCAAAGCGTTTTACCGAGCTTACAGGTATTACCAAGGAAATGATGCTAAACGGCATCCCACTTTCAGATGCGGTGAGCAGATATAACGCTTGGATCGGGGAAGATACCGTTACTATGACTTGGAGTAACTCTGACCTTTTCACTATCCTTGAAAACCAAAAATATCTTTTGAAGGGTGTTACCTTCAAAATTGATAAATACCTTGACCTGCAAAGATATATTCAGGGTGAAATGGCACTTTTAGGACATGAATGCAAATCGCAGATAGCGCTTGGTAGTGCCGCTGAAATTTTAGGGATAACCACCGAAGGTTATGAACTGCATACGGCTAAGGATGATAGCCTTTTGTGCGCGGCGCTTCTTAAAAAGCACTACTGCGAAAAGCGATTTGAGCCTATGATAAAGGATACTGCTAATCCTGAATTTTATCGTCGACTATGCTATAAGCCGTTTTATATTGATAAAATTAATGATACTAATATCGATAAATCAGAGCTTAGGTTTAATTGTGAAAACTGTGGGGAAAAGCTAAAACGCCTAACCAAATGGCGATTTCACAACCGAAATTTTACTGCTGATTTTTACTGCAATACCTGCTTTAAAAAATATATTTGCAGAGTAAGCTTTAAAAAGACCTATGATGATGTTGTGGTTAAACGCCACATTAAAGTTAAAGCCCCAAAGGAGAAAGAGGATGCGGTGTCAACTGTGCCCAAGGAAGTGTGATGCAGTTCGCACTGAAAACGAAAATTTAAAAGGATTTTGTCAAATGCCCTTGCTACCCCAAATTGCGAGGGCTGCTTTGCATTACTGGGAGGAGCCTTGTATCAGCGGCAAAAACGGCTCAGGAACGGTTTTCTTCAGCGGATGCACGCTTCGTTGTGTTTACTGCCAAAACGCCGAAATTAGCGCTAATAATCACGGAAAGGTGGTAAGCGCCAAACGGCTTGCCGAAATTTTCAAGGAGCTCGAGAAAGCGGGAGCGCACAACATTAATCTTGTAACTCCCACACATTTTGTAACATCGATTATTGAGGCTTTAAATATCTATAGACCCAACATTCCGATAGTTTATAATTCGAGCGGATATGAGAATATTGATACACTTAAAATGCTTGAAAAATATGTTGATATTTATCTTTTTGATTTTAAATATATGTCTTGCGAGCGTGCGAGAGCCTATTCATCTGCTGCCGATTACCCGCAGGTGTGCAAGGCTGCAATTTTAGAGGCCGTTCGCCAGCAACAAAACTGTATCTTTCAAGACGGTATTATGAAAAAAGGAGTAATCGTAAGGCATCTTTTATTACCTCAAGCAACACGCGAGGCAATAGAAATATTTGATTGGGTGAGAAATAACGCGCCATCGGCTTATTTTAGTATAATGAGTCAGTATGTGCCGTGTGGAAAAGCACTTAATATGCCTGTTATAAACCGAAGAATAACGGCGAGAGAATATAATAAGGTTATTGATTATATATCGGATAGTGGTTTTGATAATTGCTATATTCAGCAGCGCAGCAGCGCGAGCGAGGATTATATACCAAGCTTTGATTTAACGGGAATATAAAAAGCACCTCAGGCGAGGTGCTTTCTGTATTAATTAAAACTACCGTTTTCAAGATGCAATATATTATCGCACGCGCTAAGTGAGGTGCTTCTGTGCGTGATAAAAATAATTGTTTTATCGGTAAACTCTTTTAGGTTATTTATAAGCTCAGCTTCGGTTGCCTCGTCTAATGCTGATGTGGATTCATCAAGCAATATTATCGGCGCATCAAACAATAATGCTCGCGCTATCGCTATTCGCTGAATCTGTCCCTCTGAAAGACCGCCTCCGCGCTCTGTGAGCACTGTATCAAGTCCATCGGGTAACGAAGCTATATAATCGTAAATAACTGCAGTCTTTGCAGCCTTAATAATATTCTCGTCGCTGACATTTTTGTCGCACAAGGCTATATTTTCGCGTATAGTGCCCGAAAGAATCATATTGCCTTGGGGAACATAGGAAAACATTGGGCGCGTGGTTTCATTTATAGGGGCTTTTCCGTCAAATGAAAGCTTACCGGCAATAGGTGAATGTAGTCCTAAAAGCAGCTTAAAAAGGGTGCTTTTTCCGCTGCCAGATTCGCCCGTAATAGCAGTTACGGTGTTCCTTTTGATTTCGAAAGAGCAGTCCTTTAAGAGAAGTGATTTATCATATGCAAAGGTAAGCTTGTCTGCAATAATTTTATCAAAGGAATTATTAATTTTTTCAAGGTCTTTTTCTTGAAGGGTGGGCGGTTCGTTTTTTAATTGCTCAAGGTCTATAAGCCTTTCTGCAGAAGCTATCATAGAATAGTAACGCGGTATAACACCCGAAATATTTTGAAGAGGGGCTCGAAGCATTGAAATAAGCTGCAAAAAATAAATTAGAGTGCCTGTGGTAATAACACCCGCCGCAATTTTACCTGCGCCCCAAACAAGCACGCCATAGTAGCCTGCGGTGAAAAAGAAATATAAGCTGATAGAAATTAAAACAGAAAGAAAGTTTCGTTTTATCTTGAGCGACTTATTTACCTGCATATATTCGTTAAGCTTGTCATATAGCGGCGCCTCGCCCGAAAAGGTTTTAACAACAACGATATTTGCAAAGCATTCCTGTAAAAAAGAACGGGTTTGTCCCTCACTGCGTTGAACTTGCTTATGTAGCTTTTTATATCGCTTGCTCAAAAGTCTTCCCATAAGAGGAAAGAAAAATCCAACCATCAAGACCGCGATGGCAAGTATGTAATTTTGATATAAAAGAGCAACTATTCCTGCAATGATTTTTGTGAGCATTGAAACAAGGCTTGGAATTATAGAAACACAGCCGTTTACCACCTGTTCCACATCAGAGGAAAATCGGTTAAGCAGGTCACCTGAATGATATTTTGAAATGTCGGCATATTTTTTGTGCAATACTTTTGTGAACATATAGTTTCTAAGTGCAATATTCATATTGCTTGAAACCCTAATGTTAATCATAGAAATAGCCGAATCAAGTGCTATTTGTATTATAATCAAACTAAGCAGACTAATCCCGCCTGCAATAAGCGCGCTTTGAGCATTTGGCGCGGCAGAATCTATCACATTTTTTGAAACATTAGCCAGTAGCACATAGATGACCGCAGCCACAGCATTGAGCAGGGAAATTAGCATTATATACGGCAAAAAATGCTTAGTTCGTTCATATATCCATTTAACGGATGAGTTTTTATTGTTCATTCTTCTAAAATTCCGTTTTCTCTAAGTGTTTTAATGAAAATATCAATGTTGCTGAGCGCTAAAACGGTTGATATATCATAGTTTTCAAGTAGCGCATTAAGCATTTGTTCTTTGCTTACCTCGCCCGAAGCCAGCATATTCCATAGAAAAACAGAGGTTCCTGTGAGAAAAATAGTGCAGTTAAAATCTTTTTGAACGGTCTTATCACAGATAACAGCATACTCTCCATTTTCCTTTTTTAATGAAAAGCCTTGTTTGATTTTCATATTTACACCTGATTTCATTAAATAATAAAGCCAGACTTGCATTTTTTTTAATTATATACTAAAATATATTATAATGCAAGTACCTAGTAAAGGAGCTAAAACTATGGATACCTTTTTCGAACAATTGGTTTCTATTAAAAAAACCGCAAAAACATGGATGCTTTATATAGCAATTTCCGTCCTTGCAATACTTCTTATAACCGTTTCAATTGCTTTTTTAGGCTCGCTGGCTTTTATTGCAACGGTAGGTATTATCTACGGTGCATATAAATTGTATTCATTCCTTTCGGTTGAATATGAATATATTTTAACCAACGGAACTATGGATATTGATAAAATAATTGCAAAAAGCTCAAGAAAGCGCGTTTTGAGCTTTGAAGTGGCAAGTGTTCAGCGCCTTGAAAAATATAATCCAAACGCAAAGCCTGTTGGGGATTATAAAAGCACTGTAATAGCTTGCAATGAAACGGATGAAGATGCTTACTTTATGGTTGTTGATAAGGAAACGGGCGGCAAGCATCTTGTCGTTTTCTCACCAGATGAAAGAATGCGCAATGCTATGGTTAAGTTTCTGCCTAAATTTTTAGCCATCAGCGCTTTTAAGGAGTAATTTATATGAAGGTTTTAACTTGTTCGCAAATTAAAACCGCAGAGGATAATGCCGTTAAAAACGGCATTTTTTCTTATGCGCAGCTTATGAAAAAGGCAGGGGAGGGCGCCGCAAAAATAATCTCCGATAGATTTTCGGTTATCGGTAAGCGTGTGTGCATTGTTTGCGGAAGTGGTAATAACGGCGGCGATGGTTTAGTTATTGCTTCAAAGCTTAGAAAACTGGGCGCCAATGTAAGCTTACTACTGCCGTTTGGTTATCCTACAGCCGAAACTGCGTCGCGTTTTAAGGAGGGCACCAACGGAATTCCCGTTTTAAATACTTTTAATGGTGAATTTGATATTATTATCGACGCGCTTTTTGGTATTGGACTTAATCGTTTATTATCAGGTGAAATTGCCGAGTTGATAGAAAAAATCAATGCACACAACTGTGCAAAAATAGCCATTGATGTGCCGAGTGGTGTTTTTTGTGATGGTGGCGAGGTTTCATGCGCATTTAAAGCCGACCTCACAATTTCTTTTTTCTGCTATAAATTATGCAATTTATTACCTCAAACCAGCGAATATTGCGGCGAGGTTATAGTTTGCGATATTGGAATACCGCTTAATGAATATGCTTACACGACCATCGATACGCCAACTAAGAAAAAGCGTGCTAAAAATTCGCATAAGGGGACCTTTGGTACCGCACTGCTGTTTTGCGGAAGCTATGGTATGTGTGGTGCAGAAATTTTAGCGGCTCGCGCGGCTTTGCGCAGTGGTGTGGGAATTGTTAAAGCGCTTGTTTGCGATAAGAATTACTCTGCTTTTACTTCAAGTGTTCCTGAAGCTGTAACCATACCCACCGCTACCACACAAAGCGGTGCACCCGAGGTATATGATAAAGTGATTTTATCCTCGGTTTCAAGTAGCTCGGCACTACTTATTGGTTGCGGACTTGGCAGAAGTGAAGACGCCGTTAAGCTTATAAGGCGAACGCTCGAAATAACAAATATACCTACGGTTATTGATGCGGATGGAATAAATGCCATTGCGGGAAGCATAAATTTAATAAGAAATATTAAAGCTCCTGTGATACTAACTCCGCATCCCGCCGAAATGGCTCGTCTTTGCAATACCACCACTGAAAATATAGAAGCAAACAGGGTAAAATACGCAAAAAAATTTGCCGCCGAGAATAGGTGTGTTTTGGTGCTCAAGGGTGCCAACACAATAGTTGCCGCGCCCGATGGTAGGGTTTATTTTAACACAACAGGTAACTCAGGTCTTGCAACGGGTGGCAGCGGTGATGTGCTTTCTGGTATGATAGTATCAAGGCTCGCTCAGGGCTATGAGCCGCTTGATGCGGCGTGTGTGTCCGTTTGGTTGCATGGCAAGGCCGCAGATAGCGCGGCTAAAAAAATGCAAGAACGCGCAATGATACCCAGCGATATAATAGAGGAGCTTAAAGTTATATCTGATTAGGAGAGGTTCCTTTGAGATTTAAGCTTTGTTGTGTCCTGCTTTTTCTTATAGTGCTCTGCGGCTGTGGAGGTAGTAATACCGTAGTACCTATACTGAATAACATTAATTTTACTGCTGAAACTGAGTGTGGTGATGCGCACTATGCTTTTGATGTTAGCATCAGTGATGAAAGCACCAATATTAAGGTCATAAGCCCTGAGGAGATAGCGGGCTTAAATCTTAATTTTTCCGACTCTAATGTATCAGCAGAGTATCTTGGAATAAAATATACCCCTAATTCTGGCAATATGCCCGATAGCGGCGTTGCAGCCGTTTTAAATGATGTTATCAATTATGTTAATCAAGAGGGTCTAACCGCAGTTTCAAATGAGAATAATTGCTGTGTGGAGGGCAAAATAGGGGACGATGAATTTATATTTCAATTTTCGCCTGCTGGATTACCGCTTGAACTTGAAATTCCTAATAAGAATTACACGGTAAAGTTTAATAATGTAACAATAAAAAAAGGAGATAGCTAAGCTATCTCCTTACATTTTTATTATTCTTGCATCTAAAATTTCAGCATCTTCTTTGATATGTGTTATCATTAGCACAGGTTTTCCCTTATCTAAAAATTCCTGCTTTATCATATCTGCTATAACTATTTTATTTTCATAATCAATACCTGTGAATGCCTCATCAAGTATAAGTGCATCACCGCCGTAGGCTATCGCTCTTATAATGGCAATGCGGCGTTTCATACCCCCGCTAAGCTCATTCACTCGCTTTTTAGCAATGCTTGATAAATTAGCTTTTTTAAGCAGTTCATCGGCGATGCTATATTGATGATTTTTAAGCGGCATTCTTATATTGCTTATAACACTAACATTTTCAACAAGTCTATCCTCTTGAAAAACACAAGAAATCTTTTTTGGAGCAGCAACACTACCACTGTGCGGCTCTAAGAGTCTCAATATAAGTTTGGCAACGGTTGTTTTTCCGCTTCCTGAAATGCCTGATAGATGCACACATTCGCCGTCATTCACAATGAGATTGAAATTTTTTAGAATTTGCTGATTGCCATAAGAGAAATTTATATTTTTAAGCTCAATCATTTACATTACCTCCGTTCAAAAGATACTTGTTACAGAGGAATTTAAGTAAAAATTCTATGATAATACTAAGCGCAATAATGGTTAAGGTTACTGCATAAACCTCGTCATAATTCACATTACCCTTGCTTTGCCATAGTAATGTACCTAACGATGTGTCAGGCAAGCATATAACTTCTGCGGCAACGCCCGATTTCCACGCAAGTCCCAAAGCGTTTACCGCTGCAGTCAAAAGTGTGGGCATTATAAAGGGCAATTTAATTTTTAAAAGAGTCTTAATAGGGGATATGCTAAACACCTTTGCCATTTCAATAAGCTGCTCATCTGTGTTTTGAAGCCCATCATTAACCGTTTGCCAAATAAGAGGCAAAACCATAAGGCACACAATTAAAATCGGCAGGGTTGAACTGTTAAAAAATAAATACATTAATATTATTATAGCTACAACAGGGATAGCGCGTATTATTTTAAGCAAAGGTGAAATCAAGGAATAGAAAAGCCTTGAAAAATGTGTCAATATACCGAGAAAAAAACCAATTAAAGTGCCTAAAACAAAACCCGAAAAAATGCGACCGAGTGTTATAGCAGTTGCGCTAAGAAAAGGCTCTGTGAATGCCAGCTGTGACCACTTTTTGAAAACCGTAAAAGGACTTGGCAATATAAGTAACAATAATTCGTTATTATAGCTGACAAGGCGGGAAGCGGCCTCCCAGATAATTATCCAGAAGGTCGCTATACATACAGCCTTTATTGTTTTTTTGATTAAATTAGTTTTAGTCAGCTTTGTAGTAGATGTCATCAGCGGGTAATTTTCCTCCGATAGATGTTGGATCTGCTTTAAATAAAACATCAAGATATCCGTTTACATTGGTTTTCATATCCTTGCCTGCAACGTAGCAAAGATTGCATGTGGGGATTGCTTTTTTTGCAATTGCAGCGCTTGGTGCAATTTTATAAGTCTCGCAATAAGTTGCCGCTTCATCAGTATTAACAGCGGCATATTCAATAGAAGCCTTATACTCTTCTAAAAACTTTTCAACGGCTGCGGGATTTGCCTCAACATAACTGTCGAGTGCTATAACGCAACCCATCATAAGCTTGGTATCTGATACCTTTGCCCATTCGTCGTTTATGCTTAAAACGCGCTTTAATTCTTGATTTTTAACCATAACGGTTGTTGCTGCAGGTTCCGGTGCCATAGCGATTTGCGCCTCGCCGCTTATAAGCTTAGCTACTAAATCCTCGCTGGAAACAAAATTAATTGTAACATCTGTTTGCGGATTAATTCCGTTTTCCGAAAGGATATAGTTTAAGATATATTCGGGGTTTTGACCCTTACCTGTTGAATAAATTGTTTTACCCTTAAGGTCGGCGATTGATTTGATTGTATCGCCCTTTTCAAGGATTGAGAGCACACCGTAGGTATTAACAGCGAGCATACGAACCTTACCCTGTGATTTATTATAAAGTGTTGCCGCAACATTGGTAGGAACCGATGCAATATTAATTTCACCTTGTAGGAATTTTCCTGTGATATCAGGTGCGGCGCTTGCAACTGTAAAGGTATAATCATTAGCGGCAACACCGGCTTCATCGTCATGCATTAATTTAGCCATACCTATACCTGTGGGTCCTGTCATACAAGCGACAGACATTTCAACCGAAGTATAAGGCGCTTTGCTCGAAGTATCAGCCTGTGAAGATGCATTATCAGCATTACCGCAGGCGGTAAGCGAGAACATCAGTGCGAGCGAGAGAATAATTGCAAATAGTTTTTTCATTTTTATCACCCTTCTATTTAATTTCGAAGTTTTGACCGTCACGCATTATAAGACCGCATTTTTCAAGTGAATCAATATCGCGATAAAGACTTGTTCTGCCAACATTTAAGCGCCTTGCCAGCTCTGACATACCGAACTTTAATTTTACTTGATTTTTATTATCTGCATTTGATAATAAAAATTCATATAGCTTTTGTTCGGTTGTTTTTGCTGAAAAGGTATCGATTTTGCGGTTAAGAAAACGAATTTTATCGCTTAGGTACTCAATATATTTAATTGCTACCGTAGGATATGAAGTAATAATATTTCTGAAATTAACTTCTGAAATATAGATAACCTCACAAGTGCTATCCGCGATAATGCTGCTTGAGCCCTCTTTCCACTGACCGAAAACCGAAGCTGCGCCAAAAAGCTCACATTCATTTAAAGAGCGCATATTAACAAGATTTCCTGTATCGCTAAGTCTCTTTATAGTTGCTTTACCCGATTTCAAGATACCAAGCATTCCGAACTTATAAAGCTCAGCGCCTCGTTTAATGGTAACAAACTCGCCAAAATCATTATAAATACTTTTTTCTTGTGATTCGCTTAGTCCGTCAAATAAAAAGCAGTGCACGGTCTACACCTCCAATTGTACCAAATGGAACAACCTTTTATTTTATTATATACCATCGCGCAATAAATTGCAATAAAAAAATACCCGTTTTTAACGGGTATTTTAAATTTTGGTTAATTATTTCTGCATTCCAGCGTAAAGGCTTTCAAATTTTTCTGAAAGCTCTTTATTTTGGGCATCGTTGTTGGTTATTTGTTCGCGCGTGATATTAAGGGAAGAAACCAGAGCCTCGACTCTTGAAACAAAATCTGCACTTGTTTGCATAATTTCGCTCTTGAGTGAATTCAAAGATTCGTGCGCCTCATCAATGCAACCAAGGTTTTTCTCAATTTCCTTGCGGCTCATTTCCTGTGACTCGGCAGAGTTTTGCATAATTGATTTAGCGTTAGACTGTGCCACAAGATAAAGCTTGCCAATATTTTGTGAAAGGCGCTCTATCTCATCATATTTATCGGTGTATTCCTTAAGCTGAGCGTCAACCTTTGCTTTTGCCGCCTTTATTTCATCAAGCTGTGCGTTCACATTCACAAGTGTGCTATCGAGGTCACCGATTTTTTTATTAAGTAAGGTTTCTTTTGAAGAAAAATCTCTATGAGTCTTTTCTATATATTCAATTACATCGTCACAATTAAATCCAAAAAGACTTTTTCTGAAGCCAACCGACATTTTATCATCCCTTTATTGCATAATACGACAATATATTATAACAGATATTTTTAAACATTACAAGTGGAAAGAAAAAACCGCTGTTTTATAGAGCTGATTAATCCTTGAATGCGGGGTCTATATCAAGTGTTGCAAAATAATCTGCAGGTGTTTGGGCGCGTCTTATCAGCTTAAGGCTACCGTCTGCCTTTAAAAGCATTTCTGCGCACCTTAGCTTGCCGTTATAGTTATATCCCATTGAGTGGCCGTGCGCGCCCGCATCGTGGATAACAAGATAATCGCCGATATCCACCTGAGGCAGCTCGCGGTCAACCGCAAACTTATCATTGTTTTCACAAAGCGAGCCAACAACATCGAACTTTCCGACTGTAGGCGCATTTTCTTTACCTAGAACGGTGATGTGATGATATGCGCCGTAGATTGCAGGTCGCATTAAATCACAGCAGCTTGAATCAAGACCGATATATTCCTTATAAATATGCTTCTTATGAATTGCCTTCGAAACAAGATAGCCGTAAGGTCCTGTTATGTATCTGCCCATTTCTGTATAGAGTGCAATTTCAAGACCGCTCGGTGTAACGATTTCATCATAAACCTTTTTAACGGCATCGCCTATCGCAAAAATGTCAACAGGCTCTTCTGTGGGCTTATAAGGAATACCAATACCGCCCGAAAGGTCAATAAATTCGATATTAATATCAAGCTTTTCCTTGATTTCAAGCGCAAACTTGAAGAGCTTTTTGGCAAGGCGCGGATAATATTCCTCAATAAGTGAACAGCTTGCAAGCATCGAGTGGATACCAAAATGCTTAACACCTTTAGCCTTTAAAATTGCAAAAGCCTCAAGTATTTGCTCGTGAGTCATACCAAACTTTGTATCGTGAAGATGGCCCATAATATCGTTTGTTATATTAAATTTACCTGGATTATATCTTGCGCAAAAGGTATCGGGCAGGGGAGCAATGCTTTCGAGAAATTCGATATGGGTAATATCGTCAAGGTTAATTATTGCACCCGCTTCGAGCGCTGCAAGATATTCCTCACGAGTGGTTTCGTTGGAACTGAAAATAATGTTATGTCCTGTCACACCGCATTTGGTGGAAATCATAAGCTCAGGTATGGATGCGCAGTCGGTTCCGCAGCCAAGGTCATTTAGAATTCTTATGATTTCAGGGGTGGGGAGAGCCTTAACAGCAAAGTATTCCTTGAAGCCTTTGTTCCAAGAGAAGGCTTTATATAAATCTGTAACACAATTTCTAATACCGCTCTCATCATAAACATAGAACGGTGTGGGGTAGGATTTTTCCCAATCCAAAACATTTTCTTTTGTAAACGGTACTAATTTCATAAGGGTCACCTTTCAGGGGATAAGAATAATTAAATAGAAAGCTTTAACTCATCAATTTCATCAAGCCAGATTTTAGAGCTTGCATCCGATGGCATACGCCAGTCACCGCGTGGGGAAAGTGAAATTGAAATCACTTTAGGACCGTCAGGTATACAAGAGCGCTTAAATTGTTGATTAAAAAATCTTCTGGTGAATATATAAAGCCAATGTAAAATAACATCATCTGAATATTCGCCGCCAAAAGCATATTTAGCTAAACGGAAAATCTTTTTCGGCGATTCGCCATATCTCAAAAAACGATAAAGAAAAAAATCGTGCAATTCATAAGGCCCTACTAAATCTTCTGTTTTTTGAGCAATGTTTCCGTTATCTGCAGGCAAAAGCTCGGGTGAAACAGGGGTGTCAAGTATATCGAATAAAATATTTGAAATTAAGCCACCCATTTTTGCAGCCTCATACCTTACGACCGATTTAACAAGAGTTTTCGGCACAGAGGAGTTAACGCCGTACATAGACATATGGTCACCGTTGAAGGTTGCCCATCCGAGAGCAAGTTCTGAAAGATCGCCTGTTCCTATAACTAAGCCACCGCACTGATTTGCAATATCCATCAGCACCTGAGTGCGTTCTCTTGCCTGAGAGTTTTCGTAGGTAACATCTAATTGGTCCTTATTGTGACCAATATCCAAAAAGTGAGATAAAACGCTATTGGTAATATCAATTTCTTTTATTTCAACGCCTAAAAGTTCACAAAGCTTAACGGCGTTTGATTTGGTCCGCTCGGTGGTGCCAAAGCAGGGCATAGTAACTGCCAAAATATCACTTGGTTCTCTGCCGAGCAGCTTCATAGCGCGAACGCAAACAAGCAGAGCCAAGGTGCTGTCAAGGCCGCCTGAAATTCCGATAACGGCTTTTTTTGCTGCAGTGTGCTCTAATCTCTTTCTAAGACCGAACGACTGTATTTTAAGGACTTCCTCGCAATATTCATCAAGCTTGATTTGTGGAATAAAAGGTGTTTTTGAAACTTGATGTGTTATTTGTGTTTCGCGAACAGGCTGGTCAAAATAAACATTAACGGTGTTTTTATCGTTTTCTGGTATAAAGGAGGTGTTTTTACGACGCTTGAAGGCAAGCGCGTCAGCATCGATTTCACTGATAACCATTTCATTATCTGCAAATGGTGGATTTTCTGCAATAATGTTTCCATTATCGCAAATAATATTATGACGAGAATAAACTGCATCCTGAGTTGATTCCGAATAATCTGCAGTAGCGTAAATATAACCGCACAGCAGTCTTGCAGAAGCAGAGCGAACAAGTGACCTGCGGAAATCAGCCTTACCTGCAGTTTCGTTGGAGGCCGAAAGATTTGCAACAATTACCGCGCCGTCACGGCAAAGCTTGGTTGCGGGGGTGTCTGCACTCCAAAGGTCCTCACAAATTTCAACGCCAAAGGTAAAGTTGATGCAGTTTTTACTTCTGAATATCAAAGAACCAAATTTAACAGGTTCGCCATCTATAATTATATTGGTTGTGCCATCAAGCTCGCTTCCCGAATTAAAGGCGCGCTTTTCGTAAAATTCGCCATAGTTGGGGAGAAGGGATTTGGGTACTATACCGAGTATCTTGCCGTTATATAAAACTGCAGCGCAGTTATAAAGCTTGCAGTTATATGTTATAGGCAGTCCGATAACAACCACAGGATATTTTCCCGCAGTGAAATCACGCAGTTCGCATAAGGCTGAATAAGATTCAGCGATTAGCTTGTGCGAAAGGAATAAATCACCACAGGTATAACCTGTTACACAAAGCTCAGGCAGAACGAGCAAGTTAACACCGGCACTGTCAGCCTGTTCGATTTTTTCACGAATTTTGCAGGTGTTGCTTTTAACATCCGCAACTGCAATTTCAACAGTTGCCGCAGCAACCTTTATAAATCCATCTTTCATCCAAACACCTCCGATGGATATAAGTATGTTAATAATATACTTTATATAAAATTTTGTCAAGTGTTGCGATTAATAACCCATATAATTGGTAAATTATTAACAAAGATTAAAAAAATATCTTTTGCTATTGATTTTTACCATAAAAAATATTATAATGTATGAGGTAAAAATTGCATTATTTTTTAAGGAGAATTAAAATGACTACCAACAAAACCGTTTTAAAATGGCTTGACGAAATGAAGGAGCTTCTTACTCCCGATAATGTTGTTTGGATTAACGGCAGTGATGAGCAGCGCGAGGAGCTTCGCGAGGAAGCTGTAAAACTCGGCGAGCTTCACAAGCTCAATCAGGATAAGCTTCCTGGTTGCTATTTGCACAGAACCAATCCTAACGACGTTGCCCGTGTAGAGGATAGAACATTTATCTGCACCGCAACCAAGGAAGAAGCAGGTCCCACAAACAACTGGTGCGAGCCTTCTGAAATGTATAAGAAGCTTTATGATATTGCTCGTGGCAGCTATAAGGGCAAAACTATGTATATTATCCCTTATTCTATGGGCCCCATCGGTTCACCTATTGCAAAGATTGGTATTGAGATAACCGATTCTGTTTATGTTGTTCTTAATATGCTTATTATGACACGCGTAAGCCCCAAGGTGCTTGAGGTTTTAGGCGATAGCAATGACTGGGTACGCGGTTTGCATTCAAGATGTGATGTTGACCCTGAAAAGAGATACATCTGCCACTTCCCACAGGATAACACAATTATTTCCGTTAACTCAGGTTACGGCGGTAATGTTCTTCTCGGTAAAAAGTGCTTCGCACTTCGTATCGCTTCATATCAGGGTTGGAAGGAAGGCTGGATGGCAGAGCATATGCTCATTTTGGGCCTTCAGAATCCTAAGGGCGAGGTTCGCTATATCGCAGCAGCATTCCCGTCTGCTTGTGGTAAGACCAACCTTGCAATGCTTATTCCCCCCGAATATCTCCGCAAGAAGGGCTATAAGATTTGGACCGTTGGTGACGATATTTCCTGGATGAAGATAGGTGAGGATGGCAGACTTTATGCTATCAACCCAGAAAACGGCTTCTTCGGCGTTGCACCCGGCACTAACGAGCACTCTAACTTCAATGCGCTTGAAAGCACAAAGAAGAACACAATATTCACTAATGTTGCATTAAACCTTGATGATAACACAGTTTGGTGGGAAGGCCTCGATAAGAATCCACCCGAGAACGCTCTTGAGTGGAAGGGTAACCCATGGAATCCTTCAATGTTCGTTAAGGCTGATAAGTCAACCTATGCCGCACACCCCAACTCACGCTTTACTGCTCCTGCTGAGAATTGCCCCTGCATCTCTGATGAGTTTAACAAGGGTGAGGGCGTGCCGATTTCCGCTATCGTGTTCGGCGGCCGTCGCGCTAAGTGTGCTCCGCTTGTATATCAATCCAAGGATTGGGTTAACGGTGTATTCGTAGGCTCTGCTATGGCTTCTGAGACTACCGCAGCTGCTGCAGGCGCTGTTGGCGTTGTTCGCCGTGACCCAATGGCTATGCTTCCTTTCTGTGGCTACCATATGGGCGATTACTTCGCACACTGGCTCGAAATGGGTGAAAAGCTTGGCGACAAGGCTCCAAAGATTTTCAATGTTAACTGGTTCCGCACCGATGATGAGGGTAACTTTGTATGGCCAGGCTTTGGCGATAATATGCGTGTTCTTAACTGGATTATTGACCGTTGCGAAGGCAAGGCAGATGCTACTGAGACCGCTATCGGTTATGTTCCAATGCCTGAGGATATCGACCTTACCGACCTTGATATGGATATGGATACACTTAAGTCTATTCTTGAGGTTGACAAGGATGTTTGGACTAAGGAAGCCGAGGAAATTGAAGAGCATTACAAGAAGTTTGGCGACAAGCTTCCCGCACAGCTTAGAGAGCAGCTTAATACCCTTAAGGATAACCTTTCTAAGATGTAATTTAAAATATAAAGGTGCAGCCCTCGCGGGTTGCACCTTTTTTGTGTATAAAAAAGCCCGAAAAATTCGGGGCTAAATTATTATTACTTGCTTGTACCTAAAGAGGTTTCTTTCTGAATTACATCGTGCGCGCCACCCTCAATAATACTGGTTGCGGAAACGAGTGTAAGCTTCGCTTTATCGCGGAAATCAGGGAGATTAAGTGCGCCGCAGTTGCACATTGTGGACTTAACCTTGCTGAGTGATAATGCGACATTATCCTTTAAAGTACCTGCATATGGAACATAGGAGTCAACACCCTCCTCGAAGGATAGCTTCTTATCGCCGCCAAGGTCATAACGCTGCCAGTTGCGAGCGCGGTTAGAGCCCTCACCCCAATATTCCTTGTAGTAGTTGCCGTTGATGTTAATCTTATTGGTTGGACTTTCATCAAATCTTGCGAAGTAACGACCAAGCATCATAAAGTCTGCGCCCATAGCGAGAGCCAATGTCATATGATGGTCGTGAACGATACCGCCATCGGAGCAAACTGGAACATAAACGCCTGTTTCTTCAAAGTATTCATCCCTTGCCTTGCAAACCTCAATAAGAGATGTTGCCTGACCGCGGCCAATACCTTTTGTTTCTCTTGTGATACAGATAGAGCCGCCGCCGATACCTACCTTTATAAAGTCGGCGCCGCAATCAGCAAGGAATCTGAAGCCCTCTGCATCAACAACATTACCTGCGCCCACTTTAACGCTATCGCCGTAACGCTCGCGTATCCACTCGATTGTAAGCTTCTGCCATTCGCTGAAGCCTTCGGAGGAGTCGATGCAAAGAACATCAGCGCCTGCCTCTATCAAGGCGGGAACACGCTGTGCATAATCCCTTGTGTTGATACCCGCGCCAACAACATAGCGCTTATGACTGTCAAGCAGCTCGTTAGGGTTTTCTTTGTGAGCATCGTAGTCCTTTCTGAATACGAAATATTTAAGGCAACCGTTTTTATCAACGATAGGAAGTGAGTTGAGCTTGTTATCCCAGATAATATCATTAGCTTGCTTTAGTGTGGTATTTTCATCACCTAAAATGAGATTTTCAAGTGGAGTCATAAACTCGCTAACCTTTGTGGACTTGTCCATACGGCTTACTCTGTAATCACGGCTGGTAACAATGCCTAAAAGCTTGCCGTTTGGTGTTGCATCAGAAGTAACAGCAACGGTTGAATAGCCGTTCTTTTCCTTCAAAGCAATTATGTCCTCAAGAGTATCATCAGGCGAAACATTTGATGCGCTTACAACAAAGCCCGCTTTATAGGCTTTTGCCTTGGCTACCATAGCTGCTTCATCCTCAACGGACTGTGAGCCGTATATGAAAGAAACGCCACCTTCGCGAGCGAGGGCTACTGCCAAACGGTCACCGGATACCGATTGCATTATAGCAGAGGTCATAGGTATATTCATAGAAATAGCAGGCTCTTCGCCCTTTTTGAATTTAACAAGTGGTGTTTTAAGGCTAACATTTGCAGGCACACATTCAGATGAGGAATATCCTGGTACTAACAAATATTCATTAAAGGTGTGCGAGGTTTCAGAAAAATAAAAAGCCATAAATATCTTTCCCTTCCTAAAATATATTTTTACAATTATATCCTTTTTAGCCTATAATGTCAATTACTTAATGAAGATTTTTTTGTAAAAAATATGGAAATAAGTGCTTGACAAAGGGCACTCGCATCTATATAATATATTTTGCGGCTTAATGCTGCATTGTGAGGTGCATATATGATACTTGATCTAAAACGCATCTTTGCAACCGAAAATTCGGCTTTGCAGATCGAACACACTTTAGATATGAGTTCTGTTGACCATATGGGTAATTTTCCGCTCAAAAATCCCATTGAGGTTAAGGGTACCGTTTCAAACAAAGCAAGTGTTGTTACTTTGAAACTTAGTATCGGGTATGTTTTTTTTGCTCCTTGCGACCGTTGTGGTCTTGATACCGCGCACAGGCACACCGTAACGATTGATAAATTGCTTGCCACTTCTATTGAGAGACAGGAGAGTGACACAATTATCACCGTTCCGGATATGAAATTAGATGTGGACGAGCTTGTGTATTCGGAGGTTATTTTAGATCTTCCTACAAAACATTTATGTAAAGAGTCTTGTAAAGGTTATTGTTTCAAATGCGGCAAAAACCTTAACGAGGGTGAATGTGGTTGCCTTAATGAAGAGGTTGACCCACGCCTTCAAAAGCTCAAAGATTTACTAAATGATTAAAAACTTTCATAATTATTAATTTAAGGAGGTGCTGAAGAATGGCAGTACCGAAGAGAAAAACTTCTAAAGCAAGAAGAGACAAGAGAAGAAATAATGTATGGAAGCTTACCGCACCCACACTTGTAAGATGTGCAGATTGTGGTGAGTATAAGCGTCCCCACAGAATTTGCCCTGCCTGCGGCAAGTATAATGGCCGTGAGGTTATTAAGGTTGCAGAGTAATTAGTTTAAGGAGAGGAGGAGCAATTCCTCCTCTTGTTTTTTGTTAAGAGTTTTAAAGGCGGTGATTATTTGGCTGTAATTATAAAGGATGTTGAAAAGGGTAGTCCTGCATATAAAGCGGGTATTAGACCTTGGGATACTCTCGTTTCTTTAAACACAGAAACAATAATGGATGTTCTTGATTATCGCTTTTATCAAAACAGTGAAAAAATCATTGCCGAGATTATAAATTCAAAGGGAAAAGTAAAAAAAGTAAAAATTAAAAAAGGCGAGTATGATGAATTAGGCTTGTTGTTTGATACCTATCTCATGGATGAAAAGCGCAGCTGCAAAAATAAGTGCATTTTTTGCTTTATCGACCAACTGCCTAAAGGACTTCGCGAAAGCCTTTATTTTAAAGATGATGATTCACGATTATCTTTTTTGTTTGGTAATTATATAACTCTTACTAATATCACCGAGCATGAGATAGACCGTATTATAAAAATGCATATCAGCCCTATAAACATATCCGTTCACACCACGAATCCCGAGCTTCGAGTTAAAATGATGGCTAATAAGAATGCGGGCAAGGCACTCGATATTATGCGCCGTTTTAACGAAGCGGGAATAAAGATGAACTCTCAGCTTGTTTTGTGCCCTGGCTATAACGATGGGGCGGAGCTTGAAAAAAGTCTCAATGACCTTTTAGAGCTTGAAAATATGGAGTGTATTGCGGCGGTGCCAGTTGGCCTTACCAAATATCGCGAGGGTCTTGCGCCACTTAAGCCTTTTAGCAAAGATACTGCAAACCAAGCGCTTGATGTTATAGACAAATTTGGTGAAATCAGCGCTCGAAAATACGGCAGCAGGCGTGTTTATGGCTCTGATGAGCTTTATCTCTTGGCTGAACGCGAAATCCCCGAGGCTCAATTTTACGGCGATTTTCTGCAGCTTGAAAACGGCGTTGGTATATGGTCGCTGTTTAAAAGTGAGGCGAAGGATGCTCTATTGGATGTTGAGCCTAAAAATAGCGGTCGTCATATTAGTCTGGTAACAGGAAAATCTCCCTATAAGCTAATCAGAGAGCTTGCAGATGAATGTGAAGCTAAGTATAATGGCTTAAGGTGTGATGTTTATCCTATTAGGAATGATTTTTTCGGTGAAATGATAACAGTAACAGGGCTTGTTACTGCAACGGATATTATTGCTCAGCTTGACGGAAAGGATTTGGGCGAAGAACTGCTCGTTCCTTCTGCTATGCTTCGAAGCGAGGGAGATATGTTCCTCGATAGTGTTACTGTTACTGAGCTCTCAGAGAAATTGAATATTAAGGTCACAGTTGTTGATTGCAACGGCTATGACTTTGTTAATAATATACTTGATAGGAGGTAAGTGTTATGGCAAAACCGATTATTGCCGTTGTTGGCAGACCGAATGTGGGCAAATCAACCCTTTTTAATAAGCTTATCGGTAAGCGCCTTTCTATCGTTGATGACACTCCAGGTGTAACTCGCGATAGAATTTATGGCGATGCCGAATGGAGTGGTAGAAAAGTAATGCTCGTTGATACGGGCGGTATCGAGCCCAAGACAAATGATATTATACTTTCAGGTATGCGCTCTCAGGCTCAGCTTGCTATCGACACCGCAAATGTTATTATTATGGTTTGCGACCTCCAAACAGGCGTTACAGCTACCGATATGGAAATTGCTTCGATGCTTCTTAAAAGCAATAAACCCATTGTTTTATGTGTGAATAAATGCGATAAAATCGGTGATGTTCCTGCCGAGTTTTACGAATTTTATAATTTAGGCCTTGGCGACCCTATCCCAGTATCCTCGGTGCATGGTCACGGAACAGGTGACCTTTTGGATGCGGCTTTTGAGTATCTCCCTGAAGCGGATGAAGCGGAGGACGAAGAGGTTATCAATGTTGCCGTAATAGGTAAACCGAATGCAGGTAAATCCTCATTAGTTAATAAGGTAACCGGCGAAGAGCGTGCTATCGTATCTGATATTGCGGGTACCACAAGAGATGCTATCGACTCGCTTGTGGAAAATAAGTTCGGTAAATTTAATTTTATCGATACTGCTGGACTTCGCAGAAACAGTCGCGTTGAGGATAAAATCGAAAAATATAGCGTGTTGCGTGCTAAAATGGCTATTGAACGCTCGGATGTTTGTGTTATAATGATAGATGGCACAGATGGCTTCACCGAGCAGGATTCCAAGGTAGCAGGGCTTGCGTTAGAGCAGGGAAAAGCGTGCATAATCGCCGTTAATAAATGGGATATTGTGGAAAAGGATGGCTTCACGATGGATGCTTATCGCAAGCGTCTTATGACTGATTTTTCCTTTATGCCGTATGCGCCGATAATTTTCATATCTGCAAAAACAGGTCAGCGTTTAGACCGTCTTTTTGAGCTTATAAACTATGTTCGCACACAGAATACTATGCGAATTTCCACGGGTAAGCTTAATGATATTTTGGCGGATGCTACCGCACGCGTTCAACCTCCGTCTGATAAAGGTAAACGCCTTAAGATTTATTATATGACACAGGCTTCAACCTGCCCGCCAACCTTTGTGTGCTTTTGTAATAATGCAGAGCTATTCCATTTTTCTTATCAAAGGTATCTTGAAAATCAAATTCGTTCAACCTTCGGTCTTGAGGGAACGCCCGTAAGATTTGTTATCCGTGAGAGAGGAGATAAAAACGCATGATTTTTCTTGCTTTAATAGTTGTTATAGCAGCTTATTTAATAGGCAGCATCAGCTTTGCGGTTATTTTCACTAAGCTCTTTATAAAAACGGATGTCCGCGAGCTTGGCAGCGGCAACGCAGGCACCACAAATGTTATGCGCGTGGGCGGTTTTCTGCCTGGCGCTCTCACCTTTGTTTGTGATGCGCTTAAAGGCTTTGTAGCATGCTTTGCAGGCAAGCTTGTTTTTCAGTATATCGCAGAAAACAGTGATGCCCTTTGGGGTTCTCCTGTGTATGGTGCCTTTCTTTGCGGCGTTGCTTGTATGCTTGGACATGTATTCCCGATATTTTTCCAGTTTAAAGGCGGAAAGGGAATTGCCACAAGCGTTGGTATTTTTGCGGTTTGTTGCCCGTTAGCGATAATTATCGGTTTGTGTGTGTTTGCGCTTTCGGTGTTTATAACAAAAATTGTTTCCTTGAGTTCTATGTTTGCAACTGTAACTGTTGTAACGCTTACAATAGTGTTCTACAACGATTCAGCCGCATTCTGGCCTCAGGCACTACTTACTGTTATTATGGGTGCTATAGTTATACTAAAGCACGCTGAAAACATTAAAAGACTTCTTGCAGGTACTGAAAAGAAGATTACTATCAGGAGGAAATAAAATGGCTAAGGTTACCGTTTTAGGTTCAGGCGGCTGGGGTATGGCTCTGGCTTTAACTGCATATAATTGTGGCCATCAGGTAATGCTTTGGTCACCCTTTAAAGAGGAAGTTGACCTCTTGACCGAAAAGCGCGAAAATGAGAAGCTTCTTAAAGGAATAAAGCTTCCTGATGATATAGATATTACCACCGATATTAATTGTGCGTCTGATTCTCTTATCACGATAATCGCAACACCATCTGTGGCGGTGCGTTCCGTGGCACAAAAACTCGCAGCAGTTGAAAATCACGGCATCGTGGTTAATGTTTCAAAAGGCTTTGAAAAAGGCAGTCTTAAGCGGCTTTCCACCATTATCCGCGAAGAACTGCCTGATGATATGATTGCAGTTTTATCGGGACCCTCTCACGCTGAGGAGGTAGCCCGTTGCATTCCCACTTCGCTGGTTGCCGTATCAAAAAGCATAACTGCCGCTTCTATTATACAAGATGTTCTTTCGAACGAGTTTATGCGAATTTACACTTCTGATGATGTTATTGGCGTAGAGCTCGGTGGAGCGATGAAAAATGTTATAGCCATTTGTGCGGGTATGTGCGATGGCATGGGACTTGGCGATAACACAAAAGCAGCGCTCATAACACGCGGACTTTCCGAAATGGCGCATTTGGGTGTTCGTATGGGCGCTAATGAGCGCACCTTCGCAGGGCTTACAGGCATTGGTGACTTGGTTGTTACTTGCACTTCACAGCATAGCCGTAATAACCGCTTTGGCAATATGGTTGGCAGAGGTGTTGCTGTAACGAAGGCGCTTGAAGAAGTGGGCACCGTAGAGGGTTATTATGCAGCTTTGATGGCATATCAGCTTGGTAAAAAGTATAATGTTGAATTGCCTATTATTAATGCCTGCTATGAGGTTCTTTATGAGGACAGAAAAGTTGATACCGTAGTAAGAGATTTGATGCTCAGACCAAAGGGCCGCGAAAATTGATTTTTTGAAAATTCACACTTGACTTTGGCGACTTGTTATAATATAATAAGCAAGTCGCCAATAAAATGCTGCTATGGCTCAGGTGGTAGAGCACGTCCTTGGTAAGGACGAGGTCACCAGTTCGAATCTGGTTAGCAGCTCCACAAAATTCGTGCTTAGTGGCACGAAGCCTGAAAACCCTTGATTTTTCAAGGGTTTTCAGTGCTTTTTGGGACAATTTTTAGGAAGAGAAAAAAAGGCACGGATTAAAGTCTTTTTTTGAACCTAAAAAGCTTGGACTGGCAACTTAAATATTAAATGCTCTGAAAACCGAGATTTTCTTTACAAAAATTTGATTTGTAATGGGGATCCGGCTTTTTCTTTACCGGAAAGCCTCGAAAGGAGCTAAAAATGGAAAAAAAGATTAACAGAGAAGTTATCAGAGCAGGAGAAACCGATATTAAGGTGCATTTAATAGATAGTTTCCCAAATCATCCGTATCATGTCTTCGATGATGAGGACATGACAGAACTGGCCACCAGTATTGAAGCTAACGGCCTGCTTAATCCCATAATTGTGCGCGGCAAAGCTGATGGTCGGTATGAATTGATTTCCGGCCACCGCAGAAAAAGGGCTTATGAAATTTTAAAAATAAATAAAATACGTGCTATTATCGTTGATGTTACTGATGATGAAGCCATCATCATGATGGTAGATAGCAACTGCCAACGTTCTAAGATCCTGCCAAGTGAGAAGGCGTTCTCCTATAAGATGAAGTTGGACGCTATAAAAAGGCAGGGAAAGCGCAACGATTTAACCTCGACACAAGTTGTGTCGAAGTTGAGGAGTAATGAAGAACTTGGAAAAGAAGTAAACGAGAGCCGCGAAACTATTCGCAGATTTATCCGTTTAACAAATCTTATTCCTGAGCTCCTTGATTTTGTTGATAAAGGCAGGATGAAAATGCAGCCTGCCGTAGAGCTCTCTTATTTGGACGAAGAGAGCCAAAGAGACTTGGTTGATATTATAGATGGAACAGAAGTGTTCCCGTCATTTTCACAAACCGTTAGAATGAGAAAAGCATTCAAAGACGGTGAACTTACATATGAACTTGTAGAAAAGATCATGGCTGAAGATAAAGCAAATCAAAAGCCGAAGTATCGCTTTTCAGTAGAAAGGCTCGGCAAATATATGCCTACTGACTTAAATGATAAACAGGCAGAGGAATATGTTCTGAAAGCTCTTTCTTATTATAAAAAGCATCTTGACCGCAAAGCACAAAAAGAAATTGATAGAAAGCAGTAATTTAGTAAGCCTTTTGTTTAGGCTCGGTAGGGGGACCGAGCCTGAGCAGAAGGCTTTTACTTGTTATAGCTTAATGAAATTCCTTAAGCGGTTAGAACCGTTCATACCTCGAATTTTATTTAATGCCAATGATTCTATCTGCCGGATACGTTCCATTGTAATATTCATTTTTTTACTAATTACCTCAAGGCTGTGTTTTTCCTGTCCGCAAAGTCCAAAGTGCATGATAAGAACCTGACGCTCACGTGGAGAGAGTTTGTTAAGTATCTCATCAATTGCTGTTTTGCGTTCCTGGATGTTTATATTAGTGATAGGGTCAATAATAGTATCATCCTGAACGGTATCTAAAAGAGTACCATCCATTTCTTCGCCTACAGGAGAATCAAGCGAGGATATAGAGTATTCAAGGGTCTTTAAATGTTTAACCCGTGCTATTGAAAATCCGGTTAAGGTCGCTATCTCGTCATCAGACGGATATTTACTATATGTATTGTAGTATTCTTCCGTGACGGATTTAATTTTTTTAAGGGCACTGCTGATATAACTGGGTATTTTAATAAGCCGTGATTGTTCTTCAATATATGTAAATATTGCTTGCTTAATCCAAAAAACAGAGTAGGTAGTAAATCGAGTACCTCGATTAGGGTTATACTTATCTACAGCTGTCATTAGACCTAAATTTGCTTGTTGCACAAGATCAAGCAAAGGAAGGCCGGTACATATATATTTAGTTGCAACGGAAAAAGCAAAGCGTAAATTACAGTTGACTAGTTTTTCGCGAGCAGCGGCGTCACCTTCTTGAATGCGTCGAACAAGGCTCAATGTTTCCTTATGGGTGAGAACGGGGAAACTGTGAATTTCATACAGATATTGGTGAACAGGGTCGAGATTTTCAAAAGACTCCGTGTTATCTGCAAGGGTTTGAAATTCATCGGATTTATCGCCATCGCTCAAGTCTAAATAGTTATCTGTCAGGTTGTCAGGGAATACCACTTGTATACCTGCGTTTTCAAATTCAAGAAATATATCTTCTTTTTCTTCTTCATTCAGCCGATAACGAGCAAACCTCTTCAGAATGGTATCTGAACGAATATAACCTTTTTTACTGGACTGTTCCAGTAAAGCCAAAAGAAGCTGAGCTTTCTCCTTGGCGAAGGTGTTTTTTGCCGCCGGCACATCATGACCTCCTTTCTGTGTCAAGTGTGTATATGATAACACAATAATTTCGAGATGTCAAGAGAAACGCATATAAAAGTGTAATGATTTACAAATAAACGACAATAAAAAACAAAAAAGCAACTTTGCAAATAAGATAAAAGTGTAATAATTTTCAAAAAAGTTCTTGACAATCAAAAATGCAGGTGGTATACTTATCCTACAAGTGTTTTCGGAAAAAACATTGGAGGTGCAGTTATGCTAAACGGAGCAAAACCCGTTGGCGTGGAAGTTGCACTTTATTATATGGAGAATTTTCTTCTGAATGACAAGGTTGGGCGCCTTGAAAAACGGTTGTTTGACTGGTGGCTTGAAGAAGGCTTTTTCCTTGTATCAAACTTTAAAAAAACGAATACTGGAATTAGCGGAGAGTTTATTCTGCTATTGGGCGGATCTATTTATGATGTTACGCGAACCTTTGACGAACAAAAAGGGGAAACGATTACCATAAAAGATTCAGTGCAGAAGAAACTCGATGATGGGTGGGATTTGCTTTTAAAGGTCAAGCCCAACTATTATGTGGTTAAGGACACCGAGAATAATCGCACACGTATTGAGGAGCTCTTTAGAAGTAATATCCGTAACTTTGACTTTGTTGAGTACAAAACGAAGCAGGAAGGGGATATTACCATTCTCAAATCAATTATTATTAACGTACACAGAAAAAAGGTGAATGGATGAAATCACTTTCTGCATTGATTGAACAGTATAAGAGCACTCCTTCGCAGATGCTCAAGGATGAAATATTTAATAGGGTTATTTCTTTAGAGGATAC
>JAZPZA010000025.1:0-1840 GCA_045544435.1 Acutalibacteraceae bacterium | reverse complement strand
TATTATCACGACTACATATATAAAACCATTCGCAATTTAAAACAATCTGAAGATGTATTGCAATCTGTATGCCCAGATGCAAAATATTACATTAAAAAGTGTAATTTTGATCGTTTATTCGTAGAAGTAGAATTAATCACTGACAATTTAACAAGGCTTCAAAAACAAGTTATATTATCAAAATTACTTTTCATTTGGCCCAGAGTGAAGATGATTAATAAAAAAGATCAGAATACAATAACAATCAGAATGCAGTGTCGTTCACGACATTATGGAGGACTAAGTTTTGTCGCTGATGCAGAGTAAAGAAATGTTATAAAGGAGATGTTATCATAATGTAAATATGATAGTATCTCCATTGCAGAAAATATGATTTTTTTCATCTGCTTTCTACCATTTATAGTTACCACCTGGACCTTCGACCCCGCCACCGGGCTGGAGCTCAGCAAGACCTATGCCGACAACACCGCCGTGGTGAAGACCCACGATGCTCACAACCGCCTGGCAACGGAGACGAATGCCCGCGGCAGGGTGAAGGTGCATAGCTACGAACATGCCCGCGGCCTGCTGCTCAATACCACCTGGTACCACCCCGCAGCGGAAGGCGAGGAAGCAGCCATCGACAGTACTTCCCCCGCCCGCAGCTTCACCTACAACCACCTCGGCCAGCTCACACAGGTGACAGATGATGCCGGAGTGAGGGCTATCGGCTATAATCAGTACGGCGAGCAGGAAACGGATTCGCTGGTGGTGGATTAATAGTTCTATTATACATGTATGATTAAGTATTAACTTGTACTTGACGTTGGCCGATTTTGCATTACGCAAAATCGGTCAACGTTCAAATTATAGAAAAAACTTCTTCGAAATGTCAGAACCTAACCGTTGTTATAATTAAAACTGAATTAACCTCTTCTAAAAATAAACAAAATGAGAATCGCATATATTATAATTGTCCTTGTTATTATTACTGTATTAATCCCATACAGATGCGAAATTTATTCACATAAATCCTTTCGTTGGATAAACATATCCAACAGCATCTTCGCTTATCAACGGATATGGTATAAGAATGATTTAATACTGAAAACAGACAACCCTAAAGTAAGAGTCGACATATCATTAAGAGAAAACGGAATCATAGATGCTGAGATTGCTGTTGATAATGGTTACCCTGGTTCATTTTGGTATAAATATTATTCCATTGCTGATCAAAAGTGGATGAACAATTTATACGGAGAGTATATTCAAAATGTAGGCCGCACACAGTTTTTAGATATTAATTACTTGAACGAGTCTGAGCAAGATCGGTTGATTTTTGAAGCAATGTTAAACAAATTCGACTCAATATACACAAAATCTAAAGAATCACAAATAATTAAGCATTCGGTATTGAAGTTGTAAACTGGCAGAGTAACCATATAAATTCCATTGATATGATAATCGTGACCACCGGCTACGGCACCGATGGACGCATCAGCTCCGCTGGCTTCCTGCATGGAGGGGAAGAAAAGCAGTTTACATACGCTTACCTGCCCGGCACGCATCTGCTGCAGACGCTCACCAAGTCGAATAACATGACACTCACGCAGAGCTATGAGCCGCAGCGCGACCTGCTCACCGGCATGCTTTATAAGCGCGGCGCTACCACCGTGGCCCAGCGTACCTACACTTACGATGCGCTCGGTCGTCCGCTCACCCGCACCACCGCCCGCAATGGCCAGACGGTGAACGATACCTTCGGCTACAACAACCGCAGCGAGCTCACCACGGCCACGGTGAACGGCGGTTCCTATGCCTACGATTACGATAACATCGGAAATCGAAAGACAGCCCAGGA
>JAZPZA010000024.1:0-2454 GCA_045544435.1 Acutalibacteraceae bacterium | reverse complement strand
TTCGAAATCTGGGAAAACGGCACCCCCGTTAACCCTTGCGAGTATATGAACTACTTCGGCTATACTACAATTGATTATTAATATCGACAGATTAATGACAAAAAACCTCCGACCGAGATAATCGGTCGGAGGTTTTTGCTTGCTTATTTGAACAACGCCCCGTTTTGTTTCGGGGCGTTGTTCATTCTTCTTTTTCAAGCCTATCTACATACTTTTTTAAAATAATGTTGATGTACTGTGACAAGGAACGGTCGTCCTCTTCAGCATAGTTTTTAAGCTTCTTAAGAACATCATTGTCAATTGTAATGCTTATTTTCTCTTTTAACGGTTTCACGCATATCACCTCTAATACAAATTATAAAAGATTGTGATACTGTTTCTTGACAAGTAGGATAAAGTAGTATAAACTACTATATAGTAGTATTGCGTTTTAAGGAGATTTATTCATGAGCTATCAAGCTATTGATTTAACCTGTCCGGGTTGCGGTGCACCCGTTTCTATTAATCAAAAGGTCTGCGAATACTGTGACCGCCCTATATTAATTTCAAGCTTCAATAGTGTCTACTCTATGTCGCTTACCGATATTAATAAATACAAAAAATCTTATACTCAGGTACTTGGCGAAAATCCTGACAACCCTCAGATTAACAGCTCAATCGCCATGTGCTACTTAAAGCTAAGGCTTTACGATAAAGCTCTCGAAAGCTTTGAAAAAGCCATAGAAGATGATTTTGACAATTCGGAAACTTATTTTTATGCGGCTGTATCTCTTTTAAAAGGCAAAAAAGCCTTTCTGACTCCAAGAGCAGACATCAACAAGGCAATTGACTATATCAACGCCGCCCTTATGATAGAGCCAAAAGGCATTTACTATTATTTTCTTGCTTACATAAAATACGATTTTTTCGAGCGTAAATTTCTTAACACTACACCTGACTTTAAAGATTGCTATTATCAGGCTATGTCTTTGGGAACTTCTGATTATGATATAAATATGCTTTTTGATATTTTAAATGTCAGTAAGCCTTCAATTTTTAACTAAGGTTAAATTTCCGTTGCCACAAGCGGAGCGAATATATTTTTATTAATAATTAAAGGGGTTGTTTTTATTGAACTACGAAAGAAATACTAAATACTTTGCACGTATTAGCTACGCAGGTGCTGTGTGGATGTTTATAGTTGGAGTATTTCTCTTTATACTTAGCTTTACTACTGTTTCAATCTTAATGGCATTCGGCTTTTTGTCAATTGCCCTTGGTATATTAATTATCGTATTAAAAAACAAAGGCAAAGTTTCAGATGAAGAATACGACAGCTCTGTTGCAGCAAATATAGACAACTTCAAGCAACGTGCTCTTGATAAGCTTGGGCTTGACGAGGATGAGGTTAATGAAATTGAACCAATTTATTTTGATGGTTTCGAACTTGAAGGCTTTAAACACTTCAAAGTAGGTAAGGATAACTGTTGGAGAACCGACGTTGTAAAAGCAGTTATATTGTTTTTTTCAAAAGACGAAGTTCACTGTTACACCAACAAATTCTGCACAACAGAAAACCGTTCCGTGGAAGCTACCGATGTTTACTTCTATAAAGATATCGTTTCAGTATCTACTGCATCTAATAATAAAACAGTACAAGGCACCAGCGTTGACTATGAATCCTTTAGGCTGACTACCGCAGGCGGAACAAATCTTACTGTTGTTATCCGCGATAAAGGAAGTGCTCAGCGTTCTATCAACGCAATGCGTTCCCTGCTTCGCTCTAAAAAGCAAGGCTAATAAAAACACCTTTGTGCATAAATTTTGTGGCATATTACACAACAGGTACAAAAAACCTCCGACCGAGATAATCGGTCGGAGGTTTTTATGATTATTTTTATCCTAAAGGAACATAATCTGCTTCATTTACTATTGTAAATGTAAAGCTATCGGTTGCTTCTGTGTAGGATACGAGGCTGAAATAAACTGTTTCGCCCTTAGCGACTGTGCCGATTGCGGCGAAATCCAGACTTTCGAAAAGAGGAATATCGTCACTCATATGCAGCAGCATTCCGCTGTCGTCATAAATATAAACGCAAGCATCATCAGAGTCTTCGCTGTAAAGCACAACTGTTGCGTCTTCCTCGGCAGTAAACACAAAGTTCTTTACATCAAAATCAGATTCGGATGCTTCAAGCTCAACTGTTACTGTTTCGCCTAAGGAAATTTCTGTATACTCTGTTTCGTCAAGGGTAGCGTCTTCGAAGGGATATCTCTGCTGTGCTTCAAGATACTCCTCTTCGGTAGAATTAAGCACAGTGAAGATTACGTTAACTTTCTCTTCGGGCTCAACTATGCCGATAATGTAATACTCTACGCCTGCTTCAAGATAACGAACGTCAAAAAGCCTTCCGCCTTCTTCGCTCATATCAACGTAAATGTAGCTATTCTCAACATTATCAAGGTCGGCGATTA
>JAZPZA010000023.1:0-97061 GCA_045544435.1 Acutalibacteraceae bacterium | reverse complement strand
GGGCAGCACAACAGTTTTGCCATAGGTTTCGCCGTTAGTAAGATACATACCCTCGTCTGCGGTTAAAATAGTTTGTTTAATAACTTCCGTTTTCATTTTGTTACCCCCTTAATATACCAAAGTCCAATTTTTTGCGGTTATAGTCGCCTTTTGTTCATCAGTAAGTTTTTCGCCTACTGTTGCGTGTAGCGTTAAAGTTTGCGCCGTGCCACCTGTTAAGTCCGCCAAGTGGTCTATAATGTTTTGAATACTTGTTGTGGATAACTTTGCGCTATCGCTAAAAGAAATATTACCAGCAATCTTTCCCTCAAAAGTTATGTTTTCAAGCGCAGTACATTTATTAAATGTTCTGTCAAATACGCATATTTCGCTCACAATCAATTTACGAATTGTTATTAATTTGCTGCATTGCGAAAACAATAATCTTAAATTTGATGCAAGACTATAATCCATATCAACCTTAGTATCGGTTATCTCCGCATTTGTAAGAATATCATAGCCCTTGTCAGTAATTATAATAGGATATTTCGGCTTAAAAGTATAATCATTCCAATGTTTGTTATTAAAAGCGGAGACATAGTTACCGCGATTTCCGTTATATTGATAGTTATCCCAAAAGGTATCATATTCGGCTTGTTTGCCGTCCTCTAAGCCTTTATCATAACCGTCGTTGTTTGAAATTTCGCTTATCTTTTCAGCATAGATATCAATAGTGCCGTCACCAACCGTAACACCCTTTTCCTCAATAGCAGATTTAATGTTTTCCTTTGCGGTTTGAAGTCTTTTGATTTCAGAAGCTATACTCATTTATATACCCCCTAACAAGGCTTCAATATCGCCGAGCTTATCATCAACATACTTTTTATTAGCGGCTTCCATAGTTTCGGTGGGTATGCCTGTGTAGAGGTTGCCTTTTTTATTTCGCATCGGTATGCAGCCTTTGTTATCAACAGATGCTTCTGCCACTTGGTCATTATCCTT
The DNA here is from genome assembly GCA_045544435.1 of Acutalibacteraceae bacterium. Classification (GTDB taxonomy): domain Bacteria; phylum Bacillota; class Clostridia; order Oscillospirales; family Acutalibacteraceae; genus UBA737. The sequence goes on along the minus strand of JAZPZA010000023.1, from coordinate 96,080 downwards.
AACAAAATCGACATAGATGGTTATAGGTTTACCGCCGTAGACGCCATCAGCTTGAGATGCGCTTTGAGCATAAATAACTTCTGTCGGTGCTCCGTTTTCAAAAATAGGTACGGCATATTTTTTAAGTTCTTCTTTAGTAACTTCACCGTCCGCACCTTGGGCTCCTGTGTCACCTTTTTCACCCTTCAAAGATAACAACCATTCATCCTCTGTGCCATCAAAACCATTTTTGACAGCGATTTCATAAGCTGAAAAACCCTTATCACCCTTAAAGGCGGGTATTTCTATAATGTTTCCGTTTTCATCTTTTATTTTTAATACTGACATTTATACCACCGCCTTACTCCCGTTTTCCTTTGATTTCTACCGATACTTTACTTACACTGGTTTCGTCATAACCACCAAGCGGGTCGTGAATGAAAATCGAGCAACTGTCTAAGTTTATGGGTTCAATTTTTAAATTTCGATGTAACGCACTTGCGCTATTTCCGCCTGAACCGTGTAGCGTTCCAATTGCTATGGTGACTTCATTTAAATTAAATGGGTAGAATATCTTTTTTCCTAAAACAGAGCTGTTTTCATAAGTCGCAAGAACTATTCCATAGAACACCACCTTGCCGCTTGCCCATTTTTCCCAATTCCAGGTTACACCATCAACCGTGGTTATACCTTGTTCTACTATGTAGTCTGCCAATTCCTGCCTTTTTATATAGTTTACAAGCTCTACCTCAACTATCTTTGTGGTTATAAACTCCCATGCACCGTTTACCCAGATATATTCATCAAAAAGATTGTTTTCTGTGGCATCGGCATTAGGGACCAAATAAATTCTGTTTGGCAGTCCGCTTTCTGGGAGCGCATCCACAACCTTTATAAAATCAAAGGTTGCTATTTCCTCATCAACATACTGCTTTGTCGCAAGACTATCCATATCGATGGTATCGCCTGTGATATCTATCTGAACATTGCAGTCGTGAGGCATATCGCCCGCTCCTACATAAACCCCCGAATTGCCTGTGTCGCCCTTATCGCCTTTTTCGCCCTTGGCACCTTTGAAAACGCCGTTATCGGCATCCTCACGCACACTCTGCGTGATAGAACGCGTATCGTTCATAATATTAATTATCTGCTGGTATTCACTCTCGCTGGGGGCGGCTGGCTCATCGCCCTCGCAATAGCCGCTTTCCACAACCTCAACATAGCCTGCGCTCGCGGTTATAAGACTTTCTCCCTTTATGCCAAAAACCGACACTCTGAATTCGGGCGCTTTTATAACCTCGTATGGAACAAGGCAGGTGTTTTCGTCTATATAAAGCGAGGAGCCCTCCTCAAGCACTACCGCTACCGATTTATCCAAAGTCTCATTAGTGAATACCGCAGTTTTGGTGTATCCGCTCCAGTCATCACTATATTCAAATTTCACCTTCAAATATTCAACGCTATCGGATACCACCTCGTCATATCGTATGCGGACACTCTGTCCGTTGATTTTTGCAAAAATCATATCCTTTAACTCCTAAATAGAAATTACGCACAGCTTAAGGTGTTTTCACCGCGAATAAATATATCATTGAAAAACGCGACTTTCACCGACAAAAAAGGCTTTACATTTTCCATATAAAGGATATATAATAATAAGGAAATAATTGGTTATAATAAAATTAACCTATATAAAGGAGAGCTTTTTATGTCAGTTAAACAGAATAAGTATTCAGGCACCCAAACCGAAAAGAACCTTATGGCAGCCTTTTCGGGCGAGAGCGAGGCTCGCAACAAATACACCTACTTTGCTTCAAAGGCAAAGAAAGAGGGCTTTGAGCAGATAGCCGCTCTTTTCCAGAAAACCGCCGATAACGAAAAGGAACATGCAAAGCTGTGGTTTAAAGAGTTAAACGGTCTTGGCGATACCGCAGAAAACCTGCTTAGCGCCGCCGAGGGCGAAAACTATGAATGGACCGATATGTATGCAGGCTTTGCCGAAACCGCCGAAAAGGAGGGCTTTACCGAGCTTGCAGCTAAGTTCCGTCTTGTAGCTGAAATTGAGAAGCACCATGAGGAGCGCTATCGCGCATTGCTTCAGAATGTCGAGACCGCTCAGGTTTTCGAAAAGAGCGAGGTTAAGGTTTGGGAATGCAGAAATTGCGGCCACATTGTTGTTGGAACCAAGGCACCTGAAATCTGCCCCACCTGCGCGCACCCCAAAGCATACTTCGAAATCAACGCTAAGAATTATTAATAAAGTTTATTTAAAAATCCCGCTCAAGCCGAGCGGGATTTTTTTATCATTCTTTTAATTAATATAACAGCCACTTTTATGCTAACCCCCGTTTTAACGATATATGAGGTAAAAAGAATCACATAGCAAAAGCCGTCGGGGCGGGTATATAAGCTTCCTGTCGTCAAGGTGCTCACTGCTGATACATAAGCGTAATTCGTGGTTGTTGCAATGCGATAACCAAATATCATAACACTCTGCGAAAGGATAACTGCCAAAAAAAGTGCGCCAAGAATAGCGCCCCACGCGGTACTATAACCGCCTGATTTAGGACATCTTAGTTTAATAAAGGTTACTGCCGTAACCGCGGGCAAAAACACCTTACAAAAATAGTTAAAGATTTCTCTTAAAAAGACCTTGCTCATTTCCGTTTCGCTCTCAAACAAATTTCCAAATGAAAGCTGACCGATAGAACACAGTAAAAGCAGTAATATAAAGGTCACATTTAAAGCCGCTGTTACAAGCGCAAATTTCAGTACCGCGCTCGCGCTGCTAATCCCAAACACCACACAGGTAGCTGCAAAGCTTAATATTATCAACCAGCTTGCGGTCTGTGGCAGCATAACCTCCCCCACAAAACGACTAAAGGATAAAACTGAATCAACCGCACTTACAACCGCCGCAAATAGAAGCAGTATTCCGCCTATCAGTATTATAAATTTTGAAAGCCCTCCGTCACCGCGCGATAGGATAAGCTTTATTAATATATCAAGTACCACTATCGCCGCCGTGCCCAGCACTGCCGCCGCTAAAAAGGTGATAAGACTATTACCTGCCGTTTGGTATGGCACACTAAGCACGCCGCTTGCAAATATAACAACCGCTATAAGACATATATTGTGGGCACTATACGAATAGCTTTTATTCATACCTGCACCCTTCCCTTTTCGGTTTTTATAAGCGGCAGAGAAATCTCTTCGCCTTCTATCATTCTTTTTTTCATTTCATAAAAGCGGTTTTTATAATCTATTTTGTTTTTTGATTTCAGCTTTTTCATAAGATTCATAATATCAAAGCCCACCGCATTCGATACAGGCTCTATCTCAAGCACATTATCAATATCATCAGCAAAAACAACATAAAGGCCTTCGTTTAAACGCTTATTTTCATTGCAATAGCTTATTATATCGTTTAACTGTTCTCGGTCTATACTGTTTTCCACTATAAGCGCGGCGCAGTGGTCAAAATAAAGCTGTCTTGTGAGCGTGAGCTCAAGATTATCAAGCGCACCAAGGGCGTTTTTTCCACTTGCAGTTAATATCTCGGTTTTGGGGGCACTATTACTATCCGACGCAGGGAAAAGCGTTTCAAGCTTCACCGTTAAATCTTCACCCTCATCACTAAAGCATAACGCCGTTATCAAATACCCTTTTTCAAGCTCTCGGTAATCAGAGCAGGAGCATAAATTAGCGCAAGCACACACGACAAGAAAAAAAGATAAAAGCCTTCTAATCATCGTCACTTGCTCCCTTTCTCACCATATTTCTGTTGAAAGGCGGGCGCAGTCGCATATAGCTCCAAGGCGCACGAAAAAAGCTATCCTTAAGATGCTGAAAATCGGGCTTTGAAAGCGCACTTGTGTAATCGGCGCCAAAGGATTTTATGCTGAACACCCTTATCACAAAAACGGCGCTCACCGCCATATACCCATAAATTCCAAAGGTGGCGGCAGCTAAAACAAGCGCAAACCGCAGATAAAAAACCACACCCTTAAGCCGCGGCACCATAAGCCCCGCAATGCCGCTGAAGGCTACCGCTATCAAAATAGGGGCGCTTATGATTTTTGCTTCAACGGCGGCTTGTCCCACAACCAGACCACCCACAATACTAAGCGCGTGGCCAAGGCTTTGCGGCATTCGCATTCCCGCTTCCTTTAATATCTCGAACACTATAAGCAGCACTATGCATTCGGTAACGGTGGCGGTCGGAACTCCTGAGCGCAGTGTTGCTATCGATACCACAAAATGCGTGGGCAGCAGCTCCAAGTGATATGTCGATAGCGCTACAAAGGCGGCTGGCACGCTCACTGTGGCAAAAAAGCAAAACCACCTGAGCATTCTTCCTATTGAGGCTACATAGTAATTAACATAATAATCCTCGTCCGACTGAAAGTTTTCAGAAAACAGATATGGCAGTGTGAGCACCACGGGGGTACCATCCACCACTAAGGCAATTCTGCCCTCCAGCAGACGCGCCGCCACAATATCAGGGCGCTCGGTTGAGCCTGTGGTTTTTAGCATACTCCACTTGTGGTCACGAATATTTTCGGCAATATAGTTGCTATCAAGAATACCATCGATATTAATTTTATTAAGCCGCTTTTTCAATTCACGCACCAGTCCCTCATCGGCAAGTGAGCCCAAATAGCAGATAAAAACCGCTGTGTCACTGCGGGCGCCTATGCGCATCATTTCAATGCAAAGGTCGGGGGTGAGAAGCCTGCGGCGAATCATCGCAAGATTAAACATCGCCGCCTCATCAAAGCCCTCGCGTGGGCCCTGCAGTATCCGCTCATCATCGGGCTCTGAGATGCCTCTGGTTCGCCAGCCCTTTGTGTTTATGGTAAGCGCAGTAACACTTCCCTCACACAAAAGCAGTGTGTCACCATAAAGTATGGCGCGAAGCATATCGGGGATTTTTTCCTGAACAGTAACCTCATTTGCAAAAAGTATATTCTTGGCAAGATAAACGCTATCGGGAACAAACCCCTCTGGCAGACGGTTTGCCACAAGCGGGCGCACAACCGTCTCCCCGAGCATTGCAGAGTTTACCATTCCGTCCATATATAAAAGACTCACAGCCACCCGCGTATCCCCTATTTCCACCTGCCTAATTCTTAGCACCGCATCGGATTTAAATATCTCCTTAAAAAGCTTAACATCCGCATTGAGGCTTCCGCTTAATGACCTGTTATAATAGTCGTTTACACTTCCCGACAACTAATCACTTCCCATTTAAGACTTTTTATATATCTTTCCCCGCTTTGTTAAATTTAAGCATTATCGCCCGATATTAAAAAGTCATATTGCTGAGCAATGGTGCTCCATGTAACGGGCCCCACCGCGCCGCTGGGCGCAATACCAAAGGCATTTTGAAAAGCAATTACCGCATCGCGAGTTTGTGTGCCGAAATATCCCGTTACAGGTATTTCGGGCACACTCTCATAATTTCTGCCAATAAGCGCTAAATAGGTCTGCAAATCGCGCACATTCTGCCCGCTCATACCCTCACTTAAAAAGTATCCTGGGTATAGCTTTGCAAGCTCACCCGAATAGCCCTCAGGCAAAAATTCCACCGTTTCTGAATATATTCTGTTCATAAGATTCCAAGTGGCAACATTCACGACCCCCGTTACGGGAAGTCCGTAATACTGCTGAAAGGCTCTCACTGCGGCAGTAGTCTCGGGACCGTACACCCCATTAAGCGGCAATGGGTTAAGCGCTGTATTAAAGTAAGCAATTATATTAAGATAATACTGTATCGTTCTAACCCCCACGCCCTGCGAGCCCTCGCGAAGCTGTGTGGTAAAGGGTACCTGCACCTCCTCAAGTGAAATCCCCTCAGAGGTGAGGTCTGAGAGGCTTTTAACCCCCACATAATACTGCTTTATTCTGTACCATGTGGACTTATCCACCTCACCCGATTGTGTGAGTCCGAAAATCTGCTGGAATTCACGCACCGCCTCTTGCGTATCAACACCAAACACTCCGTTTTCCTCGGCAATTTTAGGTATGGCGGGATAGTTTCTGCTAATACGGTTGAGCTGAGTTTGAATTATCTTTACATTGTTGCCCGCGTCTCCAAGTCTCAGCGGCACACCTGGGTAGGACTCTTCAACCTCTGCAACGGGCGCATTTTCAACAATACCTATATCATTACCATAATAGTTTTGCAGTATCTCATATGGGGTAAGCCCCTGATTTGCAAGGTTTACGCTTCCCCATTGAGACAGCCCCTCGCACTGCGAGGTGGTGCCGTTGCAAAACTGTGTAAAATAAGGCTCGATATTGCCTTGCCGCACAACATAGTCGTTAAAAATATCGTCCACAATAAGGCTTATGTTATCAAATATTTCGCGGTCAGGCACAAAGGCTTGGTCGAAAGCGGTGGTGTTGGTGATATCAAAATTATAGCCGCGCGAGGGATACCATTCGGTATAAACGCGGTTTAGCGCATAAGAAATTATCGCGTAAATATTAGCGCGCAGCGCCTCCTCGGGCCATGTGGGATATATTTCACTCGAAGCCACATTTTTTATGTAATCAGAAAAAGGCACCGTAACATTTCGAGCACTACTATCGGGTGCACCCAAATGCACCGTTATTTCACTCGGTATCACAGGCAAAAGCGCTTCAGGCATACTCTACCTCCTCACAGATTATAATTGTCTGCGCCGTCCATAATCTGCGGCGCGGTGTTTTTACCCGCGGCGGCAACAGGTGTTAAATCCACCCCTTGCACCGATATAATCCCTGAAAACACAGGAACATTCATATTTATCCGCTCAATGTAACCGTCTGCTGAAACTGCAACATTATATGTAGCATAGGGGCGCTCAGCCGGCTCAGCGCTTTCGGAAAACACCTTTGCGGGGGTATTAAGTGTAAACACTCCGCTTTTCCCGCTTCTATCGCTAACATCTGTTTCTATCACGGTTGGGTTTTCAGGAGTTCCTGTAAAAACTGTGATGGTCGCCCCCGCCACAGGGTAAAGCTGGCGGAGTGTGGTAACATTAACCTGTATCCCGCCAACACCATCCTCAAAATCATTGGCACTCACCGCCTGTGGCGGCGCAGAAGTCGCAGGTGCCTCGGCGGGTAAAGACATTTCTCTCTTATCCCTTACCGAGCTATACATCTGCATTAGCTCCTTTGCATATTCCTCTGCAGTTTTTTCACGCATAAAATCACCCTTACATATTTTTTATATATTTTATGCGCGGAGAAATTAAAAAATTAACTGCAAAACACATGCTTGCCTATAGTGGTGATAACAGGTCTGCCCGTTATCCACTTATTAGTGGCGGTAACAGGGTTATAATAATAAATAGCGCCGCCGCTGGGGTCTAAGCCGTTAAGCGCATCGCGCGCGGCAGAGTAGGCACTGTCCGCAACGGGCTCATTAAACTGACCGTCATAAAGGCAGGAAAACGCTCCGTTTTGATAAATCACTCCCGACACAGTATCAGGAAAGGATGGGTGCTCCACACGGTTTAACACCACAGCGCCCACCGCCACTTGGCCCAAGTAACTCTCTCCGCGAGCCTCTGCCGAAATTATTCTTGCAAGCAGTGCGTAATCTGAGGAATTGTAGCCTCGGTTATCTGAATTTATGCCAAGCGCGTTCATTGTGGCTTTTCCCACAATGCCGTCAGCGGTGAGCCCGTTATCCCTTTGAAAGGCTATAACAGCATTTTTGGTGGCGGTGCCATATATACCGTCCACCCGCCCTGTGTAATAACCAAAGCTTTTAAGCGCGCTTTGTATATCTAAAACCTCATCCCCCATAGAGCCCATCTTTGAAAGCGCACTCACCGTGACACAGCACATACAAAAAATTAAAAAAACCACTATTAAAACTTTTAAGTATTTATTCATAACACACTCGCCTCCCACATTTATTCTTTCCAAAATATATAAATTTATTAAAATCGAAATAATACAAAATAATATATAATGCGCCACCGTGCTTTGACAAAAAATTTCCCTTTGCAGCTATATAATACTCTTGGGGACTTGTCCAATAAAAAATATTTCAAGCGGTGATGTTTAAAATGAAGGATTTAGTAACCAAATCTCAAGAGAGTATCAAAACCGATAGCGGCGATATGCTAAGGGCGGCGTTTTTGCATGTGTGCATGGCAATACTCGGCTTTATCTCAACAAAAGCGGTAATATTTTCGAGCCTTATGCCCTTTGGGCTCGTATTCGCAGGTGGCTGCAGCGCGGTGTTTTTGCCAAGCGTGTGTGTGGGCGCTTTTATAGGCTATTTTATACCCGCCATAGGAAGCAGCGGATTTCGTTACATAGCGGCGCTCTTGGCGCTTCTTGCTATAAGACTCTTAATTTCTAATTATAAAAAAATCGCCTTTCAACCACTGTTTTTAAGTGTTGTATCGGCGGCGGCAAATCTGGTAACGGGCGCAGTTACATATAACGGTGTTCCCTTGGATGCGTTAAAGCTTGCCGCAGAATGCCTTATTGTGCTTTGCCTTACCTTTGTGGTAGCAAGAACCTTTATAACTCTCAGCCGCAGCTACTACGGACTTTCCTCAGAAGAGCTTTCATATCTTCTCATTACGGTAACCCTCATTCTTATGTCACTTTCATCTTTCACACTTTTAGGTTTATCCGTGGGCAACACACTGGGTATTTTCCTAATTCTCACCGCCGCAAAGTATGGCGGCACCCTCGCATCCTGCGTAAGCGGTATCGCACTTTCCTTTGCCTGCGCGCTTATGGGCGCATATGAAGGTGGCTTTGGTGTGTATGCCTTTGCAGGGCTTGCGGCAGGCAGTGTGGTGTCACTCGGAAAATATGCGCAAGCAATATCGGTTGCGGCAACGGGTATTATAGGGCTATCCTTTATGCAGTTTGGCGAAGGCTCTGCCGCGTTTATGGCAGAAATTGTTGTGGGTTCACTGATTTTTCTGATACTGCCGAGAAGCATTGGCATAACCTTGGGCAAAATATTCTATTGCTACCCCCGCGTAACACTTACAGACGGCTACAACAAGGCGCTCACGATGCGGCTGGACCTTGCCTCCTCAGCGCTTAGGGATGTCAGCGAAACGGTATCTCAGGTATCGCGGGAGCTAAGCCGCATAAATTCCCCCGATTTCAGCTCCACCTTGGCTTTTATCGAGCAGGATGCCTGCGCAGGCTGCAAGCTGCGGCTTCATTGTTGGGAAAGCCGTAAGGACGACACCCTTTCAGCTGTTATGCAGATGATAGCTTCGGTTAAAGAGGGCAACCCCGACCCCGAAACAGACGCCTCGGAGGAATTCCGTGGCAGATGCCTGAGGGTTAAAAAAATGGGCGAGAGTGTTAATCGCAGATATTCAGAATATGCCTCCCGCCTTGCGGCGGAAAACCGCATCGAAGAGGTGCGGAGTGTCGTTTCCGACCAGTTTGAGGGCGTTTCTAATATGCTAACCGAGCTAAGCCTTGATTTTCAAAACGACGATAAGTTTGATAACAGCGCCGCCGCAGCGGCGGCAGCCGCACTTAACAATATCGGCATCTGCGCCGAGGAAAGCTGCGCTAAGATAGATAAATTCGGCAGAATGTCGATAGAAATAAAGGTTAAAAAGGATAACGACGCGGTTCTCAGTCGCCTTCAGATAATGAAAATGCTTTCGCTTTCATGCGAAAGAGATTTTGATGTGCCCAACATCAGCACAATAGGCGATAGTATTCTCATCACCGCCCACGAGCACGCGGCGCTTAAAATTGATATCGGCGTTCAGCAGCTTTGCGCTGGCGCTAATACTATGTGCGGTGATTCCTGCCGCCATTTCAACGATGGCAAGGGCCATTTTGTTATGGTGCTCAGTGACGGTATGGGCACAGGCGGCAGAGCCGCGGTGGATGGCGCCATGGCATCAGGCCTTATGGCACGACTGCTGAAAGCGGGCTTTGGTTATGACTGCTCACTTAAAATTCTTAATTCCTCTATGCTCTTTAAATCCACAGATGAATCGCTTGCCACGGTGGATATCGCAAGCGTTGACCTGTTTACAGGCAATGTCGAATTATATAAAGCGGGCGCCGCGCCCACGCTTGTTCGCCGAAACGGCAGAACGGGCAAGGCAGAAAGCACATCACTGCCGATAGGAATACTTCGCGATGTATCCTTCGACCGCGCTGGCATAAAACTTCGCGCAGGGGATGTTTTGCTTCTGCTTTCCGATGGTGCCACCACAGAGGGCATCGACTGGATAAAAGCAGAGCTGCAGTCTTGGGGTGAAGGCTCGGCTCAAGACCTTGCCGAGCATATAGCCGAATGCGCGCGCCGCCGAAGAACCGACCGCCGAGAGGACGATATTTCTGTTATGGCGGCGATAATCGAAAAGGCGATTTGAGTTGTTCTTTGAGATAATAAAAAAATTTTAAAAATCATAAATTTTTCGGTTGACATTTTTCCTTTTTGTGGTAACATATCCTTGAAAACAGCCGTTTTCTGTAAGATTATCCACACCTTTATGGCGGAAATTCTTCGTCATTTTGAGGAGGTAAGCTGCAATGTCAAAAACAAAGCAAGAAAAAAGTATTTCAGTGAAAAGGAAATCTTAGATTCCGAAGATAGGTTTATTAATGTTTACACCGAAAGCGCAGGCAAGGTAAAGCCGTTTTTGTTCCTTCTAAAGTTTTATAAGGGGCATTATGGCAGGTTGCTATTGTCTGTGTTTTTCTATATACTTAAATCCTGCCCCACTTGGGCTATCCCAATTATCACCGCAGATGTTATTGATATTGTAACGCTAAGGCCCGATAACGCCATTCCGCGGCTTATAATCGATTTTATTATCGCCGTGGTACTGCTTGTTCAGAATGTTCCCACGCATGTAATTTATATGCGGCTTTTCAGCAAGGCTAATCGCAGTGTTGAAGCGGGACTTCGTGGCGCTATGATAAGAAAGCTTCAGCAGCTTTCAATATCCTTCCATAAGGATACCGAATCAGGCAGAATACAATCGAAGGTTATGTATGATGCGGAGGCAATAGCGGGATTTTCAAACACTGTATTCAACAACCTTTTAAGCATAGCTATAAATATGACCATAACACTTATTGTGGTTATAACCAATAATATAACCGTATTTTTTATGTTCCTGCTTATAGTTCCTGTTGCTGTTCTGATAAGAAACCGTTTCACAAATGTTATGCGTAACAGCAGTCACGATTTCCGCAAAAAGGTGGAAAACACCGCCGCCGATGTTTTTGATATGGAGGAGCTTATTCCTGTAACACGGGCACACTCGCTTGAAGATGTTGAAATCAAGAAACTCACAGGCGATGTTACGGGTGTTGCCGAAAGCGCTTATAAATTCGATTTAATTCAAAATATTTTCGGCTCACTAAACTGGTCGCTGATGCTGGTTTTCCAAATTATTTGCCTGTTCTTCACCTGTTTTCTGGCTTTTAAGGGCGAAATAACAGTAGGTGAAATTTCACTCTATCAAAGTTATTTTGGCAGTCTTTCGGGATATGTTCTCACCATACTTTCTATGTTGCCCGCCATCTCTCGAGGCGCAGAATCTATGCGCTCTGTGGGCGAAATTCTTTCCGCATATGATGTGGAAAAAAATTCGGGCAAGCCTAAGCTCACCCATCTTGACGGAAAATATGAATTCAAAAATGTCACCTTTAATTATGATAGGGAAACCCATGTGCTTAAAAACCTTGACCTTACCGTAAATGCAGGTGAAACCATTGCGCTTGTGGGCGAATCGGGCTCGGGTAAATCCACCATAATAAATCTTGTTATCGGATTTAATATCGCCGAAAGCGGTCAGCTGCTTATCGACGGCAAGGATATTACCTCCTTTGATATGCGTTCATATCGAAAGATGATTTCCGTTGTTCCACAAAATTCTATACTATTTTCAGGTAGTGTGCGCGAAAATATTACATACGGCAGCGATAATTATACCGAAGAGCAGATTAACGCGGCGGTTAAGGCAGCACAGCTTGAAAGCGTTATCGAAAAGCTGCCTTTAGGCCTCAATACCGCGGTTGGAGAGCACGGCGCCAAGCTTTCGGGCGGTCAGCGTCAGCGAATTGCAATAGCCCGCGCCATTATCCGCGACCCGAAGGTTATTATTTTTGATGAAGCGACCAGCGCTCTCGACAGCGTGACCGAGCGTGAAATTCAAGACGCTATAGATAACCTCACGCGTGACCGCACCACCTTTATAGTGGCGCACCGCCTTTCCACGATTAAAAACGCCGATAAGATAGCCGTTATCAAGGAAGGAAAGTGCGTTGAATTTGGTACATACGATGAGCTTATCGCTAAAAAGGGCGAGTTCTATAACTTTAAAGAAATACAGTCTCTTGGTAATTAACAACTAAAAATATAAGCACCTGCTAAATTAATAGCAGGTGCTTTAGTTATTTATTGAATCTTTTACGCGGTAAGATAATACTTCACAAGCGACTGCAAAAGCGTATCGCGGTCGATGCGACGGATAAGATTACGGGCGTTATTATGTGTTGTGATATAGGTCGGGTCCTCAGAAAGGATATAACCTACTATCTGATTTATGGGATTATAGCCCTTTTCTTTCAGCGCATCGTAAACGCTTGTGAGCACGCGGCGTATCTCCTGCTCGGTTTGGTCACCTATCGAAAAGGTCATAGTCTTATCATTCATAAATAACACCTCTTTTAAGTCTTAGTATATTTCTATTGTATACTGCCGTTTATCAAAATTCAAGTATTTATTTTAATTATTTTCTAAGCTCGGCGCCAAGCTTTTCGAGCTTTTCAATAATTCGAGCCGCGGTAGAATCTATCTGCTCATCTGTGAGTGTTCCCTCTGCGGAACGAAGCCACACGCTGAACGCCACACTCTTTTTACCCTCTGGTATCTGTGAGCCTTGATATACATCGAAAAGCTCAACACGCTCAAGCAAGCGACTGCCGCCGCTTATTATTGCCTTTTCAAGCTCGCCAACGGGGATATCGGCGTCACACAGCATTGCAAAGTCACGCTCAACCGCGGGGAATTTAGGAAGCGGCTTATAGGTGGTCTTGCGTTTTTCGATTTGGAGCAGAACATCAAGCTTGATTTCTGCCACATAAACCCTCTGCTCAATGCCGTAATCTGCGGCAACAGCGGGATGCACCTCACCGAAAACTGCGGCAGGCTTGTTGTTAGCAAGAACTCGTGCCTGTCTGCCAGGGTGGAGATATGGCTCGGCGCTTCTTTCATACTGTGTGTGAGCGCCCACAATCGCCATAATATTTTCTATCATTCCCTTAAGAGTGAAGAAATCCTCATCCTTACCATAAATACCGATAGAAAGGGTTGGTAGCTCCTCGGGTTGCTCTGTAAGCGGCAGGCTCTTTGGAATAAAGCGCTTGCTCTGCTCGAAAAATCTGCCCGCTTCTATCTTGCGGTTTATATTTGTTGCAAGCACGGTGAGCATGCTTGTTGTAAGCTGGGTGCGCATAGTGGAATATTCATCGCCCAAGGGATTAATAAGGCGAACCGCATTGCGGCGCTCATCATCGCTCGCAAGCCTCAAAGTATCAAGCGCGCCTGAGGAAATAAATGAATAGGTTGCAATTTCATAAGCACCCATTCCGCAAAGGGCGGCCTTAATCTTATCGGTCTTAACACGCTCGGGCAGTTTTTTACCGCGCATAACATTGCCGCGCATCGGAGTGCCCACAATATGGTCATAGCCATAAATTCGCATAACCTCCTCAGCAAGGTCTGCTCTGCCCTCAATATCATCGCGGATAGATGGCACGCGCACGGTGAGAGTGCCATCTTTAAGTGTTGTTTCAAGGCCGAGACTATTAAGAATGTTAACCATTTTATCCTCAGGGATTTCCACGCCCAAAAGCTCTAAAATACTGTTTGTGGTAACGGTTAAAACGCGCTCGGTGGGAAGCCCCTCATTGCGGTCGAGTGCACCGTCGATAATATCGCCCGCATCGAGCTCGTAAATAAGCTGTAGCGCTCGCTCAGACGCGAACTCAACATTCATAATATCAATGCCCTTTTCATATCTGCCGCTTGACTCTGTGCGGATACCAAGCGCGCGGCCTGTGTGGCGGATATTGTCACGACGGAATTTTGCAGCTTCTAGGAATAAATCGCGTGTATCGTCCTCAATTTCGCTTTCTCTACCGCCCATAATACCTGCAAGGCATGAGGGCTTTTCACCGTCGGCAATAACAAGCATATCAGGGGTGAGCTTGTGCTCTTTACCATCAAGCGTGGTGATACTCTCACCCTCGGCGGCATTTCTAACGATTATTTTCTTATCTGCAAGGTCGTTATAGTTAAATGCGTGCATCGGCTGACCTGTTTCCAGCATTACAAAGTTTGTGATATCAACTATGTTGTTAATAGGTCTCATACCCGATGCAATAATCGCCTTCTGCATCCAAGCGGGAGACGGCTTTATGCGCAGATTTTTAACCACTCTGCCGATATATCGCGGGCAAAGGTCATAGTTTTTAACCTCAACATCGATATAGTCCTTTATATCTCCGCCAACAGTCTTATATTCGGGAATGGGCGGATGGTAGGCAGTGCCAAGCACCACAGAAGCCTCTTTAGCAACACCCAAAAAGCAGTTGCAATCGGGGCGGTTTGCGGTGATTTTGAAATCAATTATATAATCGTCAAGACCTAAAACGGTGCGCATATCGGTACCGCAAGCCCATTCGTCGCGAAGTATGAGTATGCCGTGAACGCCGGCGCCCTCATAATCCTCCTCTGTAAGGCAAAGCTCCTCACCCGAGCAGAGCATTCCGTTAGACTCCACACCGCGGAGCTTGCCCGCCTTAATGTGCATACCGTTAGGCAGGTGGCTGTCGTGCAAGGCGGCGGGAACTAAGTCGCCCTCTTTAATATTCTGCGCACCTGTTACTATCTGAACGAGCTCGCCTGTGCCTATATCCATCTGGCAAATCTGCAGATGGTCACTATCGGTGTGAGGCTCAAGCTTCACGATTCGAGCGGCTACAACATTGGATATGTTTTCGCCTTCAGCTTCAATGCTTTCAACCTCAAAGCCCGCCATCACCATGCGGTCGCATAATTCCTCAACGCTCACATTTATATCAACATAATATTTTAATGCTTTAAGTGAAATTTTCATACTGCTTCCCCTCCTTAAAACTGCTCAAGAAAACGCTTGTCATTTTCAAAAAGCAAACGGATATCGCTTATCTTATAGCGGGTGGTAGTCAGTCGGTCAAGACCGATGCCAAACGCAAAGCCTGAATAAACCTCAGGGTCAATTCCGCATGAGCGAAGCACATTAGGATGCACCATACCTGCGCCCAAAATCTCTATCCAGCCCGCTCCCTTGCAAACTCGGCAACCCTTTCCGCCGCACTCAGAGCAGGAAACATCAACCTCAACCGAGGGCTCTGTGAACGGGAAGAATGAGGGACGGAATTTAACCTTGGTGTCTTTTCCATAAATCTCGTGGGCAAACTGCTCAAGTACACCCTTAAGATCACACATTGTAACACCCTTATCAACAACCAAGCCCTCTATCTGATGGAACACGGGCGAATGGGTTGCATCCACCTCATCTGCGCGGAAAACACGGCCTGGGCAGATAACGCGGATGGGCGGCTTGCGAGTTTCCATCGTTCTTATCTGAGCGGCAGAGGTTTGTGTGCGAAGCAAAAGATTTTCGCCGAGGTAAAAGGTATCCTGCATATCGCGGGCAGGATGGTCGGCAGGAACATTGAGACACTCAAAGTTATAATGGTCGGTTTCAACCTCAGGGCCGTCAACAACATCAAAGCCCATCGACTGAAAAATATCTATCATATCATCAAGCACGGTGTTAAGCGGATGAAGCTTACCCATCTTGTCCTTTTTCGCAGGCAGAGTGATATCAATAGTCTCCTGCTGAAGCTTAAGCTCGGTAGCTTTCGCCTTCATCTCATTATTTTTTTGGGAAATTACCGCTTCAAGCTCAGCCTTTGCGGTATTCACAAGCTGGCCCATAACGGGGCGCTCCTCGGGTGAAAGACCGCCCATCATCTTTAAAATAGCGGTAAGCTCACCCTTTTTGCCAAGGTATTTCACGCGAACTGCATCAATATCCTGAGCGTTCCCCGCAGCAGCGATGGCTTCAAGCGCCGCCGCCTTAATTTGTTCAAGCTGTTGTTTCATAATCTATCTCCTTTTTGTTTGCCTCCCTCTAACGAGGGAGGTGCCGAGGGACGAGGCGGAGGGAGAGCGTTTTACTACCCTTCCACCGCAAGCGGTCCCCCTCCCCTGACAAGGGGAGGCTAATATGAAATTAAATATAAATAAAAAGACTCCGTCCCATAACAGGACGAAGTCTGAAATTACAAACTCCGCGGTACCACCCGCATTTTCGCTCAAAGAGCAAACACTCTCGCGGCCTGTAACGGGACCGCCCGTCACCGCTTAATAGGAAAACCTTCCGTTAGGCAGTGCTGCTCAAAAGGGAACTTCAAATCACCGCAAGATAGACAGGCTTTCAGCCTTAGACCCATCCTCTCTTAAAATCACGAATGATTTTACTTTTCTTTATCAACGCATTTAACAAAAAGATTATAACATAATTTTTTAAAAAAGCAAGGTTTTTTTAATTGCTAATTCTTCAAAGCATTGCAAAGTGCGGCTAATTGCTCCATATTAAGCGCCTCGCCGCGAACTGTTTCGGGCAAGCCTATTGCCCTAAGCGCCTCACGCAGTACAGTCTTTTCAATACCCATTGTGTTGGAAACTGTATTAAGCAGTGTTTTGCGCCTTTGCGCAAAGCAGGCCTTTACTAATTGGAAAAAGAATTTTTCGTCGTCCACTTCCACAGGTGCGCTTTCACGAAGTGTGAGCTTTATCACCGCCGAGTCAACATTAGGCGGCGGCAGAAAGCTATCCCGCGGCACCTCAAAAAGCTTTTGGGCATCAGCAAAGTAATTAACCGCCACAGTAACCGCGCCCGCTTCACGCGAGCCTACCTCGGCACAAAGGCGGTCAGCCGCTTCCTTTTGCACCATAACCGTAACCGAGCCTATCGGCAGTCGGCTTTCAAGCAGCATCATTATAACAGGCGAGGTGATATAATAAGGCAGGTTTGCGCATATATTAACCCTGTCGCAACCTTTAAACTCCTCGCTCAGTATCCCTTTTAAATCAACCTTTAAAATATCGCCCCATATAACCTTGGCGTTATCACAGCCCTCAAGCGTTTGGGAAAGAACGGGCTTTAGCCGCTCGTCAAGCTCCACCGCCACTACCCTTTTTGCAACCTCGCTAAGCTCGCGGGTAAGCACGCCCGCCCCTGGGCCCACTTCAAGCACCCCAACGCCCTCGCCGCCCGCAGCAGCAGCCATTCGGGGGCAAACGCTATCATCTATTAAAAAATTCTGGCCAAGCGATTTTTTGAAGGAAAACCCTGCCGCCTGGAGCACCGATTTAACATCTTTTTTATTTGCAAGATTCATATACTTCTCCACTTGTTTTATTTATTTCATTATATTAAACATTCGCTCATCTTTCAATAAAATTTTAGTGACAAAGCAAAATTTATATGGTACAATATATAAAAATATATTTTGGATGTGAATTTAAATTGGATAATCGCTATTTGGATATTGTTATAAAGGAAATGTCACCGTTTTTTGAAGAAAACGGATTTAAGCTCCAAGAGGATGGCAGTTATTTAAGTGATAAAAAGGCGGCGCTGGTTGAATACAGCGAGGAGCGCCAGATGTATATCCTTAAAACCGCTGAAGTCGAGGACGGCAAGGTAGGCGAAATGCTTGAAGCCTCTGCTTGGCTTTTTGATGACTCACAAAACGCTAAGGATGCCGAAGCCGTTGGTATCGACTTTGTTTCTACTCTCCGTGATAGCCTCGGTATAAAGCGCACTCGCTCAACCACAGCGCAGGTTGAGCTGCCCACCGCTTCAAACGGCAACTATAATATCTCGGCATTCACCAAAAAGGTGCTTGATATCTATCCGCAGTTTAAGGATACCTATAAAGCGCATATTGCGAAGTACGGCAATTTCCTTTATCTTAACTTCTTTGGTGAAACCCTTGTTCCGCAGATTAAAACAGTTCTTAGTGAGAATAATAAAAAGAGCGTTAAAAAGCTCTATGAAATGCTTGAAAACGGATATGTTCAGGGCGATAAGGACACTGTGAACGCAATAGTTGCCTGTGTTGCCGCCGCTTGTCTTGATAACGACACAGTTGCCGCTAATGCATCGGTTATGCTCCAAGCAGATACCCACTTTAAAAATGCGGTGGGCGAATTTGCAATCGCACTTAATAAGAACGCGAAGCTTAAAGCCGCGCTTATAAAATAATTTTCAATTTGGAGGTTTTATTATGGAATGGATTTTGATTGCTATTGTTGTGGTATTTCTTGTTATTATAATACCAAATGTTAGAATCGTGCCTCAGGCAACACAGTATGTTATCGAATTCTTAGGTAAATACAAAACCACTTGGGATGCAGGCATTCATGTGAAAATACCTTTCCTTGAGCGCATTGCAAAGCGCATCACCTTAAAGGAGCAGGTTATGGACTCTCCTCCACAGCCCGTTATCACCAAGGATAATGTTACTATGCAGATAGATACTGTTGTGTTCTTCCGCATATTTGACGCCAAGCTTTATACCTATGGCGTTGTAAACCCCATTAAGGCGCTCGAAAATCTCACCGCCACCACACTCAGAAATATCGTTGGCGAAATGGAGCTTGACGGCACACTCACCTCACGCGATATCATAAACACAAAAATGGCATCTATTCTTGATGAAGCTACCGACCAGTGGGGTATGAAGGTTACCCGCGTGGAGCTTAAAAACATTATCCCGCCCGCCGAAATTCAAAACGCGATGGAAAAGCAGATGAAGGCAGAGCGCGACCGCCGCGAAACACTCTTGCAGGCAGAAGGTCACAAGGCGGCAGCCATCACCCGCGCTGAGGGTGATAAGCAGGCTATGATACTTGAAGCCGAGGGTGAGCGTGACGCACGAATCGCCCGCGCCGAGGGTGAAGCAAAGGCTATATACCTTTCTAAAAAAGCAGAGGCGGACGGTCTTATCGCGCTTAAAGAGGCAGGCGTTGACGCCGCAGTGCTTGAGCTTAAAAAGTATGAGGCGCTGGTTAATATGTCAAACGGCACCGCCGCTAAGCTTATTATCCCCACCGATGCCGTAAACACCGTTACCAATAACGCTATATTCTCCGAAACCACAGGCCTTGGTGATAACACAAAGTCGGCACCAAAGCCCAAGAAAGCCCCCAAGGCAGACCCTTGCTGTGAGGAATAATTCATAATACACATTAATAAAGCCTCTGCTTCGACCGAAGCAGAGGCTTATTATTTTAGCTTTAATTATTTTATTTAGAAATAACTTTCTTTGAAGATACTATTCCAATAAAGCCTAAGCAAAGCAAAGCGTAAACCATAGCGCTTAAACTATCGCGTGTAGCGGGGCTTTTCTGAGGAGCGGCTGTGCTACCCGAATTATCAGTGGCACCTGTCTTATCAGCCACCTTATAGGTTAAAACATAGGTCGAAAACTTATCGGTTGCAAATGAAACCTTACCGCTTTTAGCATTATATTCACAGTCTAAAGTCTCAGCCTTTCCGTTGTGAACGCGTATTATTTCATAATCGTATTCAGAACTTCTCAATTCCTTTGGAACCTCGATAGAAAGGTCAATCTCGCCTGCAGTTTCACTAACCTGTGTTTTATGTTCAGCTACCTCTTTATAAAGGTTAATATCAAGGCAAGCGCCGATATTTTCCTTTGAAACCTTTTCAATCGCGGCTTTATCCTGCTTATCAAGCTTTTCTATGCTTTCGGCAGTAAGTGTGATTTTTGCGGTTTCTTGGAATAAAAGCTGCTCCATATTATCCTGTAGCACACTGTTAGCCAGAGTCTCAGTTGTGTTTTCAAGGGAAACAGCGGGTGTGCCCTTAGCAATTTCCTCGCTTGCGGTTACCTGATTAGGGTCAAGCAAGAAAAGAACAAAGCCTATATTTACAACCTCATTACCATCATCAATATAGCATTCAAAGCGCTCAAAGCCATATTCGTCGCCCTTGATTTCTCTCTTGGTTACGGTAACGCTTTCCGCTGAGCCGAGCTCTTTCATTTCCTGATGCCAACCTGTGTTTTCATCCATCCATTCATCCCACTGCTCCCAGCGGTATGAAACCTTGCCGTTTGTGGAGGTTGTTTTAACCTCAAATGTAACCTCTTCGCCAACCTTGGCAACCGCCATATGGCCGCGCTCAAAGCGCTTAGGTGTTACGCCGTTAATTTTAATGGTTTCGGTAAGGGTGTCAACAGGATACAGGAGAAACTCTACCCACTTGATGTAATTGCCATCCGAAACATGGCAAATATAATATTCGTTGCCCTTGCCCTTTGTAACAGTAATGCTGTTTCCTGCAGAAGATAAAGGAGTTAGTTCACCTGTCCACTGGTCAAACAATGCCCACTCGTAAGTAAGTGTTGCACCTTCAACGCTTGAGGTTGCATTCATACCGACAGAAATATCTGTGCCCTGCTCGCAGTCATAAACATAATAGAAGGAGTCCTGCCAATCCTCTTCCGCCTGCACGGTATGACTTGAAACAGGAGTAACAGATATAGTGTCTACAGGCAGCACAAATACACCGGTACCTATCCGCACGCCGTCTAAATACATCATACAGGTATATATTGTGGAAATCGTTGCAGTAATGGTAAGAGAATAGTTTTCTTCACCACTTATAATTTGATTGCTTGAATCCCCGAATTTGCTTTTATACCATTCGAAAGTTATATCTTCAACATCAATCGGTGTGCCGTCGTACACTATATTTTGCACATACAGTTTGTTTGTGGTGCCTACTTTAACCACATCGCCGTTAAAATAGCCTGTGTAAACATCATTGCTTATCATACGGTCACAGCTTGCCTGAGTAGGAGCAACAGTATTCGCTGAAACAACACCCACAGGCAATATAGCAAGCATTAAAGCCAGCGCCAAAACAACAGATAAAAGTTTTTTCACAAAATTTCCTCCTCTTAGAATGTTATATAAATATTATACGGTTTTTACATATAAAAATCAAGCGCCCGCTAAAATAAATAGCAGGCGCTTTTAATTGCTAATTGCTAATCGCTAATTGTTTAATAAGCTTTGCCCCAATAGAGCATCTTATCTGCCTTTTTGCCGCAGCAAACGCAGGTGTCGCCTATTGCTTCCTGCTCAAAGGGTATGCAGCGTGATGTAACACCTGCAACCTCTTTTAATTTATCCTCGCACTCGCGGTCACCACACCACATAGCCCGGATAAAGCCTGGGCGGGTATCGGCGATTTCCTTCATTTCATCGAGGTTGTGCGCATCATAGGTCATATTAGCGCGGCGCTCGAGCGCCTTATTGTAAAGTCCGTCGCGAACATCCTTTAGAAGCTCAGGGATTCTTGTTTCAAGCTCATCCAAGGATACCACAATCTTTTCGCGGTTATCACGGCGAACCACAACGCACTGATTATTTTCAATGTCGCGCGGGCCCAACTCAATTCTAAGCGGCACGCCCTTCATTTCATATTCTGAGAACTTCCAGCCTGGTGTCTGGTCGGTATTATCAAGCTTTACTCGGCAAACCGATTTAAGTCTTTGCTGGACCTCAGTCGCCTTTTCTACAACACCCTCTTTATGAGATGCGATAGGAATAATAACCGTCTGAATGGGAGCTATTGCGGGGGGAAGCACAAGGCCGTTATCGTCGCCGTGCGTCATAATAACCGCGCCGATAAGACGGGTTGTAGTGCCCCAAGAGGTCTGGAACGGATGAACAAGCTTGTTTTCCTTATCGGTATACTGCACCTCGAACGCGCGGGAGAAGCCATCGCCAAAGAAGTGTGAGGTACCGCTTTGAAGCGCCTTACCGTCATGCATAAGCGCCTCTATTGTGTAGGTCGCCTCAGCGCCTGCAAAGCGTTCCTTATCGGTCTTCTTACCCTTAACCACAGGCATTGCAAGATATTCCTCTGCAAAGCGGGC
Source organism: Acutalibacteraceae bacterium (assembly GCA_045544435.1). GTDB lineage: Bacteria > Bacillota > Clostridia > Oscillospirales > Acutalibacteraceae > UBA737. The sequence continues at coordinate 74,048 of JAZPZA010000023.1, read as the reverse complement.
ATAAACATTTAACATCTGCTCGGTCTCAGCCTTAGCCTCCTCGGCTGTTGCGTGAAGTGTGTGGCCCTCCTGCCATAAGAACTCGCGTGAGCGCAGGAATGGGCGGGTAGTCTTTTCCCATCTCACCACACTGCACCACTGGTTATAAAGCTTTGGCAGGTCGCGGTAGGAATGAACAATATTCTTAAAGTGGTCGCAGAAAAGGGTTTCAGAAGTAGGGCGCACACAAAGGCGCTCTTCCAACTTTTCTTCGCCGCCGTGGGTTACCCAAGCAACCTCAGGCGCAAAGCCCTCAACATGGTCCTTTTCCTTTTGTAAAAGACTCTCAGGAATAAACATAGGCATATAAACATTCTCATGTCCAAGCTCTTTAAACATGCCGTCCATAATGCTTTGAATGTTTTCCCATATTGCATAGCCATAGGGGCGGATTATCATACAGCCCTTAACCGAGGCATAATCAATAAGCTCCGCCTTGATGCAAACATCAGTATACCATTTTGCAAAATCCTCATCCATAGAGGTTATAGCCTTTACTAATTTTTCTTGTTTAGCCATTTTTATCACCGTTTATTTCATTATCTTTTGTATTATAATTTAAATATTTACATTTTGCAACTGTTTATTTCAATAGTTATTGCAAGGGTGTCAAAAAAATGGTATTATTGAATCGGTGATATAATGCAAATCGAGATTAAATCGGGCAAGGTGGACCTTTCGGGCACACCTGTGCTCACAGATATAAATATGGTGATAAACACAAACTGCCGCATTGCGGTGGTGGGCAGAAACGGTTGCGGCAAAACCACCCTTTTGCGGCTTCTTAGCGGCGAGATACCGCTTGCCAACACCCAGTCTGACGGCGGCTTTATCGCTATAAGCGGCAACCCCCAGATAGGCGCGCTGAATCAGATGACATTTCGGGATGACTCCCTCACCTTAGAGCAGGAAATCCGCTCGTCTTATAAGGATATCCTCAAAATGAAAGCCGATATGGAAGCGGCACAGTGCGATATGGAAGCTACCCAAAGCGAAGAAAGCATCAAGCGCTATACCTCGCTGCTTGACCGCTTCACCTTGGAGGGCGGCTTTTACTTTGAAAAGGAATATCAGGCGGCTATAAAGAAATTCGGTTTCACTGACGAGGAAAAATGCCGACCGCTTTCAGAATTTTCGGGCGGTCAGCGCACAAAAATTGCATTTTTGAAGTTACTTCTTTCAAAGCCTGACCTACTGCTGCTCGACGAGCCGACAAACCACCTTGATATTGAGGCGGTATCGTGGCTTGAAGAATACATAAAGAACTATAAAAAAGCCGTGGTAATCGTATCCCACGACCGAATGTTTCTTGATAACACGGTGGATGAGGTATACGAAATAGAGCACGGAAAAACCACCCGCTACACAGGAAACTATACCGCCTTTTGCGCCAAAAAGCGTGAGCTTAGAGCCCAACAGAACAAAGACTACGAGGCTCAGCAAAAGGAAATTGCGCGAATTTCCGCCACTGCCGAGCGTTTTCGCTATAAGGCAACCAAGGCGGCAATGGCGCAAAGCAAGCTAAAGTCCATAGAGCGTATGGAAAAGATAGAAGCCCCCGATTCTTACGATATGCGCACCTTTAAAGCGGAGCTTGAGCCAGCCGTTCAAAGCGCCAAAGAGGTGCTCACCGTAAACGAGCTTACAGTTGGCTTTGATAAGCCCCTTGCCACGCTTTCCTTTAACCTCTACCGCGGCGAGCGGCTTGGCATTATCGGTGGCAACGGGATGGGCAAATCCACACTGCTTAAGACCTTGGTTGGCGCTATCCCCCCGCTTTCGGGCTCCTTCCGCTTGGGCGCGCTTGTAAATATCGGCTACTTCGACCAGCAGATGGCGCAGATAAAAGGCGGCGAAACGGTACTGCAAAACCTGCAAAACGCATTTCCCGCGATGAGCGATTTTGAGGCACGAAGCGCCCTTGGCGCATTTCTTTTCAGCGGCGAGGATGTTTTTAAAACTATAGATATGCTCTCCGGCGGCGAGCGCGTGCGACTTGCGCTTTGTAAGCTCTTCAGGCGTCATCCTAATCTGCTGATTTTAGACGAGCCTACCAACCATATGGATATAATTTCCAAGGAAACACTTGAAGAACTGCTTGCCACTTACACGGGCACGCTTATCTTCGTATCGCACGACAGATATTTCGTGAAAAAGCTTGCCACACGGCTTATAGATTTTTCTGCCACAGGCGCCTCGGTTCACGATTTTGGCTATGATGAATATATGCTGCGAAAGGTCGCAACACCCCAAGAGGCAACGCAAAAGGCAGAGCGCAAGCCCAAATCACCCAAAAAGACCTACACAACGCCGCTTAAGGAAAAGCAAAAGCTTGAGCGCGCCATAAAAAAAGCAGAGGAGAAAATCGCAACTCTTGAAGAAAAGCTTTCTATCCTCACAGCCGAACAAGAAGCGGAAGAAAACATAACAAATTATGAAAAATTAGAAGAATTACAAAAGGAAATTGACTCAACAGAAGAAGGGCTTTTAGCCGAAATGGAAGCTTGGGAAGCTTTGAATGCAGAATATAAACAGCTTATGGAGGAATATTTATGAACACATATTTACTTTTTGTAACATATCACGCTAAATCGGGCAAGGCACAAGAATTTGTGCGCGAGCTTGAGCAGTCGGGCGCCGCCCAAAAGGTGCGTGCTGAGGACGGATGCATAAGATACGACTATTTTTTCAGTACCACAGACCCCGACACCGTTCTCCTTTTCGAGGAATGGGAAAGTGTAGAACATCAGCAAATCCACCTTTCACAACCCCATATATCGCTTATTAAAGCGGCAAAGGAAAAGTATATAATTGATACTGAATTCAGAGATGTGAAATAATTCAAAGCAACCTCGCGTTATGCGAGGTTGCTTTTTTATAATCTATTAACCTTTGATGGATTTATCCCCATTTCACGACTGTATGTAGCGGAAAAATACCCTTGTGAGCTAAAGCCCAACCGTTCTGCCACGGCGCAGACACTCTCGCCCGATTGCAACAGCTGGGTAGCGGCTTTAATTTTTATGGCAAGAAAATATTTATGCACACCCATATCGGCATATTTGTTAAATACCCTTTTAAGTCCCGAAACACTTATACCGATATGCTTTGCTATTTCCTCAACCGACAGATTTTCCTGTATGTGCGCATTCATATAATCTACCGCCACATTAAAAAGCTTTGCTTCGGGAGAGTCGCTCACCCTTTTTGAAGTTTTTATCTGCATAAGCGAAAGAAAAAGCTCGGTCAGATATGTATATACCGTGTGCGAATAAATCGGACTCTTTTCAAAAAGCTTCAGCCGATGATTAAACCCTCTAATATCTTTTAAATCATCATATTTAACACAATTTGAATCGGTAAATTCGAAAAGCCTTTGCAATATATTCTTTTCACTGCTTCTGAGCGTGTATACCCTACCTAAATTTTCTTCAAATTCACCCTCTACCGAAAAAGAGAATATGTAAAGCCTTGCGCTCTTACTTCTTACAAAAAAATTGTGAAGCTCTAATGGACTGTGTAATACCATTTCCCCCGAACTTATTTCAAATACGCTTTCCCCTGCAGTTACACATACTTCACCTGCGTCTACATAAACGCACTCCCAGAAATTGTGCGTTTCTCCCTTAAAATTAAATCCCTGCTCGGCCTCGCGTATAAACAGAGAATACATTTTATCAATTTTAAAAAGCTGCTTTACCGCAAATGATTTCCATTCCATAGATTTCACCTCGTTATTTGGACTGAAATTATATATTTCTGACTAAAAATCGTATTGTTTTATGTTTTTGACTCGGTTATATTATAGTCGTAACAAATTCATTTGTAAAGGAGTTTTTGTTGTGAAGAAATTAAAGGTTATACTTATAGGCGCCGGAAAAAGAGGTATTGCTTATGCCGATATTATGGCTGGGCTGCCTGAACAATTTGAAGTTGCGGCTGTGGCAGAACCGATAGACAGCCGCCGCGAATATATTAAAAATCTTCATCATATACCCGACAATATGTGCTTTACCGATTATAAGCCGTTATTGGAGCTTGGAAAAATTGCCGATATGGCCGTTATCTCCACAATGGACCGCGACCATTTCGAGCCTGCAATGAAGGCAATTTCCCTTAAATACGATTTACTTCTTGAAAAGCCAATTTGCCCCACCGCCGAAGAGTGTGCCACAATAAACAGCGCCGCAAACGAAAACGGTGTAAGGGTTGTTATCTGCACAGTGCTGAGATACACCCCCGTGTTCACACGGGTTAAGCAGATTATTGATTCAGGGAAAATCGGCAAAATAATATCGGTTAACCACGAAGAATGTGTCGGATTTATGCACTACTCCCACAGCTTTGTGCGCGGCAATTGGGGAAACAGTGACAGTAGCTCTGGTATGCTGCTTCAAAAATCCTGTCACGATATTGACCTGCTGCAATGGCTTATCGGCAAAAAATGTCTTAAGGTGCAATCATTCGGTTCGCTTACCCACTTCACACGCGAAAATGCGCCCGAAGGCTCAACCGAATACTGTATTGACGGCTGTCCCCACGCGCAAAATTGTCGTTTTAATGCCGTTAAAGTTTATTTAGAGGATAAAAATGACTGGTTAAGGGTAACAAGCACCAAGCTTGCCGCCCCCACTGATGAGGATGTCGAGCGCACCATCCGCACCACGCAGTACGGCAAATGCGTTTATAAGTGCGATAACAACATAGTTGACCACCAGACCGTAAATATGCTTTTCGAGGATGATATAACCGTTACATTTTCTATGAATCCCTTTAACGATACGGGAAGAAATATGCATATTATGGGTACCAAAGGTTCTCTGCTTATCCGCACCCGACCTGATAAGCCAAGTTTTCATTATGATTTTCCCACCGAAACGGTCACCGAGCTTAATTTTTCAGGCGGTGATGACAGCATTGTGGGCGGCCACGGCGGCGGTGACCAGGGTATAGTTAAAACGCTGTATTCCTATTTGACCAAGGGTGAACACACAGGAAATGTTCCCACAATCGAAGAATCCTGCTATAACCATATGCTTGTTTTCGCGGCCGAGAAGTCGCGCGAAACGGGCAAGGTTATTGATGTTGATGATTTTATAGCATCTCTTTAATGCTCTGATTTATAAGAAAGCCTCTGCTTAATTTAAGCAGAGGCTTTGTTTTTATATGAATTGTGCATTCTCTTTATTCCATTGTAGGCGAAGTAATATCCAATTCCCAAAGAGAGGCTTATTGTGATACTAAGCACAAGCGCCAAAACGCGGCTCCCAACCGCATTATATATAGCGGGCGCTATGTGATTATAATATATAACCTGCGCTAAAAAGATATGGTATGATGCCTTACCCATAAGCTCTAGTGGCGCACAGCGCCACTTTGACGCCGCCTTTAACCCAAGTCTAAATAAGGGCGCTATAAACAAAACGGCTAACATAGAAGTGGCAGTCCAATATATGAAAAGGCGCGGCTCATAAGGAGCATAATTCACAAGCCATATATAAAGCGCGCCAATTACACACATTATCACGCTTTTACTTCCCTTTAACTCATCTCCGCGCAGATATATATAGCAGCCCATAGCCACCGCAAAAATATATCTTAACGCGATAAGGCGGTATACCCCGCCCGACATATCCACTGCGCACTTAATCACTTCATAAGCGAGATTTGCAACAAAGCAACCGATTATTCCATACTTGAATTTTTTAACAGCAATAAAGATTAGCGGGAATATTAAAACAATTTGCATAAGCACTGGATAATAGTATGTTCCATATTCACCACGACCGCCGCCAAAGAAATATACCAACACTTCAAGCGGTGATATCTTATCTCCCATAGCAAGCGCTATTATATTCTGCGCTATATACATATACAAAAACGGCAGTGTATATCGCAAAAGCTTTTTTGCCATCGGCTTTATGGCATAAGCAGTTTTTAATGTTGTAACACCGCTTTTTGAAAACGATGCCGCCGAAACATAACCCGTAACGAGCATAAATATCGGCACCGCCATGCTTATGTGATACGGAAAAAGTGCATATAACCGCACCTTATCCGACCACTCATAATGCGTTATCACAACCATCAATATCGCTATACCCTTTGCGATATCGATAAAATTATTTCTCTTCATAGGTTAAAAGATATTATCTAACACTCTTAGTAAAGCGCTCGAATGCGGCGGCGCCTTCGGCGTCACGCTTGAACACGCCCGCGTGCTCAAGCACTTTCGCGAACACTATGCCGATTTCATCCCTTAAAATTTCATCAACATTGTCTGCATTCATATCGGTGTGTTTGAGTCTAAGCTCATCCGCCCAGTCGGCGTGCTTTTCGAGTGTTTCATTTTTGCGAATATCCTCACCCGAAATCAGTGCCGCGGCAAGGTCTGCCATCTCGGTTTTAAGACGCGCAGGAAGCACCGCGAGACCCATAACCTCAATAAGACCAATGTTTTCTTTCTTTATATGGTGAAGCTCTGCATGGGGATGGAAAACACCCAATGGATGCTCATCATTTGTGATATTGTTACGAAGCACCAAATCCATTTCGTATTTGCCGTCACGCATACGGGCGATGGGCGTTATGGCGTTATGTGGCTCACCATCGGTATTGGCAAAGATATAAGCCGACTCGTCGGTGTAGGATTCCCAAGCCTTAAGGATTTTTTCGGCAAGGTCTATAACGCGCTCGCAGTCGCCGCCTGTAAGACGGATTACTGACATCGGCCACTTAACAATGCCCGCCTTTATATCCTCAAATCCCCCAAAGCTTATCTCCTTTTCAATGGGTGCCTTTTCCATAGCAAAGGTGTAGCGGCCACCCTGATAATGCTCGTGACTTAAAATCGAGCCGCCAACTATCGGCAGACCTGCATTAGAGCCAAGGAAATAGTGCGGGTAAAGCTTTACAAAATCAAAAAGCTTTTTAAAGGTGCCTTTATTTATTATCATCGGCGTGTGCTCGTTATTGAAAACGATGCAGTGCTCGTTATAGTAAACATAGGGACTATACTGCCAGCTCCAGCTCTCACCGTTTAGCGTTATTGGGATTACTCGGTGGTTTTGGCGTGCCGGGAAATTCAGTCTGCCCGCATAGCCCTCACATTCCTTGCAAAGAAGGCACTTAGGATAATCAGCCTGCGGCGCATTTCTTGCCGCAATAATTTCTTCAAGGCTTTTTTCAGGCTTGGAAAGATTTATGGTTATATCAAGCGTGCCGTATTCGGTTTCGCTCAGCCACTTAATATCACGCGCCACACGGTAGGTGCGGATATAGTCGCTGTTGCGGCTAAGATTAAAATAGTAATCTGTTGCAGCCTCTGGTGACTTTTCATATTCCGCCCAGAATTTATCCGTTACCTCACTGGGGCGCGGCATCATAAGAGACATAAGGCGGGTATCAAAAAGGTCGCGCGCGGTTACATTGTTTTCGATAATTCCTTTTTCCACCGCATAATCAAGAAGCTCTGTGAGCGTGCTTTCAAGGTCAACATCGGCGAAATTCTCCTCGCACGCAAAGCTATCAAGCCTCAACGCATCGCACAAGAGATTTGTTACATAAATTTCATCGCGCTTTGTAAAAAGCTGTTTTTCAAGTCCGTAACATACAAGCTTTTTGATTGACTTTTCTATCATTTCCATTACCTCTCAAAGCAAAATGCCGCATAACGCGGCATTTTTTATTTTACTTACTGAATAGTAGGCTCACAGGTGTGCTTATCCGCAATACATACCCAAGAATTGCCCGCGCTAACCTTAAGGTCATTTCCCTCGGTATCGGTAAACTTAAAGGAATCGCTGTCCTTACCCTTAGTCCACTTGATAAAGGTGTAGGTACCGTTTGTTATATAGTAGCCATCACCGCTTGTGAGCTCAACCTTGCGGTGCTTGCCATCAGGATAAGTAGATATAGTTGTGAGCAACACAAACACATTCTTAACCTCGGTTGCTTCATTTGTATAATAATCGGTGAGAACCTCGCCCGATTTTGAAAGACGGGTGTAAAGACCTGTGCCCTCGCTATATGTAAACTTAGTGGTGGATGCAGGGAAAGGAACCGAAACGGCGGTAGCACTACCGCCCGAGAGGGTTATTTTCTCATCCTCTGCCGCAAAGGTAACCCACGCATTTGAAGACTTTGCCTTAGTATCAAATTTGCTATCAATATTTTCCCACAAATCTGCACCAAGAGCATAAAGGGTGTGCTCGCTTGCAAGACCGTTCGCAATTCTTTTCGCACCCTTGGAATTTGTATCAATACTAAGGTCATCACAGTCCGCAAGGTGGGGCGCGCAATAGGTCGGGTCCTGACCGCAGTGAATATAAACTGCATTATGTCCCATAGCCAAATCAACATATGGATAACGCGCAGAACGAACTGTTCCTATTTTATCGAGCTTTGATACATCCTGATAAACTCCCATAAGGCGGGTGATGCCACCCTCAACCTCAGTTTCATAAACAATATCGGCAGAGCCAACGCCTGTTTGAACTGGCTGAGCCACACTAACATTATTTACCATTATAGCAACAGGACGGTCGCTTTCCTTGCCCACTTCCAAATCCTTAACGCCTGTGAGCGGATTTAAGCCTGCAACCACAGCCTCGTCACCCGATTCGGGCTCAGAGCTATAAACCTCTTTAGGTACGCAGCCAGCGGCGGTGATTATCATAGTAAGGCAGGCAACGCCTGCAATAATTCTTTTAAGCATATGTTGTGTCCCCTTTAGAAAATATTACAATATCCATTATACAAAGAAACACTTCGCATTTCAATAGTAAAAGGTAAAATATTTCAGGTAAATTTAGTATATTTAGTATTGTTAATTTTGTTAATATACTGTATAATGTTATTGAATATACTGTAGATAAGTGTTGAAAGTGTGAATTTTTTGGAAAATATCGTATATCTTGATAACAGTTCAACAACCAAGCCCTGCGAGGGCGCAATTAAGCAAATAAATTCGGCGCTGTGTGAGGATTGGGGCAACCCATCGAGTCTTTATGATTTAGGTCTTGATGCCCAACTGCGCGTTGATGCCGCAAGGGAAAGAATGGCTAAAATGCTTTACTGCCGCGCGGATGAAATTTACTTCACAAGCTGCGGCACCGAGGGCAACAACACCGCCATTTTAGGCGCGGCTGCTGCCAGAAGAAAGCGCGGCAACAGAATTGTTACCACTGCTATTGAGCATCCATCCGTGCTGGAAACTATGAAGCGGCTTGAAACAGATGGCTTCGAGGTGGTTTACCTTAAGCCCGATGAAAGCGGCTGTGTTAGCGAAGAGGATATTTTTGCCGCCATAAACGATAAAACGATACTTGTGAGTATTATGCTTGTCAATAACGAAACGGGAGCCATTCAGCCCGTAGCCGCCGCGGCAAGGGCAATAAAGGCGGCCGCTTCCCCTGCACTTCTGCACTGTGATGCTGTGCAGGCATTCGGCAAAATGGAAATAAACGCCGCAAGGCTTGGCGCCGACCTTATAACGGTAAGCGGCCACAAAATCCACGGCCCTAAAGGCATTGGCGCTCTTTACATTAAAAAAGGCGTTACAATAAAGCCTCTGCTCACAGGTGGCGGTCAAGAAAAGAATATGCGCTCAGGTACCGAGGCAGTACCGCTAATTTGCGGATTTTTGGGTGCTATGAACGAGATGCCAAATATAAAGGTGTCTTATAATAAAATGCGCGAGCTTTGGGTTTACACTAAGAATATACTGCTCGAAACAGGTCTTGTTGAGATAAATTCGAGCGATAACGCACTTCCCTATGTGCTTAATATATCGGTGATGGGCTACCGCTCGGAAACCCTGCTTCACTTTTTGGAAGCTGAGGGAATATATGTGTCATCAGGTAGTGCGTGCGCCCGCGGCAAGGGTAGCTATGTGCTCAGCGAGATGGGACTTGACACCAAACGGGTTGACAGCGCACTGCGCATCAGCTTTTCAAGATATAACACCAAAGAGGATGCCGACCGCCTTAAAGAGGCGATAGTTGAGGCAACAAAAAGACTAAGAAGGGCAAATTAATGAAGGAAATTATACTTATCAAGGATGGCGAGCTATCTCTTAAGGGACTTAACCGCCGAAATTTCGAGGATACGATGGTTGCCACCATAAGACGCCGTCTTAAAAGCCTCGGCAAGGTGACTATCACCAAATCACAGTCCACAATTTATATCGAGCCTCAGGACGATTGCTTTGATTTTGAGGAGGCTTTAGAGCGCGTGAGCCGCATTTTCGGTATCGCCGCTTTCAGCAGAGCCTGCGTTTGCGAAAAGGATATAAACGATATCCTTGCCAAAGCACCCGAATATCTCAGTGACACGATGAATTCCATCAAAACATTCAAGGTTGAAGCAAAGCGCGCCGATAAAGCCTTTCCCCTCACTTCGCCCGAAATCTGCCGCGAGGTGGGCGGCGCACTGCTTAGCGCCTACCCCCATTTAAGGGTGGATGTTCACAACCCCGACGAGGTTATAACGGTTGAGATTCGTGATTTTGCCGCCTATATAAGAGCAGGCCAGATAAAAGGCGCTGGTGGACTTCCCGTTGGCACAGCGGGCAGAGCGCAGGTGCTAATCTCTGGCGGTATTGATAGCCCCGTCGCGGCTTACACTATGGCAAAGCGCGGTCTTGTGCTTAACGCCATTCACTTTGCAAGCCCACCGTACACAAGTGCACGCGCCGAGCAAAAGGTTAAAACACTGCTTTCGAAGGTGGCAGCATATAGCGGACCTATAAAGCTGGCGGTTGTTCCCTTTACAGAAATCCAAGAGGAAATCGGCAAGCACTGCCCTGAGGATTACTTCACCCTTATAATGCGGCGAATGATGATGCGAATTGCCTGCCGCGTGAGCGAAACGGACGGTTGCTTAGGCCTTGTAACAGGTGAAAGCCTCGGTCAGGTGGCAAGTCAAACACTTCCCGCTATTGCCGCCACTGATGAGGTTTGCACAATGCCCGTGCTAAGACCGCTTATCGGTATGGACAAAGAGGAAATAGTGGTTATTTCAAAGAAAATAGACGCTTTTGAAACCTCTATTTTACCTTACGAGGATTGCTGCACCGTATTTACCCCTAAGCATCCGCACACCAAGCCAAAGCGCGGCCAATGCGAGGAGGCCGAGCGCGGGCTCGATATTGAGCCGCTTATTGAGCGCGCTATCGCGGGAATAGAATATTCATATATAGAATAAAATTAAGAGAGAGCGAATATGGCAGGACTACACTCAAAAAATATACTAAGTGATAAAACAGTATCGGTTACCGACCTTGTTTCACGCCCCTATAAAAAGGGGGATACCCTACCTGCGCTTAAAATTATCATCCCGCTTACCGCGTTGCTGCTTGTGATAGCAACCGTTTGCGTGGCTGTGTTTTTCAGCTCTGGCGTATCCCACGCTAAACTGCTTGAGGAAGCAAAAGAGATTTTTTATTACTCAGGGGGCGCCAGCAATGCTTTTGATGTGTTAACCGAGCAAAACAGCGATATTAAGGCTTGGCTTTCTGTTGAGGACACTAACATTGACAGCGCCGTTTGCCAAACAGATAACGACACTTACTATATTAATCACAACCAGCTTAAGAAAAAAAGCCGTTACGGCGCACTGTTTTTATCTTGTAAGGATGATATAAGCCGCAAAAACGGAGATAAAAATCTTGTGATTTATGGCAATAATATGACCGATGGCACAATGCTTGGTGGCCTAAAAAGCTATAGAAATCTGAACTTTTATAAAAATCACCCTGTTATAAGATTTACCCTATACGACAACCGTGAGCTTTATTTTATATTCTCGGTTATGCTGATAGGCTCATCTATAGAGGATAATGACGGATATAATGTATCGAAAAGCTATTTTGCAGATGAGGCAGAGTTTGATAATTGGCTAAAAGACACACGGGAACGCAGTATCATTAATACAGGTGTTGAGGTAACCGCCGAGGATGAATTTTTAACCCTTATAACAGTAGCAGATGATTTTGATGGTGCACGCTTAGCCGTTGTGGCTAAAAAGGTTGATAGCTGGGGCGCGTCATTTTCCAACGCCGATGGCGCCACTGTGAACGCAACCCCAAAATACCCCGCAAGCAAAGGCATAAAATAAGCAATTAACTTTTATAAATCTTGAAAGGACGAAAAAAATGCTGCAGAACATTAAGGTGGACATTATTTATCACAACACTCCCTCGGATTTCGAGATGGAATTCAATCTGTGCGGATGTTGCAGAATGCGTCTGCTTTCGGAAAAAACCGCCGATAAAAAGGGACTTGTTTCCGCTTTGGCAAAGGCGGTGTCAAGAAGCCGCATAATAATTGCAAGCGGACCGCTCTTTGGTGAGGAGGGGCTTATAAGCCTTGTTGCTACCGCTATCAGCAAAAGCCTTGCATCCTTTGATAACTCAGCCTATGGCATAAATGTTGAGGAGGAAATTGCTATAATAAAGGGCTCCACCCCGCTTGTAACGCCCGACGGATATTTTGGCGGATGCATTATAGAAAGCGGTCCTCAAACTATCATTCTCTTGACAGAAAATCGCGCCTTCCGCAAGGCGATTATGAAAAATCTTATCCACCCGTATATCGAGCAGGTAAGCCTGCTCCCTATAAAGCCGTCCCGCCCGACTCCTAAACCTGAGCCCGTGGCGCCACCAATGGCGCTTGCCGAGGGTGATATTACCGCAGGCTATATAACCGAGCCTGAGGAGAATACGGCGGCACAGGAGCTTCCCTTAGAGCCTCTTTCACAAACCGATGCAGATATGATAACCGAGGTAACACTTGACGAGGAAGAGCCGCAAAATCCCGAAGAAATCGAGGCGGCTGAGGACGAACACAACATCGACTTTGTTATGGATGAGGCGGAAGAAGACGAGCCCGAGCAGGATGAGGCGACCGTTAAAAGTGAAATGTATGTGGAAATCGATACCGACCCGCAGATAAAGGCGCCTTATGAGCATAGCTTTATCCCCTCCGAGGAGGATCGTTTGTTCCTAACCGAGCGCGAGGAGGAAAACCTGCCTAAAAAAAGCGCAAAGTCGCTTAACATACCGATTATAATTTTATCTGTGCTTCTTGTTGCGGCAGTGCTTGTTTTGTGCTATTTTATACTCTTGAAGCCTATGACAATGGGCATTAGCACATCAGAATATCTCAAGCAGATATTTTCAACAAGCGGCGTGAACAATTCTATCGTGTGACAGGAGAAAACTTATGAATTTATGGAACAGCCTTGCAGGCAAAATACTTATGACACTGCTGATTTCTATGGTGCCTGTGATAGAGCTTCGCGGCGCGCTTCCCATAGCGGTGGCAAACGGTCTTGATTATTGGATTGCGATAACAGTATCGATTATAGGCAATCTTATCCCTGTTCCGTTTATAATAATATTTATAAAAAAGATTTTTGCGTGGATAAGAAAATTTTTACCCCGTCTTGACGGACTCGTAACAAGACTTGAAAAACGCGCAGAAAGCAAATCCGAAACCGTTCAGAAATATGCCTTTTGGGGACTGTTTTTATTCGTAGCAATTCCCCTGCCTGGCACAGGAGCTTGGACTGGCGCGCTCATCGCCGCTATGCTTAATATGCGGCTTAAAAAGGCCTTCCCATCTATAGTGTTGGGTGTACTTACCGCCGCCGCAATAGTTACCTTTGTAACCTATGGCGCAGACCTGCTGTTCTTTTCGTAAAAACATAACAATTAACCGCCGACAGATTAAAATATCTGTCGGCGGTTGTTTTATTTATTGCCTTTTGCGGTGGTGATGGATTTAACAAGCATACGCCTAATAACGCCACACTCTTGCAAAAGTTCTCTGGCTATGGCTTCGGTTATGGCATTTGAACCCAAAAGCATTTCAAGCCAATACTCCGTTTCACTACACTCCTTAAGCGCGATGTGGAATTTATTAATAAAGTCAGCTTTACTTGAGGCATAATTTGCTTCATGAATATTTGCGCCAATCGAGGTTGCGCTTCTTACAATTTGATTTACAAGCACACCTCTTCCTTTGCGCGTATCAACCTCATCACAAACCGCAACAATATGAAGCGCCAACGCTTTTGCTCTTGTACGAAGCTCGGAATCTTTCATAACATTTCTCCTTTTTGTGAAGTTTTTGCCATTGCAAAAGTGAAGTTATTCGCTTTGCCAATAGTGAAGTTTTGCGCTCAAAGCACAAAGTGAAGTTAAGTTTGCCCCATTTCGCCGCTAGGCGAAACTTCACTAACGCAGTGAACTTCACTGCCAAAAGCAACTTCACTTGCCCGTTAGGGCAAACTTAGTTGTTGAAACAGTGCAACAGTTTCAACATGGCTCGTTCTCGGAAACAAATCAACAGGTGTATATTCCTGTAGCTTATAACCGAGCTTTTCGAGTATCGCGGTGTCGCGCGCAAGGGTTGCAACATCGCAGGATACATAAACCACCCTTTCGGGAGCAAAATCTTGTGCCACAGTTTTAAGCAGTGACTCCTCACAGCCTTTGCGTGGGGGGTCAAGTATCACAACATCGGCGGGTGTGCCCTCTGCCCTGAGCCTTTTGGCGGCTTCTGCCGCATCCCCACAGATAAATCGCGCATTTTTAATATCATTATCGTGCGCATTCTCATTAGCATCGGCTACAGCGGCTTTAACTATCTCAACACCGATAATGCTTTTTGCATTTCTTGCCATTGAAAGACCTATTGTGCCTGCGCCGCAATATAGGTCGAGTATATTCTTACCCTCAGGGGCGGCATATTCGCGCGCCTTTTCATAAAGCCTTTCTGCCATATCGTGATTTACTTGATAGAAAGAAAAGGGTGAAATTCGCACCTTAACGCCGCAAAGAATATCGTATATATATTCCCTGCCGTAAAGCAGGATATTTTTATCCCCTAAAACAACATTTGTGTCCTTTCGGTTCACATTAAGCACCACGCTTTTAAGCGCATCCCCAAATGTGGCTTTTAAATTATCAATAAGTATATCTGCGTGCGGCAGCTTTTCACCGTTTGCCACCACGCACACCATAATTTCACCCGTAGCCTCACCGCGGCGCAGATATAGATGCCTCACCAAACCTTTTTTAGTTTCCTCACTGTAAACGGAAATATTATTTTCCCTTATAAAGCGGGTGAATATATCGCTTGCGGTTTTGAATTCCTGCGGGTGAAGCAGACAGTCCTCCGAGCTCACAACCCTATGAGAATGCTTGGCATAAAAACCAACACTGCCATCCGCCGCTATAGGATACTGTGCCTTGTTGCGGTATCTATCCTCACTTACCGCCGCGATTATAGGCTGCGGGTATATATCAACCTTTCCAATTCTGCGCATAGTCTCGCGCACGCGGTTTTGCTTGTATAGGCATTCGCTTTCATAGCTTATATGCCTGAAAACACAGCCGCCGCACTGCTTGAATACTGAACAGTGCGGTGAAATACGGCAAGCGGAGGGTTTTATAATCTCCTCCGCTTTAGCAAATACATAATTCTTTTTTACCTTTAAAATGCGGGCGCTAATAACATCCCCCACCGCGGTTAAGGGGACGAACACCGCCACACCCTCATATCTGCCCACACCGCTGCCATCGACAGAAATATCGGTGATGGTAAGCTCGATAATATCATTTTTATTCATTAGTTTGCGCTCCGTCAGGGTTTACGAAATTAAATTCCAGCGAGCCCTCATCAAACAAGGATATACCTCTGCGGCAGTCATAGCCGAAGGTGCTGTCCGCCTCAATGGGGATATTATTTATCACAACATAATCCTCATTTGCCCAAGCCGCATCAACCGTATCAATACCTGTTTGCCAAAAAATGTTATATCGAGTATCATCCTTCACAATTTCGCCGCGCACGCCGCTGCCAACATTGTTTTTAACAACATAAATATTCATGGTTTTTTCGCCCGACGGCGCCGTTACGGAATACGAAAGCTCGCCCTTTGGTAAATCGGCAATATCGGTAAAAAGACTCTGCTTCACACCGATAACAGTGTTTGCTATAACAACTATCGCCGTTACCGCATATAAAATTTTGAAGCCTGCTTTTTTCATAAAAACACACCTTTCAGATATCTGCCTCAAAGTGAGGGATATACTCGCTGTTAAAACGGTCAACATCCTTATTATAATCGGTCACTGCAAAACGGCAATGAACACCGTAAACACACATAAAATAGGGTAGTAAAAACGGAAGCGGCATAAGAAGCAATGATAGCGCTATCCAACCCGCCATACTAAATAACAGCCAGAAAAAATCGCTGCTTGTGCGCTTTGATATTATGGTGGACATATTAACGGCCTCTGCCGCGTCCATACCGTCATCACTGACAAATAAAAACGGCGCCATATAATATTTCAACATCACAAAGAACAATAGCACCCCTGCCACAAGCCGCAAAAAGGATACCACCACCCAAAGGT
This sequence comes from Acutalibacteraceae bacterium, assembly GCA_045544435.1. Classification (GTDB taxonomy): domain Bacteria; phylum Bacillota; class Clostridia; order Oscillospirales; family Acutalibacteraceae; genus UBA737. Next base: position 57,583 of record JAZPZA010000023.1, on the reverse strand, counting down.
TAGAGCTCCACACAGGAAGGCTTATTCCTAAAAGAGAATAAAACTCATCGCTTGCAAGAGCGCTTAAAACAAGGCTCGGCAAGAACAGTACAATTCCTGCAAACACAAGTCTAATTGCGAGAAGCAGTGTAAGGTGCAACGCACGCTTATATTCATCGATGCTCGAAAAATATCTGAATATAATTGTTATATTATCATCTTGACCCCACAAAAGGCGGCGGAAGTAATAAAGAACACCGAGAAACAGCGGCACGCACAAAAGCATCGCTAAAGCGGCGGCGACTAAAACGCCCGCCACAGCGCCTGCAACCATCCAGACAAGCTCTGAAAGCACTGTGCAAATAATACATATAAAAACAAACACGCACGATGCCGCAAATGCGATAAGCGCCTTACCCCCAAGCGCGGTTTTTGCAGTTTGCTTTATAACACCCGATGGCGCTAACATAACTTCTCACTCCTAAACACAATTATCAATTTGCAATTAGCAATTAATATAATACCAAATATATATCCTAAAAGTATTACAGAACTTTTAATTTTGCATACGCCGCCATAAGCTTTTTGGTGCCCGCTGACTCAAAGGCTATTTCAAGCAGCTTATCATTTCCCATAGGCGACACACTTAGTATCATACCGCGACCAAAGGTCTTGTGCTCGACCGTTTGCCCCGCGGAATATGTGTTATCATCCGTTGCAGTCGCGCTTTGCTTACCCGCGGCAGAATAGCCACCAAACGGCTTTTTATTACCCGAAAGATAGGGTGAAGGATTGCCTGAGCCTATTATATGACCGCCGAAGGTTTGACGGCGAGAATAAGGTGTATCCATTCCGTCATATCCGCTAAAGCCCATATCTGCGGCAGAAACGGTGCAATATTCCTGTGGTATTTCCTTTAAGAATCTTGAGGGCAGATTTCTACCCGTGGAGCCATAAAGCATTCTTGTTGCGGCGTTGGTTATTGTGAGGTGCCGCTTTGCGCGGGTTATCGCAACATAGCAAAGGCGGCGCTCCTCCTCTATCTCCTCGGGGCCACCATATATAGACTGATTTCCAGGGAAAATTCCCTCCTCCATACCTACGAGGAACACCCGCTCAAACTCAAGACCCTTAGCCGAATGTATCGTCATAAGAGTGACCTTATCATCACTCTCGTTCATAGAGTCAATATCGCTAACAAGGGCGATTTCCTCCAAAAATGCACAAAGCGAGGGTTCATCATTTTCAAGCTCATATTGCTTTACCGTGTTTACAAACTCCTCCACATTCTCGAGTCTTTCCTGAGCTTTGGGGTCGGGGTCACAAAGCAAATATTCGCGGTAGCCAGTCTTTTGAAGTGTAAGCTCTAAAAGCTCGCTTATTTCCAGCGTTTCGGAAGCCCTCGTGAGCTCCTTTATCATACCGCAAAACTCACTAAGCTTATTTGCCGCGCGTGAGAGTGCAGGGTAATCTGCCGCCGAGCAAAGCGTTTCAAAAAGCGTCTGCCCTAATCCCTCGGCAATTTCCGCCGCGTGGTTTACTGTGGTATCACCTATTCCACGCTTTGGCTCATTTATTATTCTGCGAAGTCTTATATTATCGCTATTGTTGTTAATCAGATTAAGGTAGGCTAAAACATCGCGAATTTCCTTGCGCTCATAAAAGCGCATGCCGCCGATAACGCGGTAGGATATGCCGCTTCTTGCAAACACATTTTCCACCGCCGCCGACTGCGCGTTCATTCTATAAAGCACCGCGTGGTCACAAAAGCGCGCGCCCTCGCGAACATTTTCAAGTATTCTATCCGCCACATAGCGCGCTTCTCCCCGCTCGCTTTCGGCGGTGTAAACGGTAATAAGTTCGCCCTCTCCGCGCTCGGTCCAAAGATTTTTGCCCTTTCTGCCCTTGTTGTTTGAAATTACCTCGTTTGCGGCATTAAGGATATTACCCATAGAACGGTAATTTTGCTCAAGGCGGATAACCTTCGCGCCCTCATAATCATCCTCAAAGTTAAGGATGTTTTCTATTGTGGCGCCGCGGAAGCGATAGATGCTCTGGTCATCATCACCCACCACGCAAACATTCCCGTGAACGGAGCCTAACAGATGCACCAACTCATACTGCGCGTGGTTGGTATCCTGATATTCGTCCACCATTATGTATTTGAATTTGTTGCCGTAATATTCAAGCACATCCGCGTTATCTTTAAGCAGACTTACCGTATGATTTATCATATCGTCGAAGTCCATAGCATCCGCCGCGCGAAGCCTCTTTTGGTATTCGCGGTAAAGCTTGGCTATGGTCTTTGTGCGGTAATCGCCGCCTGAAGTCGCCTCATATTCCTCAGGGGTTATAAGTGCATCCTTAGCGGCGGAAATAGCCGATAGCACGCTCTTTGGCGGGAACATTTTTTCATCCGCGCCAAGGTTTTTTATAATCTCCTTAATAAGTCGCTTTTGGTCGTCACCGTCATAAACCGTGAAGTGCGAGGTGAAGCCTATGCGCTCGGCATTCATTCTTAAAATCTTTCCACAGATGCTGTGGAAGGTGCCCGCCCATATATCCTGAGCTCCCGCACCAAGCTTTGCGGCAATTCGCTCCTTAAGCTCGCCCGCCGCCTTATTGGTAAAGGTGATGGCAAGTATCTGCCATGGCTTTGGCGCATCCACCGAGTAGGTAGGATTGGTGTATTCCTCGCGCTTTCCCTCTAAATAATCGAGCGCGCCCGCGATATCCTCCTCGCTATAAAAGGGAACAAAATCGCTGTTATAGGCGTTGCCGTATTTCACAAGGTTAGCTATTCTGTTAACAAGCACAGTGGTCTTGCCGCTTCCTGCGCCCGCAAGCACTAAAAGCGCGCCGTTCACTGTGGTTACCGCCTCAAACTGGCGGTCATTCATATTACCGAAATCTCGTTCGATAAGCTTTTTTCTCAAATTTATAAAGTCCATTAATTAACTCGCTCTGAATTTATTTTGTTGTGTAGGCAAACTGCTCCATCTGGCGGCTAAGCTCAGCGTGCATATCGGTGTGCGCCGCCATAACGATAGGCTTTGTAAGGTCAAGACTGAACACACCCATTATGGATTTTGCATTCACCACATACTTGCCCGATAAAAGCTCAATGTCATAATCCTTGGTGTTCGCTATATCAACAAATTTTTTAACCGCCTCGAAATTTTTTAGCATTATGGTTTTTTCAAACATTTTCTACACTCCTAAACAAGCTCGGTGATGCTCACCAAATATTTTTTAAGGTCTACCGTGTAATCATCTCTTACCTTAACCCCCTCAGCCTCAAGCAAAGCCGCATGTGCATCGCGGCCGCCAAAGGCGAATGCCTCACTAAGACCGCCGAAACGGTTCACAACTCGGTGGCATTTAATAGTTGAGGGGTCGGGGTTTGTGTGAAGCGCGTAGCCCACAACCTGTGACCAGCGAGGGTTTCCCGCGGCAGCCGCCACCTGACCATAGGTTGCAACCTTTCCTTCGGGTATACGCTTTACTACCTCATGAATCTTTTCAAAAACTGCTCCCATATTAAATCACATAAAGTCCCGAATCGAGGACCACGAACTCATAGCCATCCACCTTAAGATATTTGTGAACAGGCTCCTCAAATTGGTGGTAATCCTCTACAGTGTAGTTTTCAAGATTAACCTTAACGAGATTTTTCGAGCGGACACTGCACACTGTGGCAGTTTCCCCCTCGATATATATCGCCTCAGGCCCCTCAAAGGGAGAGTTCTTGCCGCCAATGCGAAGCTCCGAACGCATGGTGTTAAGATTAAACCTTAATAAAACATCCGAATCTTTAAAGCTTGCCCAAAGCGCATTCTTATAAAAAGCAATGCCCGATGGTGCCGCTTCGCGGTATTTTATCTCGCCCGACCAGCAAAGTGCGCCCGCCGAATCAAGCAGATAACCCTGCCCTTCTTCGGTGCAGATAAACACTCTGCCACTGCTAAGGGGCACAACGAAATCTAAAACATAGTTGTTGCAGTATTTAACCGCCGCGTGGTAGTTATTTCCCATCTTGCAGCCGGCATAAACAGCCAGATTAACATTAACCAGCTTGCCGTCCTCAAGGGAAAGCATTTTAACAAATAACGGCGCTTCCTCGCTTTCGCGACAAAAGAATACCACACCGCCCGCTTTGGGTACTATATCATATACAATGCCTTCGTATATCCTTTGCAAAATACTACCTCCAGAAATAAAGTGAAGAGTGAAAAGTGAAGAGTTTCGGTGTTTCGCCGAGGCGAAACGGTTATATCAGTTCGTGCAACGCACGAACACAATAATTGTTCATTTTTAATTAATTTTAAGGTTTCCGCTTTCTATCATAGATTTAACTGCCAGCAGCACACCTGTTTTTGCGCTGTGGAAGTTAAGTCCACCCTGCATCCACGCGGCATACGGCTCTCTAAGCGGCGCATCGGCAGAAAGCTCTATCGAGGAGCCAAGCGTAAACGCGCCCGCCGCCATTATAACCTCATCGTCATACCCCGGCATAGGCGAAGGCTCGGGGCGAACAAATGAGTCAACAGGGGCGCCTGCCTGCATTCCGCGGCAAAAGGCGATAAGCGCCTCGCGGGAGCCTAAGACCACGCTCTGGATTATATCACCGCGCTTTTCCTCTGCAGTGGGCGAAACCTTATAGCCTAAAAGCTCTAACAGCGCTGATGCGTAAACTGCAGTTTTGAGCGCCTCACCAACAACATGCGGTGACGCAAAGACACCCATATAAAGCTCGCGGTTGTGACCTAAGGTGGCGCCTACCTCGCGCCCTACACCAGGGCAGGTCATTCGCGCGGCGCAAAGCTCAATAAGCTCAGCCTTACCCGCAATATATCCACCCGTGGGGGCAATTCCGCCGCCCGCGTTTTTTATAAGTGAGCCTGCCATTATATCGGCGCCTACCTGTGTGGGCTCGAGGGTTTCTACAAACTCGCCGTAGCAGTTATCCACCATAACCACCGTTTCGGGGGATACCTCCTTTACGGTGCGGCAAAGCTCCTCAATTTTTTCTATCGTGAGGCTTGGTCTAAGGCTATACCCGCGTGAGCGCTGTATGTAAGCCATTTTATAGTTGCCCCAAGAAAGCTCGGAACGAATTGCGTTTATATCGGGCGTGCCGTCAGGTAGTAGGTCTATCTGATGATAATCAACTCCAAAATCAGCAAGCGAGCCATCTGTGTGACCTTCAAAGCCGAAAACACCGATTATTGTGTCATAAGGTCTGCCTGTAAGCACAAGTACTCGGTCGCCCGGTCGCAGAATACCAAAAAGCGCTACACTAAGGGTATGCGTGCCCGAAGCGAAGCTGTGGCGGATAAGCGCATCCTCTGCACCCAAAGCATCGGCGAGCACGCGGTCGAGAGTATCTCTGCCGATATCACCATAACCATAGCCTGTTGAAATGCCAAGGTGGGTTTCGCTCACCCTGTTTTTTATAAACGCAGAAAGCACCTTTGTTTGGTTATATTCTGTTATTTCTTCAATTTCCTTAAATTTCTGCGACGCTTTTAAAAGAGCCTTTTTATCAAGCGCTTGAATTTTTTCATCAAATTCAAAATAATTCAACTTTATTTCCTCCAATATCCCGCATCGTAAATATGCTCGAATCCGTTTTTAATGTAAAATTTTTGTAGCTTATCTCGGCACACGGCTATCGCGCCCTCGATGCCGCAAAGCACTCCGCAAAGCGCCCTTGTTCCACCGCCCTTAATACTACTCGCTATGCCGTTTAAGAGGGTATGTGTGCCGTCGCTTATGGTCACCGCCGCGCATTCGCCCCGCTTGGCGTAATAGCTTAGTGCGCCGCGGTTTAAACGGCGGCAAAAATCGGGCGCAAAATATTCATATTCGGGAAGCTCAAGTCCGTCAACATTCAGTATATCATAAATTTCGCGGCTTGATAGCTTGTCCGATGGGGTATCACATTTATATTCCCCGCGTGAGCGCATCACATTAACCCTTTCAAAATCATCGCCAAAAAGTCGGCTGAGGGTATTAGCGTCCGAAAAAACCGAGCGAGGGGATATAACATTTATAAATTCCAAAAGCTCCTCAAAATCGGCGCCATTTTCATAAATCACCATATTGCCGTCAAGCATAGAAATTATTGCCTTATCCGAGTTTTGCGCCCAAAAAAGCGCATCATCGGGGTAAATATCGCGGTTGCAGTTTATCTTAATAAGCTCCGCGCGCGGCAAGGAAAGCTTTGGAATGCTTTTTACAAGTTTAATCATAAATTACCGCTTGCAATACCGTTTAACATATACCGCGCAAGCTCATATGCACTTTGGGCATCACGAATATCCGCGGCAGAGCTTGCCGAATGAATATATCTGCAAGGTACCGAAACCGAAACCGTGCGAACACCCTCGCGGCTTAGATGCACAGCACCCGAGTTGTTGCCGCCCGCCACTGCGCGTTTAGCTTGGCAGGGTATGCCGCTTGAAAGTGCCGCCTTGTAGTATTCGCGGTCATAGCAGGTGGCGCCATCCATAAAGGAAATTGCGGCTCCCTTACCTAATTCACAAACCTGCTTATCCCCGCTCACACCCGCAATATCAGCGGCGGTGGTGCCCTCTAAGATTATGGCACTATCGGGATTTATCGCAAAGGCAGAAACCTTGGCACCGCGAAGTCCAACTTCCTCCTGCACCGAAAAGCTTGCATAAAAATCATATTCGCTCTCTTGGTTTATCAGTTTTATGAGTATCGCGCAGCCTATTCTGTCATCAAGCGCCTTGGAAATTATCTTTTCCTCGCTCACTGAAAAATCACTGCAAATAACCGCGCAGTCACCAATGCGAACAGCAGCCTCAGCCTGATCGCGGGTGGATGCGCCTATATCAATATAAAGGCTATCCGCCGCGGGCAGCTTTGTGGCACTCTTTGCAAGGTGGTGCGGCTTACCGCCGATAACACCAACGGTTTTTCCGTTTATAAGCACGCGGCGCATCATTAAAACGGCAGTATCTATACCGCCAACCGTTTTGAAGCGCAAGAAGCCATCAGAAGTGATGCTTGTGATAATAAGCCCCACTTCGTCCATATGCGCGTCCAGCATAATGCGTTTCTGAGGCGCCTTTTTGCCCTTTTTAAAGGCAATTATATTGCCTAAATTATCAATTTTATATTCGCATTTACCCTCAATTTGAGAGATTATAAATTCACGCACGGCGCCCTCGTCACCCGAGGTGCCATCAAGCGCGCAAAGCCTTTTTATAAGTTCTAACAATTCTGCGCGCCTCCTTTAAGGATATATTCACAAAGCAAGTCTGCCACTGCCTCAATATCCTTTATATCAACCACTTCCACATCTGTGTGCATATTGCGAAGCGGAATGGAAACAAGCCCCGTTTTAACACCGCAACGCGAAACCGAGATAACATCACTGTTAGTGCCTGTGGCTCTGCCCATAACCTCGGTGTCATAGAGGATATTGTTTTCCTTTGCTATGTTTATCAGCTTGTTCGAAATGCCCTTATCAAGTATCGGGGATATGCCTATCATAGCGCCACCGCCTAACTTCTTACCCTCATCGGGCGAAATATCGGGGCCGTCACCAAAGGTAACATCTATCACTATAGCCTCATCGGGGTTTACCCCAAAGGTCGCAGTTTTAGAGCCTCTAAGCCCTAATTCCTCCATATCGCTTAAAACAAATGCCACATTAAAGGGAAGCTTTTCGCGTGATAAACGCTCGGCTACCTTAAGCAGACAAGCGGCACCCGCTCGGTTATCAAAAGCCTTGCCCGTAACGCGATTTCCTATGAGACTCGCGGGTGTGGCAGAATATGTCACATAATCGCCCACCGAAATTATATCGCGGGCGCGACACCCTAAAAAGCTGTCGATTTTAAGTGCAGAAATGTCCTTATATTCAATTTCGCCGCTCGAAAGGTGGGGTGGTGTGCTGCAAAAAACGCCCCTTATCCTTTCTTTGCCGTGGATTGTAACCGCTCTTGCAGGCAGTGTGCGAAGGTCAATTCCGCCGCAGTTTTTAACCGTAACAAAGCCGTTTTCATCCACATCTGTAACTATAAAGCCCACTTCGTCGATATGCGCGTCCAGCATAAGGGTATAATCCCCCTCGCCCTTTATTTCGCCTATCACGGTATTACCGTAGCCCTTTCGGCAGTCGGCATATTTTGAAAGTGTTTCGTAAGCGCAATCGGCGGCATCTGTTATATTGCCTATTCCGTCACGCGAAGAAAGCTCAAAAAGTATATTCTTAATATCCATTAAAGTTTATTCACCAGCTCTTTGAAGTGCTTGCCGCGCGCGGCAAAGTTGGGATATTTATCAAAGCTTGCGCATGCGGGGCTAAGGGTTACTATATCCCCCGCCTCTGCCACCTTGTGTGCGCGCTGGACTGCCTCGGCAATATCTGCCACTCGAATTATTTCGGGCGCGCCATCATATCCGCTGTATTCACGGATACACTTTTCTATCTTATCGGCAGTATCACCGCAAAGATATAAAAGCTTTACCTTATCCACAATATACGGCGCCATCGGCTCAAACGGAATATGCTTATCATAGCCACCCGCAATAAGAATCACCTTTTGGTCAAACGCCTTAAGCCCCGCGATTGTGCGGCTGGGGCTTGAGGCGATGGAATCGTTATAATATTTAACGCCGCCAACTTCGCGCACAAGCTCAATTCTGTGCTCAACGCCGCCAAACTCGCGCGCCACCTTGCAGATATTATCAACGCCCACATATCCCCAAACGGCGGTTATTGCCGCGAGGTAGTTTGCAACATTATGGCTACCTATAATGGCGATTTCCCTGCGGTCAATAACGGGCACATCTATGCCGCGATATGCCATATGAAGCACACCCTCGCTATCAAGCCAAGCGCCGTTATTGAGCTTTCTTTCCATACTAAAGCCAAGGCTCTGACCGCGAACATCCTTTCTAAATCCCTCGGTTATATCATTATCGCGGTTAAGCACCGTGCGGGAAAAAGCGTTCTGATGAAGAAGAACATTCTTCTTTGCCTCAACATATTCATCCATATCCTTATGCACATCAAGATGATTAGGCGCCACATTGGTAACAACCGCAACATCGGGGCTTTTGCGCATTGAGATTAACTGGAACGAGGAAAGCTCCACCACAACGAAGTCATCAGCGGTGATGTTTTCAATTTCAGGCAGCAGCGGATTTCCTATATTGCCGCCAACAAACACCCTTTTGCCCTCGGCCTCAAGCATCTTTGCGATAAGCGTGGTGGTTGTGGTCTTGCCGTCCGAGCCTGTAACCGCAAAAATTGTTGCGGGGCAAAGGTCAAAAAATACCTCCATCTCGCTTGTGATGGCAATTCCGCGCTTTCTGGCACGCTCAAGCTCGGGCAGGTGAAAATTCATACCCGGTGTGCGGAATATTATATCCACCTCTAAATCGTTGAGATAGTCTTCCCCAAGCCTTAGCTCTGCGCCTGCGGCTTCAAGCTCAGCCGCCACTTCACCCAGCATTTCACGCTCGCGGCGGTCACACGCGATAACACGCGCACCCTGCTTTAAAAAGCTTAAAATCAGCGGGGTGTTGCTGATACCAATGCCGCACATAGCTATCTTTTTACCCTTTATCTGACTGAAAAACTGCTTAAAATCCATAAAGCGTTCCTCCAAGAAATTAGTCTATAATCTGCTCGGCGCCGCGAGCCTATTCATCACCGTACATATCGGTTGCGGGGTCGATTTGCTTCATTTCTATATATTCTTCAAGTGTGACCCCAAGCTCATTTATCGCTTTCGCATTGTTAATGCCCACAAACCGCCAGTGCCACGATTCATAGATAACACCCGTTATGTGCTGCTTATCCTTAGGATAGCGGAGTATAAAGCCATAATCCTCGGCGTTCTCGCACATCCAAGTATACATATCGGTCTGCTCAAAAGCATCACTCGCCATATTAAAGTCGGCGCAAAGGCCTGTGTTGTGCTCGCTTGTTCCAGGGCGCGCCACAACGGTTGCCGCCTTTTCTTCATCGCCGCCTACGCGGGCTACCTGCTTTTGGAAAAGGTCATTTTGTATCGCATAGCTGCGGAAGGGTGACCACACTCTTAAATCTACCCCATCAGCCTGAGCCGCCGCCACCATAGCTGTGATATACGGATAAACATCGCGGTGAATCTGTGTAACATAATTATTGTTGCGGTACTCAGGGTCAATTTCCACAAGGTATTCTCTGACCTTTGTGTCATAGTCATCTGGTAGAGAATGCTCGCCGTTTATAAGCAGAAGTCTGCCAAAATCGGCATCAAGTTCCACACCTGTGGGGGTTACAAATATTTCGGGTTCAGTCTTTTCAACCTCAGAGCCATGAAGCTCATCACTTGAAGCTTCACTTGAACTTAATGCTTGCTCCGGAGAATCGTTGCTCTCTCTAAACACATCCTCAAATAGCGCAACCACAAGTGTTGTCCCTGCAATAACCAATATAAGCATTGCCGCGCAAAGGCTTAAAAATATTCTGCGGCGAATTATCGCCTTTTTTCGTTTCTCGGTCATTTAAATTCCTCTTTTATATCCGTTTCCGCTCGCGGAAACACATTAACTTTTCACTTTTCACTCTTCACTTTTCACTCTTGATGAATAACGCAGTTATTCATCAAGCTTAAGCACTGCCATAAACGCATCCTTGGGCACTTCAACAGAGCCTAAACGGCGCATCTTCTTTTTACCCTCTTTTTGCTTTTCAAGCAGCTTTTTCTTTCGCGTTATATCGCCGCCGTAGCACTTAGCGAGAACATCCTTTCTCATAGCCTTAACGGTCTCGCGGGCGATTATCTTGCCGCCCACTGCCACCTGAACAGGCACCTCGAAAAGCTGTCTTGGAATATATTCCTTAAGCCGCTCGGCTATCTTGCGAGCGCGAGTATAAGCGTTTGATGTGTGCACTATAAAGGACAGCGCATCCACCGTATCTCCCGCAAGCATAACATCGAGCTTCACAAGCTCTGATTTCTGGTAGCCCGCAGGCTCATAATCATAGCTCGCATAACCCTTTGTGCGTGATTTGAGCGCATCGAAAAAGTCATAAACTATCTCGCCCATTGGCATAACATAGTGAATATCCACGCGGTCGCCCATATATTTCATATCCTTGTAGTCACCGCGGCGGTCCTCACAAAGCTGCATTATAGTGCCCACATATTCGCTCGGAGAATAGATGTGAACATTAGCAACAGGCTCAAGCGCCTCATCAATGGTTGCGGGGTCGGGGTAATTTGTCGGGTTATCAACCATAACGCTCTGCCCGTTTGTAAGGCGGAACTCATACTGCACGCTCGGCGCAGTAGTGATAATATCAAGGTTATATTCTCTCTCGAGCCTTTCCTCAAGAATTTCCATATGCAAAAGACCTAAAAAGCCACAGCGGAAGCCGAAGCCCAGCGCTTGCGAGGTTTCGGGCTCAAAAAGCAGAGAAGCATCGTTAAGCTGCAGCTTTTCGAGTGCCTCACGAAGGTCTGGGTACTTAGCACCGTCAGCAGGGTAAATTCCGCAGAACACAACAGGCTTTGCCGCGCGGTAGCCCGGCAGAGCTTCTGCGGCAGGGCTTTCGGCAAGGGTAATGGTATCACCCACGCGCGCTTCGGAAACGGTCTTAATTGATGCGGCAAGATATCCTACCTCGCCCGCCTCAAGACAGTCACAGCTTTCAAGAGAAGTGGCACGCTTTCTGCCAAGCTCCACTATATCAAAATCGGCGCCAGTCGCCATCATACGAACAGTGTCGCCCGTTTTAATTTTACCGCTTACAACGCGGAAATATACTATAACGCCCTTATAAGCATCGTAATAGGAGTCGAAAATAAGCGCTTTCAGCGGCGCCTCGCGGTCGCCCGTGGGCGCGGGCACACCGTTTACAATAAGCTCTAAAACCTCTTCCACATTGATGCCCGTTTTTGCCGAAATCAGCGGCGCCTCATCAGCGGGAATGCCGATAATATCCTCGATTTCCGCCTTTATTCTGTCAGGCTCGGCAGAGGGCAGGTCAATTTTATTTACAACAGGCAGAATTTCAAGACCGTGGTCAAGAGCCAGATATGTGTTGGCAAGGGTCTGCGCCTCAATGCCCTGAGAGGCATCAACCACAAGTATTGCACCCTCGCAGGCGGCAAGGCTTCGTGAAACCTCATAGTTAAAGTCAACATGCCCTGGGGTGTCAATTAAATTAAGCTCATACTGTTTTCCATCCTCAGCGGTGTAGTAAAGCGTTACAGCGTGCGCTTTTATGGTGATACCACGCTCACGCTCAAGCTCCATACTATCAAGTATCTGCTCTTCCATATCACGCTCTGCAACCGACTGCGTAAGTTCAAGCAGACGATCGGCAAGGGTGGACTTACCGTGGTCAATATGAGCCACTATGCAAAAATTTCTTATATTTTCAAGAGGGAACGACAAGGCGACATTTCTCCTTACATAATATTTATAGATAGTTTATTTTAACATATAACCGCCTATTTTACAAGCAGTTTTGTGCGGTATTTTACCTTTTTTTAGCACCCCAAAAATAGCGTGATTGTGCATAAATTTATAGTGTAAATTTTGGCAATTTATCACAACAAAGCTTTCATCAAAAACTCCCTTTTTCAGGGAAGAAAAAACATATTTTTTACCCCCAAATTTTGCGCTTTATAAGTAACTTAATGTTCAAATTTATATTATATAATATTTACCTCTAATAATATCTTGTTGACTTGGGAGCAGATTTTTAGTATAATTTATTTTAGATTATTGTGGCTTATTGTGCGTCGATGCAATTTGCCGCGAAGGGGTTTATTATGGGTAAGAATTCTTTTTATTGCCGTTACATAAAAGGCGCGCTCGACCGCGCCATCGCCTTTATTGGTCTTGTGCTTTTTTGGTGGCTCTATCTTTTGATTGCTCTTGCAGTTAAAATCGATGACCCCGCAGGTCCCGCACTTTTCAAGCAAGAAAGGCTCGGTCGCGGCGGCAAGGTTTACAAAATGTATAAATTCCGCTCTATGAGGGTTAACGCCGAGTACACAGGCTCAGGCGTTTATTCTGACGGTAAGGACCCTCGCGTAACGCGGGTGGGTAGAATACTGCGCGCTACAAGCCTTGATGAGCTTCCCCAGCTTATAAACATATTAAGGGGCGAAATGTCGCTTGTGGGCTTCCGCTCCCCTCTTACATATCACCCTTGGAAGTGGGAGGAGTATACGCCTGAACAGCGCAAAATGTTCGCCTTAAAGCCTGGCATCACAGGCTGGGCGCAGGTAAACGGCAGAAAAACCGTTGAATGGAACAACCGTATTGCGCTTAATGTGTGGTATGCGGAAAATGTTAGCCTTTGGCTCGATATAAAAATCCTTTTCCTCACCGTGGCAAAGGTGTTCACCAATGCAGATAATGAAAACATCGGTGAAACGGTTGAAGCAAGCCGCGCCGCCGCAAACACAAAAAAGTAAATTCAGGAGTAAATTATGTCACTTAAACTGATGTACATAACCAACCGTCCCGATGTGGCAAAAATTGCAGAGTCGGCGGGTGTGGACCGAATTTTTGTGGATATGGAATATATCGGTAAATCGGATCGCCAAGGCGGTATGGATACGGTGCAAAGCCACCACTCGATAGAGGATATCCGCAACATAAAAAACGCCCTCACCACCGCTCAGGTTATGGTGAGAGTTAATCCTATACATGAAGCATCTGCCGATTACTGCTCCTCAAAAGAGGAAATTGATTCCGCAATTAATGCGGGCGCTGATATTTTGATGCTTCCCTATTTTAAAACAGCCGCCGAAGTGCGTGAGTTTGTGCGCCTCACAGCAGGCAGGGCGAAAACACTACCGTTGGTTGAAACTCGCGAGGCGGCAGAATGCATTGACGAAATCCTTGAAATCGACGGCATTGACGAAATATATGTTGGGCTTAATGATTTAAGCCTTTCAATGGGCAAGGGCTTTATGTTTGAACTTCTTTCGGATGGAACAGTTGAAGCGTTATGCTCGAAATTTAAACAAAAAAGCGTTCCGTTTGGCTTCGGCGGTATAGCAGCGCTTGGCAAAGGTATGCTTCCGGCAGAATATGTCATCCGCGAGCATTATCGTCTTGGCTCCACCTGCGTGATACTTTCAAGAAGCTTTTGTAACACCGAGCTTATAGCCGATACCACAGAAATTGAAAAAATATTCACTTCGGGAGTTTCAGCTATAAGGCAGCTTGAAGCCGAGTGCAAAAAACAGGATGACAATTATTTTCTCGAAAATCAAAAAGAAGTGGCAAAAAAAATAAAGCTTATATCTCAAAAGTAAAGGGGATGACAGTATGAACCTGCTAATCACAGGCGCTTGGGACGGCGGCAAGGATGCTATAAAGCAGCTTGAAGCTATGGGACATACTGTGTGCTTTTTGCAGTTTGAGCGGGACAAGCTCCCCTGCTCATACGAGTGGGTTGAGGGCGTTGTTTGCAACGGACTTTTTCTTTATCACGATATAAGCCTTTTTAAAAATCTTAAATTTATCCAGCTAACAAGCGCAGGCTTTGACCGCGTGCCGATGGATTACATTAAAGACCACGGCATCGAAATCCACAACGCTAAAGGTGTTTATAGCATACCTATGGCAGAGTTTGCGTTGTGCGGCGTTCTTAACATTTATAAGCAAAGCAGATTTTTTATTGAAAATCAATCGGCGCACAAATGGGAAAAGCACCGCGGGCTATGTGAGCTCTTTGGCAAAACCGTTTGCATCGTGGGCGCGGGAAATGTTGGCAGTGAGTGCGCCAAGCGTTTTTCCGCTTTTGGCACCACCGTTTTAGCGGTGGATATCATAAATCCTCAAAATTCTGTTTATGATAAATATTTTCCATTAGAGAGCATCGCAGATGCTGTTAAAATTTCAGACATCGTAGTCTTAACCCTGCCGCTAACGCAAGAAACAAAATATTTATTTGATAAAAAAATGTTTTCACTTTTCAAGCCTAATTCACTGCTCGTAAACATAGCGCGCGGCGCGGTTGTCAACCAAAACGACCTTATAAACGCTTTGAAAAGCCAAAAAATATGCGGCGCAGTTTTAGATGTTTTCGAAAACGAGCCGCTCGACGATGCCAACCCACTGTGGGATATGGAAAATGTTATCCTCACCCCCCACAATAGCTTTGTCGGTGAAGGCAACTCAGAACGACTTAAAAATGTGATTTTTAGTAATATAAAGAGGTAAATTAAATGGGTATAGAAATTTTAAAAGATGAAATAAAATCTGTGCTTGACTCTTCACCCGAACACCGCGACCTACTCTTTAGAAGGGGCTATCTTTTTACAGACAAGCCGGTTGACGATATTGGTGTTTACCCGTTTTATAATAATTGGCAAGAAGTTTCGATAAGCAAATATTATTTGTATGTTCAAAATCAGCAAACGTTTTATTCAGCTAACGATGGCGATATTCAAGCAATTATTATAGGCCACGCTTATAATCCATTTGATATGCAATGTGATGAAACTCAACTTTGTGCAGATTTGATAGCCTCATATAAACAGAGCCTCGAAAACTACTTCGACAAGGTTTCCGAGCTTACAGGTCTTCATATAATAATGCTTATTGATGGCGATAAGGTGATAGCTTGTCAGGATGCTTGCTCGCTCACGGGTTGCTACTTCGGCAAGGTTGACGGAACTATGTATATTACCGAGCATCCGCAACTTGTCGCTGACCTTTGCGACCTTAAAATTAATCCAAAGGTAGAAAAACTTGTACAGTCTAAGTGCTATAACATCGGCAATCGCCATCTGCCAGGCAACATTACCCCCTATGATGAGTTAAAGCGTTTGGGTGCGAACACCTATGTCTGCTTTGCTGATAGGTTTGAAATAAAAAGATTTTATCCGTTAGCGCCACACCCCGAATTCACAACGGAGGAAGAAAAGCAGGAAAATATCAAAAAAATCGGCGACCTTATCCATAACGGAATTGCCTGCTGCGCTAAAAAATGGGATAGATGCACTATCTCTCTTTCGGGTGGTACCGATTCAAAAACCACCCTTGCGTGCGCCAACGAACTTTATGATAAATTTACATATTTCAGTTTCCATTCAAAGCCTCAGGAGTTGGTTGATGCCCAAGGCGCCAAGAAAATATGTGAAAACTTAGGTCTTGAGCATACTTTATACGCTATTCCTCAAGAAAACAGCGAAATAAAAGATTTCGAGTTTATCAAGAAAATTCTGCAGCATAGCACAAGCTATTTCAAAAATCTTGCAGATAACGAAATCAGAAAATATATATATCTGCACGACCTTGACGCTTATGACATTGAGCTTAAGTCGTGGGCCTCGGAGGTAGCGAGGGTCTTTTTGGAACGCAAATACCAAGTGAAAATGCCTAAAGTGTTGAACGAAAGGCACTGCAGCATCTTCCAGACCAGATACTTCGGTCATCCACTGCTCCTTCGTTGGTCTGACAAGCTTTACCATGATTTTTTAAAAGAAATCGGTCTTTCAAAGCCACTTTTCAATTTTGAGCACACCGACTTATTCTATTGGGAAGTAAGAATGGGCTGCTGGGGTGTTTCAGTGGTATCTTCGCAACAGCTTTACCACCGCACCACAATGCCTATGAATAACCGCAAAATATTAGAACTGTTCCTTTCTTTCCCGCACGAGGAAAGAAAATCCGACTCGGTACACAAACGGATTATGGAATATAAAAATAAAAAGGTAGTGGATTCTAAGGTAGAGATTGCAAACCTTTATTTCCACGGCTATCGAATTTTGATGGAAAAGGCTTTTTATTGGCTGAGAACCATTTTCTATATTCCAAAGAAATAATTAGAGGTGCACAATGAAATTTCTGCTTATTTCACCCAAGAACCGAACGGTCTATAATTTCCGAGGCGATTTAATTAAGACTATCGCCGCAAAGGGATATGAGGTTATCGTTACAGGGCCTGACAGCACGGATGTGGATAAAATCGAGGCGCTTGGCGCACGCTTTATAGAAATCCCTATGAACAAGACAGGCACAAGCGTTATGGGTGACCTAAAATACTGCAAACGGCTTTTCGACCTCATAAAAAACGAAAAGCCTGACGCCACTCTTGGCTATACGGTAAAGCCCGTGATTTACGGCGCTATCGCCGCTCGACTTGCAGGCGTTAAGAATATTAACAGTATGGTAACAGGCGGAGGATATGTTTTCACCTCAAAATCACTTAAGGCGAGACTTTTAGGCATTATAGTCAGAACACTTTACCGAATCGGCTTTAGTTGTGCCAAAAGTGTTATATTCCAAAACCCCGATGACCTTAAGGAATTTTGCGAGCGTGGTCTTGTAAAACATAAAAAGTGCTCGGTTGTAAATGGCTCGGGCATTAATTTAGAGCGTTTCACCCCCGCAGCCTTACCCGAGGCGCCCACATTTCTTATGATTTCGCGTCTGCTGAAATCCAAGGGTGTTTGCGAGTATCTTGAGGCGGCAAAAATCGTAAAAGCTCAACATACCGAAGCGAGATTTTGTCTGCTTGGCAAGTATGAAACCGCCATGCAGGATGCGTTGGAAAAAGATTTTGTTGAAGGCTTCATAAAGGAAGGCATTATAGAGCGCTTTGAAGAAACCCATGATGTGAGACCCTACTATGCTGAGTGCTCAGTTTATGTGCTTCCGTCCTATAGAGAGGGCACGCCCCGCACCGTGCTTGAAGCAATGGCTACAGGAAGACCTGTTATCACCACCGATGCCGTCGGCTGCAGAGAAACAGTGGTTGATGGCGAAAACGGATTTTTAGTGCCTGTGGGTGACAGTGCCGCTTTAGCAGAAAAGATGCTTTATTGCATAGAGCATAAGGACGATTTGCTAAATATGGGCGACAAAAGCTTAGAGCTTGTTAGAGAAAAATACGATGTTAACAAAGTAAATTCAAAAATGCTTGAAATTATGCAAATTTAAAGGACACAGAATCAAAACATACGCAAAGCCCATACGAATTTGGGCTATAGCTATTGGAGACTTTAAAAAAGAAGGAAGATTATTATGGGCTTAAACAGCAGACTAATTTTGCGCTCTTTCAGCCATTGCCTTGGCAACGCTGCATATAAAAGAAAGCTTAAATCAAAACCAGATTGCTTTTTCACATTGAGAGAATTCTGCGAGAGGGCGGAGCTTGATGTTGATTCGTTTGATGAAGAAATAAAGAGATTACTTAACGCAACCGTTTCGTATGTTTGCCGTTGGGGTGATCGCTTTACTAAAAATTGCATTTGTGTTCAGCTTTATGATGATAGCGATGAAATTATGAGAAAGGCCTTTGCTGCCGGCGCATTAGTTTGTGTTTCTAACCATAAAATCGCTGGTGTTCCTTGCGTTGTCGCAAAAAATCCAACAAAGGTGTATGCAGATATGTGCGGCCTTATTCGAGACACTTCAAGTATTTCGTCAACCGCAATTGTTGGCAGTATTGGAAAAACAACTGCAAAAAAAATGGTTGAGGCGGTATATAAAAAAGCCTTTAACACCATGTGCGATTCGGGAAACGATAATATTCTTGATAGCATAGGTTCCATTTGTCAGCACATACCAAACTCCGCACAACAACTTGTTCTTGAAATGAGCGAAGACACACCTGGAATTATTGAGGAAATGGCTAAAATAGCCAAGCCTGAAATTGCGATTATAACAGCGGTTGATAAATCGCACATTGAATTTTATGGTAGTGAGGAGGAAATATTCAAAGAGTTTTCCTCCATCACCAAATATATGGATGAATCCGCCACCTGTATAGTTAGTCTTGACCAAGAAAACTTAGAAAAGCTTGTTCTTAACAAGCGACTGGTTACTGTTTCGCAAAAGAATCCCGATGCGGATTTTCATGCAAAAGATATTACAACCACCGAAAGTGGACTTTCATTCACTGTTTGCGAGAAGGCCACAGCAAAGTGTTATAAAGTAAAACTTTTTAACACTTTTGCATTACATAATATTACTTCGGCCCTGTTTGCATTCGCAGCCGGAGCTTTGCGGGGCATAAGCCGCGAAAAAATCGTTGAAGGTCTTGGGGATTATCGATCACTCGGTATTCGTCAAAACATTTATAAATCCGGCAGCACCACCATTTATGCCGACTGTTATAACGCAGTTGCGAAATCGGTCCGTTCCGCAGTTTTGGCTTCGTGCAAAATACCGATTACCGGAAAGCGCATCGCCGTTTTAGGCGACGTTTCTGAAGCAGGTGTTTTCACAAAGTCGACTCATTCGGAAATTTTAGATATTGTTAACAACTCCAATTTTGATATCCTTGCCACGTGCGGTGAAGAGCTTAAAACCGCCCTCAAAGAAAAAAATTTAAGAAACAACATTTCGGTTCTAACCTTTAATTCACAATTGGATATGAATCGTGCATTAAAAAAAATCATTAAACCAGGGGACCTTGTTTTGTTTAAAGCAAGTCATAGTGGAAGATTGCAAAAATCTATTTCCTATTGCTTCCCGATTGCTTTTTTAAAACAATCGATCAAATATTATACCCCCCGCATTAAATGGCATTTTAAGATTATCCTTAATTGAGCTACAGGAAGGAAGATTATTATGGGATATAAACATTTAAAATTTCCTGAAAACACTAAGTTTTTAGTAACAGGCGCCGCAGGATTTATCGGCAGCAACCTTTGTGAGGCCATACTAAATATGGGCTATAAGGTGCGCGCCTTAGACGACCTATCCACAGGCAAGCAAGAAAATGTGGATATGTTTATGGATAACCCCAATTATGAGTTTATTAAGGGCGATATAAAGGACTTAGATACCTGTGTCGACGCTTGCGAGGGTGTTGACTTTGTGCTAAACCAAGCCGCTTGGGGCAGTGTGCCAAGAAGTCTTGAGATGCCACTGTTTTACAGTCTTAACAACATTCAAGGCACCCTCAATATGCTCGAAGCCGCACGAATACAGGGTGTTAAAAAGTTTGTTTATGCATCGAGTTCCTCGGTTTACGGTGATGAGCCTAATCTTCCTAAAACTGAGGGCAGAGAGGGCAACCTGCTTTCTCCCTATGCGCTTACCAAGCGTTGTGATGAGGAATGGGCAAAGCTTTATACAATGCACTATGGCCTCGATACCTATGGTATGCGTTACTTCAATGTTTTCGGTCGCCGCCAAGACCCCGACGGCGCATATGCGGCTGTTATTCCAAAGTTTTTAAAAATGCTACTGCACGGTGAAACCCCAACCATAAACGGCGACGGTAAGCAAAGCCGCGACTTTACATATATTGACAATGTAATTGAAGCTAACTTAAAGGCTTGTCTCGCTTCACATGAAGCGGCTGGTGAGGCATATAATATTGCTTACGGCGGTAGAGAATATCTAATTGATATTTACTACGGACTCACCAAGGCACTGGGCGTTGATATCGAGCCCAACTTCGGCCCCGACCGCAAGGGCGATATCAAGCACTCTAACGCCGATATCAGCAAAGCAAAACGCCTTCTCGGTTACGACCCCGATTACAGCTTCGCTGACGGCATCAAGCTTGCCATTGAATGGTATAAGGAGAATCTACAATGATTTTTAATTATAAGAAAATTTTTAAAAGCCTTAAATTTCGAATGAAAATTCTTCGCTTCCTTTCCTTCTTGCCAGATGGTTTTACTGTTAGATACCAATATTTAATCAAATGCGGAAGAAGGTTAAATCTTAAAAATCCTAAAAGATATTCCGAAAAAATTCAATGGTATAAGCTTTATTATCGGGTTCCGTTGCTTAATGTTTGTGCAGATAAATATGCTGTTAGAGAATACGTTAAAAGCAAGGGATTAGAGCATATTTTAAACCC
Organism: Acutalibacteraceae bacterium; assembly: GCA_045544435.1. Lineage (GTDB taxonomy): Bacteria > Bacillota > Clostridia > Oscillospirales > Acutalibacteraceae > UBA737. The sequence goes on along the minus strand of JAZPZA010000023.1, from coordinate 36,774 downwards.
ACTATATGCCGTTTATGATAAAGCCGAAAATATTGATTTTTCTTCGCTTCCTTCTGCCTATGCAATGAAATCTAACAACGGTGGCGCAAGGAATTATTTTGTAACGGATTTTTCCAAAGAAAATCCTGAGGAATTAAGAAAACTCGCAAAGAGATGGATAGAAAAAAAGCCCGTTTCCATTGCGGGTGAGTGGTGTTATGAAGATATTCCTAACAAGGTTATTTTCGAAAGACTGTTGCCTCGTGACGAACGAAACGATCTGCCTGATTATAAATTCTTTTGTTTTAACGGTGAACCATTCTGCCTTTACACTATGATAGACTATACCGATAACCACGCAAACGGAAAGCTTGGCTTTTATGATATGCAATTTAACCAACTTCCTTACAGAAGACTGGATTTTGCCCCGATAACCGAAAAGCTTCAAAAACCTAAAAACTTTGATAAAATGGTTGAGTACGCGCGTATTCTTTCAAAAGACTTCCCACATGTAAGGGTTGATTTTTATAACATTGATGGCGAAATTGTTTTTGGTGAACTAACCTTCCAAAACGGAAGCGGTTATATAAACTTCGAACCTGATGAATTTGATTTCATTATGGGCGAAAAGTTCGTTTTGCCGGAAAAGCATCTGCCAAAAAAGAAGACAAAAAATAAAATGTGAGTGTGCTATAAAGTGATTAAAGACCAAATTTCTGTTATTATGGCGGTTTATAACTGCGGCGAATTAGTCCGCGCCAGTATAGATTCCATTCTTGCGCAAACCTATACAAACTGGAAAATGATTATCTGCAACGATTGCTCTACCGACAATACGGTTGAGATCATAGAGGAGTATGCCGCAAAATATCCCGATAAATTTTTGATAATACATAACAAAAAAAACTCTCGTCTTGCAGCATCTCTCAATCACTGCCTTAAATATGCTGACGGTGAGTTTTGTGCCCGTATGGATGGCGATGATTATGTTGCGCCTGACCGTTTTGAAAAGCAGGTTGCTTTCCTTCGCGAACATAAAGATATTCACCTTGTGGGAACCCAAATGCAGATGTTTTATGAAGATGGTTTGCTTGGCAGGGCAACTTCTTTCCAGAGCTTCCCCGATAAATTTTCCCTTCGTTTTGGTCCCTGCTTTGCCCACGCTTCCATTATGACATATACCGAAGTTTATAAACAACTCGGCGGGTATACTGTATCAAAGCGCACGGCAAGAAGTCAGGATTACGACCTTTGGTTTCGCTTTTTTGCCAAAGGATTTAATGGCGCCAATCTATCGGAAGCGCTGTATTTCTTCCGCGAAGATGAAAATGCCTTTTTGCGTAGAAGGGGCGCACTTTATTTTTGGGCGGTTGTAACGCGATTTAAAGGCTTTTGCAAGGTGCGAATGCCGCTTAAATATTGGGGGTTTATTTTGCTTCCTATCCCTGCCTTTTTCAGAAATGCTTTGCGAAAAAGAAAGGCTAAATCAACGCTTCATAAAAAATAAATTTTGTTGGTGATTTTAAAAATGAGCACGTATTTTTTCTTAACTGCAATTCTTTTGTTTTGTTGCTTTTTCGCACAGAAAGGTTGTTATTCACAAATCCTTCCAGACGGCACAAAAAGAATTTTTCGTTCAACCCCAACAAACATTCTTCTTTTTATTGCAATTGCAGCACTTTTTACCACTTCAGGTTTGCGATACCATGTTGGCACGGACTACGGAACATATGTTGTCTTATACAGCGACTATGCTTCAAAGAGTTGGCGCGATCTATTGACTTTTAATGAGCCAATTTTACCGTTTATCGCCAAAATTGCGGATGTGTTTTTTAAGAGTCATTATGCAATGTTTTTTATAGCATCGTTTGTAACAATTGCATTTGCACTTTACAGTACCTACCGTGAAACCACTGATTATGTTTTTGTAACGCTTTTATATTTCACGGGCACTTGGCTTGGCACATTTAACGGAATTCGCCAATATATTGCAGTAACCATCACTTATATGGGCCGAAAATACATAAGAACTCGCGAATTTTGGAAATTTCTGCTCGTGTGTTTTGTTGCCATGCTCGCCCATAAATCAGCACTGTTTTTTATTTTGGTTTACTTTGCCTATTCCAAAGAATTTTCGTTAAAACGCCTTTTTATTATCGTTTTGGCCGCAGTTCTTATTTCAAGAAATTATGATGCCATTTTCCAGCTTGTCGGTTGGATGAACGAGGCTGAAGGTGAACCTAGCAGTTATGCCGTTTCAAACGTTAATTTCCTTAGGATTTTGGTTGGCTGCTGCCCTGCCATACTTGCGTTATATTTTGCATTCAATAAAAAACTCGATGATGAACAAGTGTTTTATACATATATGCTTGTTGCAAATGCCGCTATAAGACTTGCCACCGCAGATAGCGCCTATCTTGCACGGTTATCTGCTTACACTGGAATTTTAGTTCCGCTTGGATTAAGTTCCATCCTTAACTCATGCGGAAAGCGGTACTACTCGTTTTTCCGCGTTGGAATTGTTATCCTCTATTTCGCGTTTTTCCTGTATGAAATTTCAAACAGCCAAACCCTGCGAGAATTTGAATGGATTTTTAAATATATATAATAAGGCAAAAAATCTTCAGAAGGTGCTTTTAATGAAAAACAAAAAAATATTGGTTATTATGGGCGGTACATCTTCCGAGCGTGAAATTTCTTTGCGAAGCGGCGAGGCAGTATATAATGCACTACTTCGTATGGAATACAATGCACAAAAGTTTATCCTAAACGATAATAATGCTTGTGATATCATAAAAGAAAAACCTGATTTATGCGTTTTAACCCTCCACGGGAAAGGTGGCGAGGACGGCTCTATACAAGGTATGCTTGAGCTTGCAAATATCAAATATACTGGTTCAGGCGTTGCGGCAAGTGCAAACTGTATGAATAAAATCATCACAAAAAAGCTTCTTGATTACGATGATCTACCCACCCCTGATTTTTGTTGTGTAAAAGCGGGTGACGATTATTTATCTTCTGCTAAATCTGCCATAACGGCCCTTTCGTTGCCAATAGTTGTTAAGGCTCCCTGTCAGGGTTCCAGTGTTGGTGTTGAAATCGCAAATAACTTGGAAGAACTTGTTGAAAGCATTCAACGAAACATGGAATATGATGGTGAAATACTTTTGGAAAAATTTATAAAGGGCGTTGAACTTTCTGTTCCCGTAATGAAGGATAACGGTAATATCATTGCTTTGCCTATGGTTGAGATCGTTTCGGAAAATGATTTTTACGATTTTGAATCTAAATATACCGACGGTATGAGCCATCACATTATTCCCGCGAGGATATCCGATGACATATCTAAAAAAATCAACAAATTTGCCATTGAGGCATATAAGGCGTTATCCTGCAACGGCGTTGTCCGAATAGATTTTTTTGTTGATGCAAAAGGAAATCCTTTTGTAATAGAAATTAACACTATTCCCGGAATGACAGCCACAAGCCTTGTGCCCGATTCCGCAAAAGCAGTAGGAATTTCTTTTGATGAATTTGTTGAAAAATCAGTCCTGGAAGCCTTTAAGTGATTTTTTATTTTCTATTCTGGCTTTACGAAATCACAAATATCTCAACATTAAGAGAATTTGAATGGATTTTTGGTAACATTTAATTTCTTATAAGTTGCAAAGGAGTTTTATTATGAGTATAAAATCAATTGTGCGCAACTCCCTACAAAATAGCAGTATAGGCCAAGATATTTGGAGATTGCTTCACATAATCAACATAAACATGCTTCGCTTGCTTCCTAGTGAAGTTTACTTTAAAAAAGCATATAAACGAACACACGGATCCCCCCCAAACTTTCAAAATCCGCAAACCTTTGATGAAAAGCAGCTTTGGCTTAAAATGCATTACCGCAACCCTCTTTGCACAAAATGCTCAGATAAATATCTTGTTCGCGAGTATGTTAAAGAATGCGGCTTAAATCATATCTTAAATCCTCTTTACGGAGTATATGATAGCGTTAATGTAATTAAGTGGGACGAGCTTCCCGATAGATTTTATATAAAAGCCAATCATATGAGTGCATGCAATGTGCGTTGTAACGATTTATCAACCTTTGACAAGAAAAGCGCTGAAAAAATTCTTGCAAAAGGTATGAAGCACGACTACTCTTTAGACTCAAGAGAGTGGAATTATCACGACATTGACCGCAAAATAATAGCGGAAGCAATTATTGAAAACAGCGACGGCTCTGGTCTTGTTGATTACCGCTTTTTGTGTAGCAAAGGAAGATGCGAATATATTTTTGTGGATATTGACACCGCAGATGACCGCGGAAACCATCGCCACGATGCAAGAAGAAACGTTTATGATAAAAACTTTAATCTTCTGGATGTAACCGTTTCGCGCAAAAATTTCGAGCCCGACCTTGTTAAAAAGCCTGATAATTTTAATAATATGCTAAAATATGCAGAAATTCTAAGCCGCCCGTTCCCGTTTTGCCGCGTCGATTTTTATAATGTTGACGGCAAAATAATTTTTGGCGAAATCACATTTTTTCACGCAGGTGGTCTTAGCAGAATAACCCCGCAAGAATGGGAATTAAAATTGGGCGAATTTATAGAAATGCCCCTTAGCAGCAAATGAACAGCCTTGACTTTTTGTGAATTTATGAAATAACTAAAATACAATTTTGAAGTTTAATATTTTTAGGAGTAATTATGATTCGTGTTTTACATATAGTCGGCACTATGGATTTAGGCGGTGCCGAAACATTAATAATGAATATTTACCGCAATATTGATAGAGATAAGGTCCAGTTTGATTTTCTATGCCATAATCGTATTGAGGCTAAATATACCGAAGAAATACTCTCAATGGGCGGTAGGATGTACTGCGTGCCGGGCATTTCGCACGTGGGTCCCTTTAAATACCAAAAAAATCTTTATAACTTTTTTTGTGAGCATCCGGAATATAAAACCGTTCACTCACATCAACATGAACTTAGTGGTATGATTTTAGCTCAAGCAAAAAAAGCCGCTGTTCCAAATCGCTACTCACATGCCCATATTGCATTCACCCACAGAAGTTTTATTGAAAATATTCAATCTGCTGTTTTTAAAAGTTTTTTCCCAAGAAATATTACCCACGCTTTCGCCTGCGCAATTGCCGCCGGCAAAACACTTTACAGTGGGCGACTTCGTAAAAACTTTGAGTTCCTTCCAAACGGTATAGATACCGAAAAATTTATTTTCACAGAAGAAAAGCGCGAACAATTTCGCCAACAATTCGATTTTAAGGATAAAATAGTAATCGGCCATATTGGTCGATTTATGCGACAAAAAAATCATAAATTCCTTATTGAAGTGTTTAACGAAATACTTAAAAACAATGCGTCCGCTCAACTGGTTCTAATAGGCGAAGGCGCTTTAAAGCAGGAAATAGAAACTCAAGTCAAGGCGTTTGGCATTGAGAAAAATGTTCACTTTTTAGGTGCAAGGCGTGATATTCCTGAATTTTTATCCGCTATCGATTTATTATTATTCCCTTCACTTTATGAAGGCCTATCTGTAGCTATGATTGAAGCTCAGGCGAGCGGTGTCCCAATTCTTACCTCTGACACTGTATCAAGTGAGGTTGCCATCACCGATAGAGTGAAGCAAATATCTTTAGAATTACCTGGTGAAGAGTGGGCAACCAACGCCCTTGATATGATAGCTAAAAACGCTGTTGTGGATCGTAGTATTTATTCCCAAAAGGTCAAGGATGCGGGTTTTGACGCAAAGGAAATTGCTCGTAAACTGCAAAATTTTTATATTAATCATGAAAATTTTTAATGATCGCTTCAACTTAATTCTTGTAAGGTGTGATTAAAAGGTATTATGAAAACAGTGTGCTTTTTCGCAGGTAATATGAGTCGAGGTGGCGGTACCGAGCGTATGACGCAACTTCTTGCGAACTGCCTATCTCAAGAAGAAGGTTATAAAGTATTTGTTTTAAGCAAAAGTGATAATCACAAGGCCCCGTTTTATATTCTTGATAGCAAGGTGGACTATTTTACCCTTGATAACACCCCATACCATGGTGCAGTTACTGTTTTAAGGGACATTTATCTTCTGTACAGGTTTATAAAAAAGAATAAAATAGATATTCTCGTTAATGTTGATGTTGCTTTAGGATTGTTTTCGATTCCTCTTAAACTATTTCTCCCAAGACTTAAACAGATTTTTTGGGAGCATTTTTGTGTGCATTATAATGCTAATAATAGCCGAATGGCTTCCCTACGCAGACTTGCACTTAAATTTGGTGATGCATATATAACCCTCACTCCACAGGATGCCAAGTTTTTAAAAGAAAACTATAAACCAAATTGTCTTGTGCTTGACATTCCTAACATCTGTTCCTATCAACTTACCCAAGAGCCATATAACAGCAAGTCTAAAATTATTATTTCTGCTGGCAATCTAATCACAGCCAAGGGCTTTGATTTAGCGCTTTCTGCGGCAACTCATGTTGCAAAATCGCATCCCGATTGGCGATGGGAGATTTACGGTGATGGCTCTGAAAAAGAAAATCTCATAAAACAAGCGAAAGATCTGGGTGTTGACAATTTTGTTTCCTTTATGGGCAGAACAAACGACCTCAAACCCATTTATAAAAGCGCTTCTATTTATGTTTTGCCTTCGCGTTCAGAAGGCTTTGGGCTTGTGCTTATAGAAGCACAGTCCCATCGTTTGCCGATTGTGACGTTTGATGTGCCCTACGGTCCGCGAAATATAGTAACACACGAGGAAAACGGTTTTCTTGTTGAACCCTTCGACACCGTTTCACTTGCAAGTGCTATCTGTGAACTTATAGAAAATCCCGAAAAACGCAAACAGTTTTCGGATAAAGCAATAAAAAATCTTGACAGATATCACGCTAACAGCGTATTAAAAATGTGGAAAAATCTATTAGGAGGATTATAATGGGAAATTACCTTCGCCTTGAGGGTGAACTGTTGAAAGAATTACAAAAAACAGAACTTTCTATTCTTAAAGATGTTGCATCGTTTTGCGAAGATAACGGTATTAGATACTGCATTTCAAGCGGAACTCTTCTTGGCGCAGTGCGTCACGGTGGCTTTATTCCATGGGATGATGACATCGATATTTCTATGCCTAGACAAGATTATGAAAAATTCTTGTCTCTTGCAAAAAATTTGCCGCCGATTTATGTCTGCGAATCAACCATTTTTAACCCTAACTACCCCATAGCAATTACCAAAGTTCGAAAAAAAGGTACCGTTATGAAAGAACCTTCTATGGAACATCTTGATATTTCGCATGGCGTGTGGATAGATATCTTCCCGCTCGATAAGGTTAAAAACCTTAATAATCTTAGTAAAAGAGCGCATTCTTTCAATTTGTTGACTACTGCTATTAATTATAAATTAGGTGTCTCTCTACCGAAAAAGGTAACTACCAAGCTTTTTTGTAGAATCTTGAAATTATTCAGTGTACGCCATCTTGATAAGTGGCGCACCAAAGTTATGACCGCAGAAGAAAACTCAAACGGAAAATATTTTACAAGTTTCGCCAGCAACCTAGGTCCCAACAAACTTCTTTTTGAACAAGAGATCTATTTCCCGCTCAAGAAAATTCAATTCGAAGATTCGTTTTTTTATGCTCCTGCAGATAGCCATAAATGGCTTACTGGTGCATACGGAGATTATTTAACCCTCCCCCCGCAAAAAAATCGGGTGAATCGTCACTCTGTTTCGGAGATTAAATTATGAAACTTTTTCACACAGGCTTTAACAATAAAGGCAGAACAGAAAATGTTTTGCGCAATATAAATGTTGCTATGATTTGTCAGGTACTTAACACCCTGTTAGGCTTTGTTTCTCGCTCGTTTTTCATAACAATGCTTGGAAAAACCTACCTTGGAGTTAACGGTATTTTTGGCAACATCCTCACCATTCTTAACTTTGCAGAGCTGGGTATCGGCACAGCCATCGTTTATAACCTCTATAAACCGCTTAAAGAGCATGATGAACTGCGTGTTTCGGCTCTTGTCAACTTTTATAAAAAGGCTTATTTTATAATCGGAACTACCATTTTGGTAGTTGGCCTCACACTTACTCCTTTTTTACACATTCTTATAAGCGATCAGCCTGATATTAAAGAAAGCATTTCACTGCTTTATGTTCTTTACCTAGCAAGCACGGTATCCTCGTATGTTAACGCTCACAAGAAGTCGCTACTGGGAGCCGACCAAAAGCAGCATATAACCAGCATATATCATCAAGTGGGTCACACCATCCAGATTGTGTTGCAGATGCTTTTTCTTTATTTTACACACAACTATATAGTTTATCTTCTAATCCAAATTACATGCCGTCTATTGGAGGGCTGGGCCATAGCGCGCGAAGCAGACCGCCTATACCCATTCCTAAAATCAAACAAGCATGTGAAGGCCGAAAAAGGGCTTATCTCATCTATAAAAAAAGATGTTGGCGCTCTTACTATCTATAAGCTAAACCACGCGGTAATTCACGGCACCGATAATATTCTTATAACCGCACTCTCGGATAACGGCGTCCAAACAGTCGGCCTATATGCCAACTATACTCTTATTACAGAAACCATTAATACACTGCTTGGAATTATAACAAATGCTCTCACACCCAGCCTCGGCAATCTTAATGTTGAAAAAGATGTAAGAAAGAAGGAAAGCATTTTTTATACAACACTGTTTCTCTGCACCTGGTTATATGGCTTTGCCTGCTGCGGCGTTATGTCCTTATCAGATTTGTTTATAACCTCTTGGCTGGGAGAAGAATTTTTGCTTGCTAAATGGGTTGTTTTCGCCACCGTTTTACAACTTTATATTCGTGCCGTGCACTTCCCTGCTTATACATATCGTATTACTTGTGGACTTTTTACGCAGTCTAAATATGTTCCTATACTCACCTCTATCATCAATTTGTTTCTTTCTATATATTTAGGTACTCTATGGGGGCTTTTCGGTATACTTTTTGCTACTTCTGTTGCTCGCATTATAACCATAGGTATATCTGACCCATACCTCGTTTACAAGCATATTTTTAAAAAAAATCCAATTTCTTACTATTTGCATTATTTGGGTTATTCATCAATTGTTTTAATTTCATATTTCGCGGCTGACTTCATATGTAACTTTATCCACTTAAACGGCTGGCTCGGCTTTTTTATAAGCTTTACTATATTCACGCTTGTTTTCAACCTCGTGTTTATTGCCTGCACCTTTAAAACCCGTCAATTTAAAGATATATGGGCTATAGCAGCGAAATACTTAAAGAGTTTTTTTGCAAAGCTTGTAAAGAGTTAGTCTATGCATAGCTTTTCATATCTTATTTACAGGCAAAATCCTTGGATATTAATGTTTTTCGGTGCTATAATTATTGTCTTGTGTGCAAGAATTATGTTGGCGTTTTCAGAGAAAAAAACATTATCAAGAGTTATGGCTGCTATATGTGCCATTTTAAGTTTGTGCTTTATAGTGTTTTTCACACTTGTGAATCGTGGTGATTCTAAACAGTTGCAGCTTATTCCTTTTTACTCTTTTGTTATAGCTAGGGTGCAGCCTGAGCTTTATCGCTCAATGTTTATGAATGCGCTGCTTTTTGTGCCGCTGGGGTTATTTATGCCCTATGCGGTGGCTGGCAAGCGCGGGCGGTATGCAGTGCCGATAACCGTTTTGTTTTCGGCGATGCTTTCTGCCGTTATTGAGTTTTTGCAATACCGCTTTCACCTTGGCAGGTGCGAGACCGATGATGTTATTTTTAACACTCTTGGCGCGGCGGTGGGTACGCTTTCGTATTGCCTTTATATGCGTATTCTTAAAAATCAGGAAAAGGGGAGTTTGATGCAAAATACGATTAGTAACAGTCAAAAACTCCTGCTGGATTTATGTGCAAAATCTTTGTTTGATAAAAATATTATTATGCCCGATGAATTCAACAGCAAAGAGCTTATCAAGGAATCTAAAAAACAGACCGTATTGCCAATTGTGTATTCTTTAATTAAAGACAAATGCGATGCGGATGACGGCAAAACCTTTTCACAAATTATTGCAAAGAATATTCGTGTGGAATTTGCTCACAACGAGGTTCATCGCGTTTTTAGTGAAATGTGCATACCCTATGTTATTTTAAAGGGTGTGGCTTCGGCATCATACTATAAAGAACCAATGCTTCGTATGATGGGTGATGTAGATGTTTTGGTTGCGCCCGAAAACATTGAAAAAGCAGATGAATTGTTAAAATCAATCGGTTTTGTTACAAACGATGATATTAACGGCGATGAAATGCATATTGGTTATAAACGAAAAGACGGTATTTCGTGCGAGCTTCACCGCAGGATTGGTTGGGCGCCGAAAAACGAAGTTGGAGATATTTTAAACAACTATCTCAGCGATATTATCGAAAAGTCAAAGAAATATAAATCCACAAACGGTAGTTATATACTGCCCGACAAATTTCATCACGGCCTTGTTTTACTACTACACACCGCAACACACCTCACCCACGAGGGCGTGGGGCTTCGCCACCTTTGCGACTGGGCGGTGTTTTATAACTCTTTCAGCGATGATGAATTTTGCGCTATGTTTGAGCAACCGCTTAAATCGGTAGGTCTTTGGGAATTTGCCCGCGCGCTTACGGCGGTGTGTGTGCGCCATCTTGGCTCCCCCGAAAGAAGGTGGGCATCAGGCGTTGATAACACGCTCACCGATGCGCTTATTCTTGATGTTTTAAACGGCGGTAACTTTGGCAAAAAAGATATTGACCGCTATAACCAGATAAAATTCATTGCAAATCGCGATGACAGAGAGGTGGACGGAAAGCCCGCTGTTTTACAGCTTTTCCATACACTTAACCAAAAGGCAAAGCAGCGCTTCCCTGCCCCCGCCTTGCGCCCCGTGGGTTGGATAGCCGTTTCGGCAGAATATTTATATATGCTTGTTATAGGAAAACGGAGCATTAAAAATATTCGAAAAACCGTAAGTGAAGCCGAGCAAAGAAAAGCTATTTATCAAAAATTAAAGCTTTTCAAAAATTAATATAACATGATATACTAAAGCCCCCTCTGACGAGGGGGCTGGATTTTTGCGTAGCAAAAAGACTGGGGAGAGAATTTTTTGTTCTTTTTTCTCTCCGTCCGTCAAAAATCAAGGATTTTTGACCCCTCCCTCATCAGAGGGAGGCAAGGCTTGTGCTAACTGCCTTAATAACGGAGCCTTATAATTTTTTGCAAAAATTAATCTTGCACAAGCACCTTTTCTATTTTGCCGATATACATATAATGAAGGTCATCGTTATACCACTTGTCAAGCGGCCGGCTATCACAAAATCCCTCTTTCACAAGCGGTGCGCAATATTGCTTGCGGCAAACAAGCACCAATCGCGCCTGCTCAAAATAGGGTGCTTTTTCGCTGAACACGGGATTAAGCCCTGTAAGCTTTGCCTTATCGACATTCCTGCCCGACATACTGCCGCACACCTTATGTATCGCCTTGTTATCGCCATAGAAGCTAAGCGTGAAATAATCCTCGCGGTCTAAAAAGCTCTTTGTGTATCTTTGGGGGCGAACAAGCGCGACTGCAGCATCACTACCCCAAATCTCGCCCGCAAAGCCCCAAGAGGCGGTCATCATATTATATCCACTTTCATTTCCCGCAGTAATGAGCATCCACTCATCGGAAATAGCGGATATAATATTTTCCTTTATATCCTTAGCAGTTATCTCTTTGAACATAAAATCACCGTCTTATTTTAGGATTAGCCTCATCATATTTTTGTTTTTGAAGCTGAATATTTTCAAGCATCATAGCGTGAATTTTATCGCCCAGCTCGGCTGTGTGGGAATTGCCCGCGGTATCTATCACATCTATAACATCGAAATAAACATGGTGTCGGCGGCGGAACATATTCTTAACTATGTTCTTATTGCCCCACATACTACATACTACGATTTTACTTTCGGTTTTAGTAGCAATTTTGAGCGCGCCGTTTCTAATCGGCAGCAGCTCGCCGCTAAGGCTTACATAACCCTCAGGGAACACCGCCACCGAATTTTTATCATCCTTAATAAGCTTGGTAGCACTAATTACAGTCTTTGCCGCCTCGCGGTTATTCTCGCGGTCTATGGGCAGACCGTGCATTTTATGAAGTGCCTTGAAAACAAAGGGATAAAGGTCATATACCTCTTTTTTTGCTATAAAGGCAAGTCGGCTATCGGGAACCTCGTGAAGTATCACAGCGGGGTCAAAGTCGTGAATATGGTTGCTCACCAAAACAAACCGCTCATCCTGCGGAATTTTTTCAAGCCCCGAGCTATGCACGGTAAGGCGCGCAAGCTTAAAGGCTACGCGCAAAAAATGCTTTACAACAAATCGGAAAAACGCCGTATCACGCGCCTCTTTTTTAAGGTTAGTGCAAACTATCATCAGCGCAAAAACTGCGCAGTGCAGCAATATGAAGCACAGGAAAAATCCCAAGAGCATCAGCGGCACTAAATACCACGAATAGCTTTCACGGAATATATCAAAAGGTATGTCGGCAAGCAGTGTGAGCACTGCCGATGCCACAATATAAAAATATAGCATATTCCCTCGCCTTTCAGTTTTGTTTTCTCACTATCTTATATTCATCATAAAAATCATAATAAGGACAGTTATATGTTCCAAAGCTCATAAATCGCGCCATTTCATCCTCATCGAGGTCTACATCGCAAAAATAGCTTTGAAGCTCGTCATCATAAATATAATTTGAGCATGTTTCGCAGTTGGTGGCCTTTCTTTTCACGCTTGTTCACCGCCTGTGGTGGTATTGCCCGAGGTGTCATCCGTATCAGATGGTGTACCGGTAGTATTATCCTCATTCGTATTATCTGTATCGATATCTGTGTCTGTATCTGTATCTGTATCGGTATCTGTATCAACATCGACATCTGTATCAACATCATTTGATACATCACTATCTGTATCGGTGCTGCTATCAGAGGAAATTTCCTCATCGCTTGAAGATGGCTTCTTGGAGGAAGCGTCCTCAGATGAGCTTGACTGGCTTGGTGTGGAAACAGTCTCTTGTTTAGAGGGCGTTGTGCTTTGTGAAGGCGTAACGGTATTGCCGCTCGTGGTATTTGAAGGCTTTCTTGAGCCACCCTTATACCAGTTATTGTTTTCAATTCCGTTGAGCTCGATATATTGCTCCATAGTCATATCATCATAGATTACGCCGTGAATTAGCTCTGCCGCGTAGTCAAGGTCATAATAAATTATTGAACCGTAGCCCGAAGGTCCTGTCATTAAGAACTCGCTTTGATGCTCTGCGGGCGGCAGGCGGTACTGCTCAAAGGTGGGAGAAGAAAGCAGTATATTAAACGCCAGTCCTAAAATATCTGAATATGAAAGTGATGTTTCGCTGCAGGGAATAAGCGCCTTTGCAAGCTTTGGATATTGGCTTTTCTTAAGCGTTAATGCCTTATTAAAAAGCTGCTCCATAACATGGCGCTGGCGGTCGGTTCTACCAAAGTCATCACGGGTGCCCCAAACGCTTGTGCAGTTTCTAACACGCGCATAGGCTACCGCTTGAACCCCGTTTAACTGCTGCTCGCCCGCACTCTTTATATAATACTTAGAAGCATTAAGTCCCATCTGACGGCAGATTTCATCCATACAGTTATTAAGATTTGGGTGGTCGTTACCCTTCCACTTAAGCTCATCCTCGGTGATGGTGGCGGTAATACCGCCAACGGCATCAATAATATCGGTCATACCGTAGAAATTAACGGTGGCATACTCGCTTATGTCGAGGTCGAACACCTGATTTAATGTTTTGATTGCGTGCTCGGGTCCCTTTGCATAGGCGGAATTTATCTTTCCGTAGTAGGTATTCCCCTCATACTCCATAGGAACAAAGGTATCGCGCATAATTGAGAATATCTTAACCTTTTTAGTTTTGGTGTTAAGGCTTAGTATCATTATACTGTCGGAATTACCCTTAAATGAATCCTCATTGCGGGTATCAATACCAAAAAGTGCAACATTCACAACATTTTTATCTATTGTGCCAGCGTGACCTAATTCCTCAGGGTCGGTTGCGATAGAATTATAGTTATAGCCAAAATATGTGAAAAACCAAGTGAGCGCCAAGCAGATTACAAGCACCACCGAGGTAACACTGATAACTGCTGCTTTTTTGCCTTTAGTAAGGTTTTGCCACCACTCGCCCACACGCTGGAAAAAGCCCGCAATACCATGCTTTTTCTTGCGATAGGTGTGCTTGCTGCTGCTATAAATATTTATATTATCCCCTGCACGCATACTTGAATCGGATACAATATCTTCAAATTCGGCATTTTTCTTTTGTGATGAGGAAATTATATCCTCATAAGATTCATTAAAATCAAAGCCGTATGAATCGTTTTCTTTCATATTAATCTCCCAAACTTATTTATAGCTTCTTTTTAAGAAGCGGTTTTTCAGTAAGTAAAAATGTTATTGTGCCAAGGCACACCGAAACTGCTGTTGCAAGAATGAAATTGAGCAGTCGAGGCATTGAGCCACCCCACAAATATGTCAAAAACTGCTGAACGAAAAATCCCCAAAGATAAACGCCATAGGAAATATCGCCCGTTTTGCCAAGCCACGAAGGACACTGTGGTGCAGCAAACCATAAAGCGAACAGCATATATGGCCAGAAAATCAACATAGCAGGCTTTATAAATATTTCTGTAGCAAAGCTTGCCACTAACAAAACAAGTGCTATCGGCACAAGCTTTAGTTTCAATACTATATGTTCACGATATACATAGTAAAGCATTCCTATGTAGAAAAATGCGCACGGTCGCACCATATCACTAAGTATACCAGGCAGATATTTTTCAAGTATTAATGCAGCCAAAAAAGCAGGTAAAGTATACCAAAATCTTTTTTTGCTCAGTAATTTTAACTTGTAAAAAATATAACACGCAATATAGCAGGCAAACTCCACAGGCAGTGTCCACAAAGCGCCGTTTATAACGGCACCGTAGGCATTGTTTTCAAAAACCCCAGGTAGATTATGCACAGGCAGAAGTATCGCGTTTAAGAGATATTTGTATGTTTGCGCTGAAGCAAAATATTGCGCAAAAGGCAATGTGGTTATTACAGCGCCCACCGCAATAGAAGCAACAACAACCATGCCCAGCGGCGGCAAAAGACGAATAAGCCGCGCTTTTACATACGAAATAAAACTCTGCGAGCGCATAATGCTTTTTGAAATCAGGTATCCGCTACACAGAAAAAACAGCGTTACGCAAATTCCGCCAATGGATATAAGTCCGTCGGTGTGTCTATCAACAAAATCCGATTTGAATTTTCCGCCCGATATAGCATAGGAGTGAGCAAAGATAACCATCACTGATGCTATAAACCGCATAAGATGCAGATTTTCACTCTTTTTAATCGGAGTTTCAGAAAGTTTCATACTATCTCTCCAACATACCTTTGTATATTTCACTCTTCTTGATGCCCGTTGTTGCCGCCGCCTGCTTTGCCGCCGCAGATGCGGACATCCCCTCATCCATAAAGCCGCGACCTAAATTCACAGCCTCATCGAGTGTATATTCTTTTTCTTGACACTCTCTTTTTGCGCCCTCGATTATCAGCACTATTTCGCCGCGCGGCGTGTTTTCGGTATAGTGCGCGAGCGCTTCGGAAAGGCTTGTCCGCATAACCTGCTCGTGAATTTTGGTAAGCTCGCGAACTATAGCAATATTTCGCTCCCCAAAAGCATCAAGCATATCGCGAAGCGTTTTCACAAGCTTGTGCGGCGCCTCATAAAAAATCATCGTGCGAGTTTCCGCTTTCACCTCATCAAGGTGCGCCATTCGACTCGGCTTATTGACAGACAAAAAGCCCTCAAAGCAAAATCTGCCCGAAGGCATACCCGATACTGCAAGTGCCGTTGCAAAAGCCACGGGACCTGGCACCGATTCAATTTCTATGCCGCATTCGTGGGCTTCGCGCACCAAATCCTCACCTGGGTCCGATATAGCGGGCATACCCGCATCGGTAACAAGTGCACAGCTTTCGCCCGCTAAAATTCTTGCCACAACATTTTTGCCCTGCTCATTTTTATTATGCTCAAAGTAAGCAAGCAGTGGCTTTTTTATTTCAAAGTGATTAAGTAATTTAAGCGTTACGCGCGTATCCTCGGCGGCGATAAAATCCACCTCGGATAATATGCGCTGCGCACGCGGAGAAAAATCCTCTAAATTGCCTATGGGAGTGCCCACAACATAGAGCTTTCCTGCCATTATATGTAAGCCTCCTTATAGCTTCCGTAAATTTCCAACATTTCCGCGGAAAAATTGCCCTTTCCATCCTCAACATAAAGCGTCGGCTCAATGGTAAGACCGGTGTTTCCTGAGCGTCTGCCATCAACAAGCACAAGCCACGGCTTTTCGCCCACTCGCTGACACACAAGTCTGAGTCTCTTAGGCTCAACCCTATATTTGCGCATCAACGCCATCAGCTCGGCAAGCCGCTCGGGGCGGTGGCACATACAAAGTCTGCCGCCCGTTTGCAAAAGCTTTGCCGAAACAGAGATTATATCTTCAAGCGTGCATTCAACCTCGTGCCGCGCAACACTTTTTGTGCTGTCGGGATTTTTTAGTCCCGCGCCCGAAGCTTTATAGGGTGGATTGCAGGTAACGATGGTATTTTCCCCCATCGGCACCTTGCCCTTTAAATCTTTAAGGTCAGACAAAACAGGAATAAACTTTTCAAACTGGAAGTCAGCCATTGTTTTGCTTGCAAGCTCTATTGCTTCCTCGGAAATATCAACGCCGTAGGCCCTTTGGCATTTGTTATCGCGCAGCATTAAAAGCGCAATTATGCCACAGCCCGTGCCAAGGTCAACCAATTTATCGCTTTTCTTTGCGTTGGCAAAGTTTGAAAGCAAAACTGCATCTGTGCCAAAGGTGTGATGCGGCGACACATAGATAAACTTCCCCTCGCCTATCGGCTCACGCTTTATGCTCTGGTCCATTTTACGCCCTGTGGTGTATCCTCTAAGATAATGCCCATTTCCTTTAATTTATCGCGGATTTCGTCGGCAGTTTTAAAGTCTTTAGCCTTTCGAGCCGCGGTACGCTTTTCAATAAGCTCCTCGATTTCGCTGTCAAGGCTTTCGGTCTTGCGGTTATAAACCAAGCCTAAAACTCCTGTAAGCTCATCAAACGCCGCAGCGCAAGCCTCAAGAGAAGCTTTTTGGGCACCGTTTGCTATCAAGGTGTTTATATCGCGAACTAAGGAGAACACTGCCGCCAGTGCATCAGCGGTGTTAAGGTCATCCTCCATAGCGGTGATAAACTCGTTTCTTCTCTCCTCAATAAATGCGGGCGCTTCGCCGCCCTCTGCCGCATTTTTAAGAGCGAAGTCAATGTTATCGCGGCAGGTGTAAAGGCGCTCAAGCGCGTTCTTGCCCTGCTCTAATATATCAATAGAATAGTTAATGGGACCTCTATACTGTGAGGAAATCATAAGATAACGGATAGGCTCATAGCCATACTTTTCGGCAACATCACGAACGGTGAAGAAGTTGCCGAGCGACTTTGACATCTTATGATTATCAACATTTATAAAGCCGTTGTGCATCCAATAGTGAGCAAAATCGCAGCCGTTGGCGCACTCGCTCTGTGCGATTTCATTTTCGTGGTGTGGGAATATAAGGTCAAGACCGCCGCAATGGATATCGATAGTTTTACCCAAATATCTGCCCGCCATTGCCGAGCATTCGATATGCCAGCCGGGTCTGCCGTTGCCCCAAGGTGACTCCCAATAAGGCTCGCCCGCCTTGGCGCCCTTCCAGAGGCAGAAATCCATCGGGTCTTCCTTTATATCATCGGTAGCAATTCGAGCGCCTGCCTCCAAATCCTCTAAAGGCTGGTGAGAAAGCTTGCCGTACTGGTCAAATTTCTTGGAGCGGAAATAAACATCGCCGCCTGCAGTATAGGCATAACCCTTTTCCACAAGCTCGGTTATTATGCGCTGAATTTCATCAATATTTTCAGTAGCCTTTGGGTGAACTGTGGCCTCGCGAACATTAAGTCCCTTAGCGTCTACCCAAAATTCCTCGATATAGCGCGCAGCAACCTCGGGCACGGTGATGCCCTCCTCGTTTGCCTTTTTGATAAGCTTATCATCAATATCGGTGAAATTCTGAACAAAATTCACCTTATATCCGCGCCACTCTAAATAACGGCGCAAAACATCGAACACGCAAAGCGGACGCGCATTTCCGATGTGGATATAGTTATAAACTGTGGGGCCGCAGGCATATATCTTTACCTCGCCCTCGGTTATGGGGATGAATTCATCCTTTTGTCTTGTGAGTGTGTTAAAAATTTTCATTATTTGCTCTGCTCCTTCTGAAGCTTTTTAATTTCTCTTTCAAGTCTGTCAAGCTGTTGCTGAACAGGGTCTGAAATGTGAATCTGGTCAAGCGGTTTATAATCAACCTTTTTGCCGTTCTGCCTTACCACGCGCGCGGGAACGCCCACAACTGTGGAATTTGCAGGCACATCCTTAAGCACAACGGCACCCGCCGCCACGCGGGAATTATCGCCTATATTTATAGGTCCTAACACCTTGGCACCCGCGCTTATCATAACGCCGTTGCCAACGGTTGGGTGGCGCTTACCAACATCCTTACCCGTACCGCCCAAGGTTACGCCCTGATAGATAAGCACATCGTCGCCAATTTCGGCGGTCTCACCTATCACGATACCTGTTCCGTGGTCGATAACAAGTCTTTTGCCTATTGTGGCGCCTGGGTGAATTTCGATACCCGTTTTTCTTGCCGCCCGCTGGGATATCCATCGCGCGCGGAAAGAATGCCCCGCAAGATAGTGCTTATGGGCACGGCGATGCATTCTTATCGCCTTAAGACCTGGATAGAGTAAAAATATTTCTAAGGCGCTTTTCGCCGCGGGGTCGCGGTCCATTACAGCCTTAATATCCTCTTTAAGTAAATCGAACATAAACTAAAAACTCCGACTATTTATTTTGAAGAGTTAATGCAGTCTTTGCATTCATTGAGGTATATGAGACCTGAAATCACACACAAAACTGCAGAAATCCAGAACAGCGCTATAATTATTATATCGCACACGCCCTTAATTTGTGTAAGTCCGAAATCCTTTATCAAGGTATAGAGGAACAACGCTAAAACAATGCCTGACATCTGGCTTACTGTTTTAAGCTTGCCCCAAATGTTTGCCGCAACTACCTTTCCGCCTGATGATACAGTCACAAGTCTTAGTGACGATACCATAAATTCGCGGAAAAGCACGATAAATACTATAACCGTCACCTGCCAGCAATACTGGGTGCCCGCAAACATAAAGATAAAACCTAAAAATGCGGCTGTGGTGAGCATTTTATCTGCCAAGGGATCTAAGAATTTACCAAAATCGGTAACAAGGTTGTGCTTTCTGGCATAATTACCGTCTATCGCATCGGTTATTGCGGCAAGCGCAAAAACGATGAGTGACACAAGATAGTGATAGGGAAATTCAAAAATCAAGGTTGCCATAAAAATTGGGGTTGCAATAATTCTTGCTACTGTAAGTTTGTTGGGTAAATTCATATCAATTCTCCTAAAAGGTCATATTCTAAGCAGTCATTTATCTGCACTTTAACAAAATCGCCGATAACGAGCGGTCGGTCAGACATAAAGAACACCTTGCCGTCAATTTCGGGCGCATCGGCTTCGCTTCTGCCAAAATAGCATTTTATATAATCGTCCCAACCCTCAATAAGTATTTCCTGTGTAGAGCCGATTTTTGCCTCGTTTTTCTGCGCGGAAATCGTGAGCTGAGATTCCATTATATGCTCTGCGCGGTCAAGTTTTGTTTGCTCATCAACCTGATTTGGCATTGTGGCGGCTATTGTGCCCTCCTCCGCAGAGTAAGCGAAGCAGCCAAGGCGGTCAAAACGCGCGGATTTAACAAACTCGTGAAGTCTTAGGTAGTGGTCCTCTGTTTCCCCTGGGAAGCCTGTTATAAGCGTGGTTCGAAGTGTGATACCCTCAACCTTTGCTCTTATTTTTTCGACAAGCTCGTAAATACTGCGCTCACAGCCTCGGCGATTCATCCGCTCAAGTATATCCGCGCACACATGCTGAATGGGAATATCTAAATATTTAACTAATTTTTCTTCGCTCGCGATAAGCTCTAAAAGCTCATCGGTTATCTTTTCGGGGTATGTATAAAGGGTGCGAATCCAGTGAAGTCCCTCGATTTTGCAAAGCTCACGCAGTAGCTCGCAAAGACGAGGCTCACCATAAATATCCGCTCCGTATGCGGTGGTATCCTGAGCCACAACAATAAGCTCACGAACGCCGTTTTGGGCTAATTCCCTTGCCTCGCTCACGCACTCTTCAATCGTGCGGCTTCGCATTCTTCCGCGAATGCTCGGAATTGCGCAATAGGTGCAGCAGTTATCACAGCCGTCCGCCACCTTAAGATATGCGGTAAACGGCATTCCGCCTAAAATCCGCTTGCCGTTTAAATTCAAATCACTCTTTTCGCCGTAGTAATTCTGCTTTTTTCCCTCTATTGCATCCTTAACGATTTGGGCAATATCCTTATTCGCGCCGATTCCCACACAAACATCTACCTCGGGAATTTCCTCGGTAACATCATCGCGGTAGCGCTCGGCAAGACAGCCTGTTACTATCAGCGCCTTTAGCTTGCCATCCTTTTTATATTGCGCGGCTTCAAGAATATTTTCAATTGCCTCGCGCTTAGCGTCCTCAATAAACCCGCAGGTGTTTATTATAATCGCATCTGCCGCCGCTTCCTCAGCGCAGATTTCAAGACCTGCCTGCTTTAGAGAATAGAGCATCATTTCGGCATCGACCTGATTTTTAGGGCAACCAAGCGACACCACACTTACCTTATACATCGCTATATTTCAATTCCTCGCTATATATCTTTAATGCATCTCTTACAGCGCTATAGGAAAAGCCTTTTCTCACAAGCGCCGCGTATACCTTTTGTATGCCGTCCTCACTCTCCATTTTGAGGCGGTATTTTTTATCTATTAGAGCGCGAATCTGCGCCGCTTCATCAAACTCGGTGTTACTTAGCGCTTCCTGAGCTATATCCCGCGGTATGCCCTTTTGCATCATTTTGGCATAAGCCTCTCTGCGGGATACATTAGTATCGCGCATCCGCTCTGCCGCCCGCGCGGCATAGCGCTCGTCATCCAAAAGACCAAGCTCTTTAAGCCTTGCCACAGCGCGCGCACAAGCCTCGGGTGCTATGCCACCGCGGATTAGTTTATCATAAAGCGCCTTTTCGCTGTGGTCGGCGCGGTCCAAAAACCACATCGCCCGCGATTTCGCGCGGATATACTCAGATTCCTTAATATGCTCTCTCACCTGCTCGGCGGTGATAGCATCGTTTTCGTGAAGTGATGTTTCCTTGAAATAATCAAGGTCAAGGTAGAAAACGGTGCCGCCAGAGCAAGTAACCTTAACGCGGTGATTTTTATCGCGCTTAATTTCAATTACGGTCATTAATCATCAACCGCTATATCGATATTAACGCGCTTTCTGGGCGCTCTTTCCTCGGCTTCAACGGGCATAATCACAGCCTCGTCCTCTTCCTTGGCTTCCTTACCCTTGTTTTCCATAAGCTCGTTATATTTTTCCATAATCTTGGCTTCTATCTCGTTGGCGAACTCTTCGTTATCCTCAAGCAGCTGCTTAACGCTATCCTTACCCTGACCAATGCGGGTTTCACCGTAATAGAACCAAGCGCCCGAACGCTTTAAGATTTCAAGCTCAAGTCCCATATCAACAAGCTCGCCTATGCGGGAAATGCCCTTGCCGTATATAACATCAAACTCTGCCTCTTTAAATGGGGGAGCCACCTTGTTTTTAACAACACGAGCGCGTGTGCGCGAGCCTATCATCTCACTGCCGTTTTTAAGCGTTTCGGTTTTTCTAACATCTATACGAACGCTCGAATAAAACTTAAGCGCTCTACCGCCTGTGGTGGTTTCGGGGTTGCCGTAAAGCACGCCGATTTTCTCACGCAGCTGGTTAATGAATATTGCCGAGCAGTTGGATTTTGAAAGCGCGCCTGTGAGCTTTCTGAGCGCCTGCGACATAAGACGCGCTAATTGGCCCACATGGTTATCACCCATTTCGCCCTCGATTTCGGCGCGGGTAACAAGAGCCGCTACCGAGTCGATAACAATTATATCAATAGCGCCTGAGCGAACAAGCGCTTCTGCAATTTCTAACGCCTGCTCACCGCTATCGGGCTGAGAAACGAGAAGACTATCAATATCAACACCCAAGTTTCCTGCATAAACGGGGTCAAGCGCGTGCTCAACATCAATAAATGCCGCAGTTCCCCCCGCTTTTTGCGCCTCTGCCACGCAGTGGAGCGCGAGAGTGGTTTTACCCGAGGACTCAGGTCCGTATATTTCAACTATTCTGCCCCTTGGAATGCCACCGATACCAAGTGCCATATCAAGAGCCAATGAGCCTGTTTTTATATGCTCAACATTCATAGCAGCATTTTCGCCAAGGCGCATAATAGAGCCCTTGCCATACTGCTTTTCTATCTGTGCCATCGCGGTGGAGAGAGCTCTTTCTCTGCCCTCGGCAGATTTATCGGTGCCAACTGTTTTTGTTACCTTTTCCTTTGCCATTTTTATTACCTCCTTGGTCTAATCATACTATTTTTGCTGTCCCAAAGACTACTCTTTCAATGCCGTTCATATCCTTGCGAGTTGAAACACTGCTGAAATTCGCTTCTTTCATAAGCCCGGCTACGGCATCCTCCTCGCCTATGCCCACTTCAAACGCCATCATTCGGCCCGACTTTAGGTGCGGGGTGTATTTTTCTATAATAGCGCGGTAAAAGTTAAGACCGTCCTTACCGCCCGCAAGCGCGGTTTCGGGCTCATAGGTCACCTCGGTTTGAAGTGTTTTCATATCCGCATCGGTGATATATGGCGGGTTGCTCACTATAAGGTCGTATTCGCCCTCAGCGCCCTCACCGCAAAGCACATCACCCTTTACGATTTTTACATCTATCTCAAGGCTTTGGGCGTTTTTGTTGGTATAGGCAAGAGCCTCATCATATTTTTCCACAAGGGTCACCGTTGCTTTTGGGCATTCGCCCGCAATAGTGATGCCGATACAGCCTGTGCCTGCGCATAAATCGAGAACACGCGGTGCTTCGAGCGCTTTTGTATGCTCTAAGCACACATCCATAAGCGTTTCGGTGTCACTGCGGGGGATAAGAACACCTGGCCCCACAAAGAAATCTCTGCCAAAAAAGTTCCATTTACCGATTATATATTGAAGCGGATAGTGAATTAGCCGCTGCTTTATTATAACTGTCAATAGGCTTTCCTGAAACTCGGTAAGCGGCTTTGTGTAGTTTGCAAGTATCTGGGTGCTGGTGTATCCCGTTACATGCTTTATTATCTGCTTTGCTTCAAACACGCTATCCTCGATACCCGCCGCCACAAACTGCTTTTTACAGTCGTTATAGGCTTCAAAAATTGTTTTACTCATCGCTTTTTTCCTTATCTACACTGCGGTCAACATCGGGCACGCTCGGCTCGCAAGCCTTGAGCGCCGCAATGGCAATTTCTATCATCGAGTCATCAGGCTCCTTGGTGGTGATGCGCTGCATCCACATACCCGGTGCCGAAATTATGCGGGTTAACACATTATCATATTTTCCACAGGCGCGAAGCACCTCAAAGCCAAGACCACAGATTATGGGAAGCATCAGTATTTTCACAATCACCCACAACCACGCGATATCATAAACCGTGGGGAAAATCATCTGTATCACGGTGGAAACAATAACGCTCACAATTATCATAAGAATAAGGAACGAAGTGCCGCATCGCGGATGAAAACGCTTTTGTTGCTTCACATTTTCCACTGTGAGAGGCAGGCCTTTTTCATAGCAGAATATGGTCTTGTGCTCGGCGCCGTGGTAGGAGAACACGCGGCGGATATCCGACATAAAGGATACTCCCCACATATATGCCACAAGCACACAAAGCTTGATAAGCTGCTCAATTCCCGAGCGCACAAGCTCGTTGTTTATTTCCGTCTTAAACGCCCACTCAATACCCGATACGGCAAGTCGCGGAACGGCAAGGAACAGCACTACCGCCAAAAGCACACCGAGAACAGAGCCTATTGCCATAACTGCATTCACAAGCGCAGAAGCCTTTTTCTTATCCTTCTCATCGGTGATTTCCTCATTAAGCTCTGTAAAGCCTGAAATATCTGCAGACTGCATCATCAGCTTATATCCCTGCACCATCGATTCAATATAGGATACAACCCCTCGAATAACGGGCAGACGGAAAAAGCTATATTTATCGCGCAGACTCTTCCACTGGACATTAACTATCTCTATTGTATTGTCGGGCTTTCTAACGGCCATTGCGGTCTTTTCGGGGCTTTTCATCATTATGCCCTCAATAAGCGCTTGACCGCCGATTGCAGTGTATTTAGCCAAAACAGATTACTCCTTTTAATATGCGTGAAATTGCTAATTGCAAATTGCTAATTGCTAATTCTCATCAAGCGGCATCTGTAGATTTTCCACAGGTGCAGTGGGCTCGATAATCTCCTCAGCGGGCGGGGCTTCCTCCTCAGGCTCATAAAGCGGTAACACTATTGTGGCAGTGGTACCAACGCCCTCGGTACTTTCAATAAACAAAAGTCCCTGATGCTGTTTTATAATCTCGTCCGCAACGGCAAGTCCAATACCGCTGCCACGGACTGTTTTATTCGATTTAAAGAACTTCTCCTTAACGCGGTCGATATCGGCGGCGGGAATACCAACGCCCGTATCCTTAACGGTGATTCTCACGCAGCCCTCCTCGCGTGTTTGAACAACAAGCACAAGGCCGCCCTTTTCGGTATATTTTACCGCGTTATCAATTATATTGATAAACACCTGCTTTAATCTGTCGGGGTCGCCGAGCACTATCGAGTTCTGAACAGGTGGGGTGTAGCTTAATTCAATGCTCTGCTTGGCGGCAAGCTCGGTATACATATCAACAACCGTGCGCAAAAGCTCGGAAACATCAATAGGCACCGAGGTGTTAACCATAACTCTTCCCGACTGCATACGCGAGAAATCAAGCAGGTCCTCAACAAGCCCTGAAAGTCGGTCAGCTTCACTGAGCACCACATCAAGGCCGCGGGCTACTAATTCCTCATCAACACCAATAGACATTTTCGCCGTCTCGCCCCAGCCGCGAATGGCGGTAAGCGGGGTGCGAAGCTCATGAGAAACCGAGGAAATAAAGTCGTTTTTCATAGTCTCGGCGGTCTCGAGCTCCTCAGCCATTTGATTGATTGTGTCGCAAAGCTCGCCTATCTCGTCGGTCTTTTCGGTCTTAAGTCGCGCCTTAAAATCGCCACCCGAAATCTTGCGCGCAGTATTGCCTACATCGCGAATCGGGTTTACTATCGATTTAATAAAGAAGAGTCCCGAAAGGGCGCAAAGCGCCAAAATCACCATCGACATTAAAATTATAAGCGCAACCGTAACAACGATTCTTCTATAGGTCGCCTCAAGAGAGGTTATCCATCTATAAGCGCCAAGCATTTCGCCATCGCTGTTATAAATTATCTTGCTCCCCGCCATTATCCGCTCGCCGCCGCTACTCTCGCCGCGGTGAACAGCGCTGCCCCCCGAAGACAGGGCGCGGTTATAATCGGGCATATCCTCATCTGTGGGCTGGAAGCCCGTGGTGGAAACTATCACCTTTCCGCTGTTATTGATTACCTGAACTTCAATTCTGTTCTTGGCATCAAAGGAATCAGAAAGGGTTATCGCCACATCATAAAAATTTTCCACCGTGCAGGAGGAAAGTGTTTCAAATTCATAAGCATAGTCCGCCGCGGCAGACTGCACCTCAGTGTAACAAAGAGAGCTGAAGAAGGTGCAAAGTGCGGTTGCGATTATAACCACCGCTGCTGCTATTATCAAAAATACCTCAAAAAACCAACGAAGCGCTATTCTTTTAAAATGCAGTTTTAATTTCACTTTCCTCACCTCTTTTATGTGTTCTGCGAGAGGGCACAAAGACCCTCAGCTACTTGTTTTCTAAAATTCCCTACACATTTCCGCTCCATTTATATCCCATTCCCCACACTGTTACAAGGTGCTTAGGAGCAGATGGGTCTGGCTCTATTTTCATTCTTAGTCTTCGGATGTTAACATCCACTATCTTTTCCTCACCGAAGTAGTTATCGCCCCATACCTTCACAAGTATATCGTGGCGACCAAGCGCAGTATCGGGATTTGTGAAGAAATATTCCATAATCTGAAACTCAACCTGAGTAAGCTCAATATTTTTGCCACCCCTTGTGAGTGTGCGGCGGCGAAGGTCCAGTGTAAATTCGCCCGAGTGCAGCTCATTTGAGGGCTCCGCCTTTGCGGTGTTAAGACCTACCCTGCGATAAAGCGAGTCCACACGCGCGAGCAGCTCTGTTGGGCTAAAGGGCTTGGTTATGTAGTCGTCCGCGCCTATCATAAGACCGCTTATCTTGTCCATCTCCTGCGATTTTGCAGTGAGCATTATTATGCCTATCGATTCGCTTCTGCTTCTAAGCTCCTTACAAAGGGCAAAGCCATCCATACCAGGCATCATAACATCAAGCAAGGCTATCTGGAAGCCCTCAAGGTCGTTATCGAATATTTCGAGCGCCTCTTCGCCGCTTCCCGCTTCAACGATATCATAGCCCACGCGGCGCAGATTTATCGCCTCAAACTCGCGGATAGCCGCTTCATCCTCAACTATAAGAATTCGTTTCATCCTCTATCTGCCCCTTTCCTATTCTACCATCTTAAACATTTCTTTAATTTCTTCCTCAGTTAAGGGGAAGACCGTTTGCACCTTGTTTACCGATGCCGCAAAAACGGTGGTGTCGTTTCTGTAAATTTCCACAAGGTTGCTACCCTCGTTTTCAGCATCCTCCCACTTCTTTATGTCATAGGCAGTGATGGAAAACAATCTTTCGCCCACAGTGCTTCGCACCGCATCATAGGCATAAAACACCCTGCGGTGGTTCGCAGTATCCTTGGATACGGCAATTTTGCCAACCATTCGGTTGGGCAGTGTCAGATAATAACCATCTATCGTGTTAACTATTGTTATCAGCTTAACGGTGAGCTTCTCGCCGTTAAAGGAGCACCAATTTGTATAGTAAAGGCTTTCTGTGCCGCCGTCGGCAGAGGGCAGGTCAGAAGCCACAGGTATCTCTATCACGCCATCGTGATTTATATCCTTAAACGAAAGTGATGCCGCTCTGAGCGTTCCTGTGTTTTCAAAGCTGTTTTCCATATCCAAAAGCGGATTTATAAGCTCGCCCTTTGAAAGGCAAAGCACCTCAGTTATGGCGCCGATACCCTTTATTTCATCAATATAAATTGCCATCTCTCCTGTTGAAAGGGTTGAAAGCACAGGCTCACTTGCGGTTTTAACAGTGCTATCCATAATGCAGCCCGCAGTCTGGTGGATGCCCGATTCCCCAAAGGTGTAAATAGCCGCCTTGTTTTCAGGCACAGAGGTGTTAAGCAGATGAACGAATATTTCGTTCTCACCGTTGCCGTCAAGGTCGCCGCACAAAAAGCCGGTGTACTGCTGCAACAGACGCTGAGAAAAGGTGTTTTGGGTAAAGGTATAAACACTCAGCTGCTTTTCACTGGAGCCATAAATCTCCCAGCCTGCAAGAATTTCCTTTGTGCCGTCGCCATCGATATCGCAAAAGTCCACGCGTTCCACGCCCACAGCCGCTATCGACTGGTCTGCCGCAGATACCCATCTGCCGTTTCGCTGACAGATAACATTTATGTGCATCATCGTGGTCTCATCATCATTGGTGCTGTAAAAGGCAAAGGCTTCAAAAAGACCGTCGGAATCGATATCCTCAAGTATTACCGCACTGCGGCGCTCGCCCGAAGTTGGGTATTTAAGGGTATAGTTATCCCCTGCGCTATCCGCAAGCGCCTGACCTATCGGGTACATATCCCCCGTGAGTGCAGGTGGAGATATCAGCTCCTCGGTGTTAAACGCAAAGAGCTCGCAGCCGCAAAGGCACATACAAAGCGCTATTGATACCATTATTACAAGCAGTTTTTTGAATCGCACGGCACACTACCCCCTTTTACATATTTATACATAATAGATTATATCACAAACTCCCCACAAATTAAAGAATTTTTTGTAACTTTTTCAAAATAAAATCGTTGAATGTTGCGGCGGTTTATAGTATCATTATTTGTGAATGTGAGGGTATGTAATGGAAGAAAAAAGATTTGAACAGCTGCTAATGTCGGTGCAGAAGCCCGGCAGATACTCAGGCGGCGAAATAAACAGCGTTATAAAGGAGAAGCGCGAGGGTCTTATCCGCTTCGCTTTCTGCTTCCCCGATACATATGAGGTGGGAATGAGCCACCTTGGAATGAAAATACTATATTCACTTTTCAACGAGCGCGAGGATATCTGGTGCGAGCGTGTTTTTGCGCCTTGGGTGGATTTTGAGCGCGTTATGCGGCAGGAAAATATCCCCCTTTTCGCGCTTGAAAGCCGCGACCCGATAAAGGATTTTGATTTTATCGGCTTTACATTGCAGTATGAGCTATCCTATACGAATGTGCTCTCGATGCTTGACCTTGCGGGTGTGCCGCTAAGGTCTGCTGATAGAGATGACACCCACCCCATCGTGGTTGCGGGCGGACCGTGTGCTTGCAACGCTGAGCCTATTTCTGATTTTGTGGATATATTCTTTTTGGGCGACGGCGAAAAGGTGGATTTAGAGGTAATTGACCTTTACAAAAAGCACAAGGCTGCTGGATTTTCTAAGGCGGCTTTTCTGCGCGAGGCTGCGAAAATTGAGGGTGTTTATGTGCCCTCGCTTTATGATGTTTCTTATAACGACAACGGCACAATTAAGGCTGTTACACCAAAAGACGGCGCCCCCGCAGTTATAAAAAAACGCGTGGAAATGGACTTAGACCATACATATTACCCCGAAAAATTCGTGGTGCCATATATTGAAATTGTGCACGACCGCGCCGTTCAGGAAATTTTCCGCGGTTGCATTCGCGGTTGTCGCTTTTGTCAGGCGGGATATATCTACCGCCCCGTGCGAGAAAAGAGCGTTGACACAATAAACCGACAGGCAAAATCACTTTGCGAGAGCACAGGATATGATGAAATATCCCTTTCCTCACTTTCCACAAGTGACTATCGCGGCATAGAGCCACTTCTTAATTCAATGCTTGACTGGACAAGCGCAAACGGAATCAGTTTATCTCTCCCATCCTTGCGCATTGATAATTTTTCGGATGAGCTGCTCGAAAAAATCAATTCTGTTCGCAAAAGCGGACTCACCTTCGCACCAGAGGCTGGAACACAGCGTCTTCGCGATGTTATAAACAAAAACATCACTGAGGATGAGATTTTAAACACCTGCCGCACCGCATTTAAGGGCGGCTACACCGCGGTTAAGCTTTATTTTATGATGGGACTTCCCACCGAAACTGATGAGGATATCGTGGGAATAGCTTGTCTTGCGCAAAAAATCGTTGACCTATACTATTCACTTCCCGAAAAGCCAAAGGGCAAGGCGGTAAGCGTTAATATAAGCGTTGCAAACTTCGTGCCCAAGCCCTTCACCCCATTCCAGTTTGAGCCGCAGATAACGCGCGAGGAGATGATTCGCCGCCAGCAGCTGCTCAAAGATAGCATTCACAGCCGCAAGATAGTGTTTAACTACCACGAAAACAAAACCAGCTTTTTAGAGGGCGTTTTCGCCCGCGGTGACCGCCGCCTTGGCGCGGTTATTGAGGCGGCTTATAAAAAGGGCTGCCGCTTTGATGGCTGGGATGAATGCTTTGATTTAGAGCTTTGGCTTGAAGCGTTCCGCGAGTGTGGCATCGACCCCGCTTTTTATGCCAACCGCACGCGCGAATTTAGCGAGATTGCACCTTGGGACCACCTTGATTACTATATCACCAAGGACTTTTTGATAAGAGAAAACAAGGCGGCTCATGCCGCCGCCACCACACCGAACTGCCGCCAAAAGTGCGCAGGCTGCGGCGCGGCTACACTTAAAGGAGGTGTGTGCTGTGAAAAGCGTTAGGCTTTTTTACAAAAAGCGCTCGCGAATGCGCTTTATTTCACATCTTGATATGACTCGGTTTATGACTCGCATCCTCCGCCGAGCATCACTTCCTGTTTGGTACACCGAGGGCTTTAACCCACACCTTTATATCACCTTTGCGCTACCCCTTTCCTTGGGATTTGAAAGCGACTATGAAGTGATGGATATTCGTTTGACAGATGATACTTATCCTATTGATACGCTTTGCGATACGCTAAATGCCGTATGCCCGCCGTATATTAACTTTTTCAAGGCGGCAGAGCCTTTAAAAAAGGCGGGCGCAGTAGCCTTTGCCGACTTTTCAGTCTCCTTTGATGATGGCGGCGCGCTTGCCGATTCGCTAAAATCCTTTTTATCAAGCGATAGCATCACCGTGCAAAAGAAAACCAAAAAGGGCGAAATAAAAGAAATTCAGGTATCAGATAAAATTAAAAGCTTTTCCGTGGAAACGACAGGCGGTAACACAACGCTTTCTATAAGGCTTCCCGCAGGGAGCGTGGATAACCTCAACCCCGAGCTTATCCTTTCGGCGTTTTTCGAAAACGGAAATGATTATTACTGCTATATCATCACAAGAACCGCGATTTATGATGGTGATTTAAATTTATTTGAATAAGATGTTCTAAGGAGTTAAAAATGCAGGTTTTTTCAGCAACGCTAAATCAAATGTTTGTTTTATTCACCTTTATGGCGTTAGGGTATTTTCTCAACTTCAAAGGAATACTGCCTCTTAACACCTCACTGGCATTATCAAGGCTTGAAACCAATGTTTTGGTTCCTTGCCTTGTGTTTAACACATTTTATAAATACTGCACAATCCAAAACATAAAGGAAAAGTGGAGCTTTCTCGTTTGGGGCGCCATCATAATGGTCGCTTCAATAATTATCGGCGTGGTTTTATCAAAGCTTTTTTCAAAGGATGATTATCTGCAAAAAATTTATACCTATTCCTTTGCAGTCGCCAATTTTAGCTTTATGGGCAACGCGGTTGTTTTAGGCATTTTCGGTGAGGATGTGCTTTTTGATTATATGATATTCACCCTGCCCCTTTGCCTTTATGTGTACTCCTTTGGCACTGCCTCGCTGATCCCAAAGGATAATAGCAAATCCGATAAGTTTTCCCTTAAGGTTTTTGCAAATCCGATTTGCATATCAATGCTTCTCGGCGCCGTGGCAGGAATCACCGCGCTTCCTGTGCCTAAGTTTTTGGTAACCGCCATAGCCTCCGCGGGAGCGTGTATGTCACCATTGGCTATGATTTTAACAGGCTTTGTTGTGGCTAATTTCAGCATTAAAAAGTTAGCGTCAATAAAGAGAATTTATTTGGCATCTTTTCTGCGACTTGTTGTATTGCCACTGTTTTTCGTGCTTTGCTTTAAGCTCGCGAATGCGAGCGACACCGTTATTATGCTAACCCTTTGCGCCACGGCAATGCCGCTTGGTCTTAACACGGTTGTTTTCCCCGCGGCTTATAACGGCGACACCACCCCAGGGGCCAGCATGGCGCTTATTTCACACCTGCTTTCAATTATCACCATTCCCATAATGTTTGCGATATTTATATAATTCTTTTACGGTACGATGTGGGCACAAAAACAAAACGGACGGTCATTGACCGTCCGTTATTTTTTCTGCTTCGCAACGCGAACACATTAATCGCCAATTGAAAATTGCTAATTGATAATTAGCAGGAAAGGTCTTCAACTATAAGCTCGCGAACGCCGTTTTCCTCTGCGGGTGCCGCATCACGAACTGCGAAGAACTTCTCGGCAACCTGTGGGAACAGTGCGTAGCTTAACACATCCTCTGCCGACTTGCCGATGCCCTTTTCTTTCATCTCGCGGGCATATTTTTCGAGCTCGGGTTCAAGCAAATCCGCAGGACGGCACTCGATAACCTTATCGTCACCAATAGCCTTTTTGCGAACTTCCTCATTAACCTCAGCAGGTAATTTGCCGTACTCACCACGAAGCAGCGCCTTTGATTCCTTCGGTACCATCTTATAGCGCTCGCCCGAAATTACATTCATAACCGCCTGAGTGCCGACAATCTGGCTTGTGGGGGTTACGAGCGGCGGATAGCCGAAGTCCTTACGAACGCGCGGAACCTCTGCCAAAACATCATAGTATTTATCCTCTTTACCAGCCTGCTTAAGCTGAGAAATGGTATTTGAAAGCATACCGCCTGGAACTTGGTAAAGGAGAGTCTTAGCGTCAACATTAAGCACCTTGGGGTCAAGGATGCCCTCTGCCTTCATCTTATTGGCAACATCGCGGAAGTGAACAGCTATATCAGAAAGCTTTTCAAGGTCAAGCCCTGTATCACGCTCGGTGCCCTGAAGTGTTGCAACAAGCGCCTCGGTTGCAGGGTTTGCAGTGCCGTTAGCAAACGGAGAAAGCGCGCAGTCAACAATATCAACGCCCGCCTGAGCCGCCATAAGGTAGGTCATATCGCCTGTACCTGTGGTGTTGTGGGTGTGCAGATGAATCGGCACATTAACGCTTTCCTTGAGCTTCTTAACAAGTGAATATGCATCAAACGGCAAAAGCAGGTTTGCCATATCCTTAATGCAGATAACATCAGCGCCCATGTTTTCAAGTGTTTTTGCAAGATTTACAAAATATTCCTCGTTATGAACGGGGCTGATGGTATAGCTGATAGCGGGCTCACAAATACCGCCGTGCTCCTTACAGGACTTAATAGCCTGCTCTAAGTTACGCGGGTCGTTAAGCGCATCGAAAATACGGATAACATCGATGCCGTTTTCAATGGACTTCTTAACAAACATATCAACAACATCATCAGCATAATGCTTATAGCCTAAGATGTTCTGACCGCGGAAAAGCATCTGGAGCTTGGTGTTGGGCATATGCTTTTTGATGGTGCGCAGTCTCTCCCACGGGTCCTCATTAAGAAAACGCATACAAGAATCAAATGTAGCGCCACCCCAGCATTCAACCGACCAATAGCCAACCTTATCGAGCTTTTCAAGCGCGGGAAGCATATCCTCAAGTCGCATACGGGTTGCCGCCTGAGACTGATGCGCATCGCGCAGTATGGTATCAGTAATATATAAGGGTTTTTTCTCCATAATATAATTTTCCTTTCTGTGCTTTTATCCTAAAAGCACATATATAGCGGTTTGGGCAAATTAATTCAAACCAAAAAACTTGGTGGTTTGGGGAAAATTGTTCAGGGTGCCGTTTTGCAGTGAGGGTGCCGTATTTTTTATACTGCCCCTTACAAAAAGCGGTGCCATGGACAATTTAATTCAAACCAAATCTTAACCAAATAAAGATATTAGTACACCGGCTGCTATTGCAGAGCCAATTACACCTGCAACATTCGGTCCCATAGCATGCATAAGCAGGAAGTTAGAGGGGTTAGCCTTCTGACCTACCGACTGTGAAACACGAGCCGCCATAGGAACAGCCGAAACACCAGCCGAGCCGATAAGCGGATTTATCTTGTTCTTGGTGAAAAGATTCATAAGCTTTGCAAGAAGCACGCCACAGCCCGTACCGATAGCAAAAGCAACAATGCCCATTGCCATAATCTTTAAGGTGTCGGGGTTAAGGAATGCATCTGCCGTAGCGGTAGCGCCAACAGAAACGCCAAGGAATATTGTAACAATATTCATAAGCTCGTTCTGCGCGGTCTTGCAAAGACGCTCTGCCACGCCCGATTCCTTCCAGAGGTTACCAAGCATTAAGCAGCCTACAAGCGGAGTAGCCGAGGGTACAAGCAATGCCACAAATATTGTAACCACTATGGGGAATAATATCTTTTCTGTCTTAGAAACCTGACGGAGAGGCTTCATAACGATAGCTCTTTCCTTTTTGGTGGTAAGCAGCTTCATAATAGGCGGCTGAATAACAGGTACAAGCGCCATATATGAATAAGCCGCAACCGCGATAGGTCCTAAAAGGTTGGGATACAAGGTGGAGGTGGTGTAGATAGCGGTAGGACCGTCCGCGCCACCGATAATACCGATAGAAGCGGCAGCCTCCTGCGGGAAGCCCAAATAGAAGCAACCGATAAAGGTTATAAATATACCAATCTGAGCAGCCGCGCCCAAAAGAAGTGACTTCGGATTTGAAATCAGCGGACCAAAGTCGGTCATAGCGCCGATGCCTATAAAGATAAGACAGGGATAAATACAGGTCTTAACACCGATATAAAGATAGTCAAGCAGACCGCCCTTGAGCATAATCTCCCCATAGCCTATTTCGTGGTTCATAAACTGAGTCCACAAATCACCATGGTACATTTCTGCGCCTGGGAGGTTTGTAAGTAGCATACCAAACGCTATGCCTATAAGAAGCAACGGCTCAAACTGCTTTTTGATTGCAAGCCATAGCAAAAACAGAGAAACGCATATCATCACAAGCTGACCCCAGTTTTCGCTGAAGTTGCCGAAAAGCATATAAAAGCCTGTGCTTTTCAGAAAATCAATAACTCTTTCTAAAATATCCATATTCTTCTCCTCAGAAAATCGGCTTTAATTAACCGATTACGCAAAGAGCTGCGCCGCTTTCAACAGCCGCGCCCTTCTGAACTGCAACGGAAGAAACTGTGCCGTCGCAAGGAGCCATAATTTCATTTTCCATCTTCATAGCCTCAAGAATCATAAGAACATCGCCCTTCTTAACGGCGGTGCCTGCAGCTACCTTAACATCAAGAATATTACCGGGCATTGGAGCAGTTACGGTCTCACCGCCAGCAACAGCTGCGGCAACAGGTGCGGGTGCAGCGGGTGCTGCTGCGGGTGCAGGAGCTGCTGCAGGAGCAGGAGCTGCCTTAACAGAAGCCGCATCAATAGCCTCAAGTGTGATTTCATAAGCGGTACCGTTTACGGTTACTTTATACTGTTTCATTTTTATTACCTCTTTTTCTTTATTTACAGTTTTTATATTTTCTTAAAGGAAACAACGCGTAGCGCAGAAATATCTGTGCCCATATCCTCAGCGCATGCAGCACAAACAGCCGCAATAATTTCCTGACGGTTTTCTATAACCGCGCCACTCTGTGCAACGGGCGCCGAAGTAACGGCAGAAGCCTTTGGCTCTTCCTTGCGCTTCACAAAGAAAAGGCTCATAATTTTGCAGATAATTATTATTGCGATAAGACCCACAAAAACCGTGCCAATTCCCATAACAACCACCAACCAATTTGGTATTGTTTCAGGCTGAAGCTCAATGCCCGATAAAAGATTTTTCAACATTTCCATTTTGCTTGCACCTCCCCGATATTAAGCAATCAAAAGCCCTGTTTTAAGGGCAAAAATATAGTTTAATTGAGAAAATCCGATTCTCTCCCAATTGTACTTATTATATTACATATTTTGCAAAAACACAATACATATTTTAACAAATTTTCAAACAAAAACGGCTCTGCTCTAAAGCAAAGCCGTTTGCCATAAAATTTAAGTTTTTTGCTTTTGATTATGCATTATCAAGCACAAGCTTTTTAATAGCCTTGCTGCGGCAAAGAAGTGCTGTTCCCACGCAGGTGAGCACTAATTCAGGCAGCATATATGCGCCGTTATAAAGCAGTGAATATATCCACACATTATCCCAGTCGCACCAGATATCAAAGATGAAAACTCCTGTAAAGAAGTGGCAAAAGAAGCGTAAAAATGCGCCGAGCGCTACGCCTGCAACCACACCCCAAACGCCCTTTTTGCGGAATACGCCGCAGATGCCAAGCAGTGTGTAGGGAACAATATAATCGAATAAAAAGGTTGCCACAACAGCCGTTGTGGTAAGTCCCCAGCTGAGCACATCGCCAAAGCTTAAATACATTTGCACGAGCGAATAGGCAAACGCCGCACCAAAGCCCCACTTGAGCCCTAACATACAGGATATGAACGCTATCGGCACCATCGAAAGCAGTGTTATTCCGCCACCTAAGGGCGCGTCTATCTTGATTGTGCTCAGCACTGTGCCGAGTGCTATCATAATAGCGCATAGCGTCACATTTTTAATGTCTGCATTTTGTCTTGTTTTTTTGTCTTCCATTTTACAATTTTCCTTTCTTTTCTGACGAAAACAAAAAGAAAGCCGCATTACCAAAGGGTAATGCGGCATAGGCTTTTTATTCTCCTACGGCGGCATTATCCGCATCAGGTTATAGGTCGAAACCATAGCGCTGTCGCGCGGGTTCCCTCTCAGCCGAAGTTTCATTCAGCTCCCTGTTGAAAAAATAATAGCACAATTTCCCACCGTTGTCAAGAAAAAAGCAAATTTGGCTAAAAATCGGAAGTTTTTTATTTTTATATTTGTGCCGTAGGCACACCGAAATGCGCAAAGCGCAATTAATGAGCGAAGAGCTCATTTAATGTGTGAAGCACATTTCATGCGGCAACGCCGCATTTCATTTATTGCTAATTAAAAAAGCAACCGCCTTAGCGATTGCTTTTAAAATGCATATAGTTCTCACACCCTGAAAACTGAACAAGTAATGGATAGAGGATTGAAAAATAGGTCAAGCCCTCGGTCTATTAGTACAGCCTAGCACACGCATCGCTGCGCTTACACCTGCTGCCTATCAACCCCGTAGTCTAC
>JAZPZA010000022.1:0-10283 GCA_045544435.1 Acutalibacteraceae bacterium | reverse complement strand
TTTTGCCTAATGGCAAAAATCCACCTCCCTCGTCAGAGGGAGGCTATGAACATTTCGTTTCGCTTTGCGAAACACAATAACTTTTCACTTTTCATTTTACACTTTTCACTCCTCGCCGCGCGAGGCAATATCCGTTTCGCTCCGCGAAACACATTAATTGCAAATCGCTAATTGCAAATTGCTAATTTCAATATATTATGTTGTTTAAAAACTTTCGAAAAATTAAAAAAAATATAATCAAAATTGCCAAAAATATCATTGACTTATAAAAAGATTTGCGATATAATGTTTCTGTGAAATTATACAGTGTGGCTTTATACCCTTTTTTAAGCCGCACTTTCCCCTTTGGTTATAAAACCAAAAAAATAACACATGCTGCCAAGCGGCAGCGAAAGGAAGGTATTTCAATGAAAACCAATTTATTGAAAGGCGCAAAAAGTCTGCTGAGCATTATTCTTGCAATATGCTTGATGGTGTCAGTTTGCTCAACAGGCATAAGCTTTGTCGCCTCCGCTGCTGATAGCTCAGCAAGCACAGGCTCTGTGCTGTATTGGAACACTTATGGTTACGGGTCGGACACCGAATTTGCCGGCTCAGGCTCAAAGGATGACCCATACATAATCTCAACTCCTGCGGAGCTATATGGTATGGCTAGTTTGGGCGATGCAACTGCTGGTAAATACTATAAGGTAGACGACGGCATAACCGCATTCTATATGAATTCTATTGCGGGCATGTCTGCTCAGGCAGCTATTGAAAAGCTTACTACAGGTTCTGTAAGCACAAACTGGAAAAATACCTACAATTATGAATTCCAAGGCTATTTTGACGGTAACGGCATCACTATATACGGCCTTCATTGTAGCACACACGCTGCAGGCCTTTTCCCGCGTGCCAAGAATGCTACTATCGAGAATGTTAATATCGAAAATTCCTATTTTGACTCCACCACTTCAGGAAATTATGGCGCAGGCGCTATAGTCGGCAGAATGAACGGTGAAGTTACAATCAAAAATTGCTCATCTGTAAATAACAAAATGGTTGGCACAAATGCCGCCGGAATGATTGGCACCGCTCTTGGTTATGCGGCTACTATAAGCGACTGCCTGGTTATTGCTGATGATACTGTCGGCGCAACCATTTTAGGCACATCATACACAAGTGGTTTTGTTGGTGATGGCTGGACCGGTGCTAAAACGGTTAAAGACTCTGTGGCTATCGGTATCTCTGCGGACGGAAATAAATCTCTTACAGGCCTCGGGATTACATTCGATGGTGTTTATTCCGATACCGCTTGTAGAAACACCGGTGATACAGGCATCACTGTGGTTACAGGTGGCGATAATATCAAAGGCGCCGCTGCCAGAACAGCTATGCCCACACTTGCTTGGGGACTTGGCTGGCAGACTAATGAGGGCGCATACCCCTCCGTTATTGCAAGTGATATAAACTATGTTACTTGGAACGGCACCTCCGATACAACCTTTACAACTGCAGCAGATGCTACAACCTCAAGCGAGGCTGACCCCTTTATCATTGACTCCGCCGAAAAGCTTTACGGTATGGTTGATTCACAGGGCAGCTCAGGCGCATACTTTAAGGTTTCTGATGATATTGATGTTTTCCTCATAAACTCGGTTTATGATATGGACGCAGCATCTGCAAGAACTTATTTTGCAGACTCAACCATAACCAAAAAGGCTTGGTTGTCTAGCAACTCAAAAACATTCAACGGCACGTTTGATGGTAACGGCGCAACTATAGTTGGTCTTTATGGTTACAAGGATGATGTAACCACAACTAATCAGGATGTAGCTGTTGGCTTTATCCCGCGCGTTGCTGCTACTTCAGCAACCGTTAAGAATATTGCTTTTGATAAGTGCTACTCACATGGTGCTTCTGCTGCTAATTATCGTTTCGGCGCACCTGGTATTATTTTTGGTTGTGTGCGCAACTCAGGCGCTGTTGCTACAGTAGAAAATGTTCAGGTTACAAATTCAACGGTGGCTTCAACCACTATTGGCGGCGGTCTTGTTGTGGGAACATTACGTAGCTCAGCAAGTCTTAATGTAAGCAACTTCGTTTCCCACGGCAATGATATGAGCGGCGTGGGTGATACAAATAGCATAGGTGTATTTACAGGCTATAGTGAAAGTGGCACTACATTCACAGCGAGCAACTGTATATTAGCAGACACCGATATAAAAGCTACAGGTAAAGTTTCATCAACCTTCACCACCATCACCCCAACAAATGTTTACACCGCATGCACATCTTCAAACAGCGGTACGTATAACTACACATTAACCAACACCAAAGGCTTTGCTGCTTATCGTGAAATTGTTTACAATATGATAACACAAAAAAGCAGTGCGGTTAATCTTGACTGGGATAAAACCTTTATGGTTAATGACCGTGATTATCCCTGCCTTAAGCTCTTTGCTTACGGTGGAACCGATATAGACTATGCAGGCGGTAGCGGTATCGATACTGACCCCTACCTTATTGCAAATGCGGTTGACCTGCATCGCGCCATGTTCGCCGCTGAGGGCGCAGTTTCTTATAAACTTATAAACGATATTGAAATCAACCCTGTTAAGGGTATGACTTTTGAGGATGCTAAAGCAGCCCTTGTTACCCCGTGGGCGGGCTATTATCGTGCAGGATATACTGATGGTAATGGTTATTTCGCTGGCGATAATGCAATAATATTCCAAGGCACGCTTGATGGTGATAATCACTCCATTTATGGTTTGTATCGTATTAAAAGCGGTGTGTTCAGCAATGCAGGCGGTGGATTAACCGGCAGACTGCAAGGCAATCCTCAGTTTAAGGATATTGCAATAAGAAATTCTTATTTGAACACTGAGGCATCAGGTCGCACAGCATTCTTCGCTGTTGACGTTTACAATAACGGTGCCCCGCAGTTCACCAACTGTGCTGTTGTTGATAGTGAAATTAACAATACTAATACTAATCAAACCGCAGGTTTTGTGGCTCGTATTGCTTATGGTTCTCTCACATTCACTAACTGCCTTTCCGATATAACCATCACTGCGCCGAACTCAAGTGGCTATGGCGCATTTACAGGTGATGCAACAGCTACATACAATAACTGTATTGCAAAGAATAATTATTTTGTTAATTCCAAAGGTGAAACCACCACAGGCATCACAGCCTCAACCTATACCAACTGCTTAACCGATTACGATATAGTTGGTGACGGTAGTGTTGTAACTGAACTTCCAAGCGGTGTCACATATATTCCAAGCGGTGATGCATCCGCTTATGACAACAGCTGGCGCGATGATATTTCTTACGATACCTACCTTGCAAAGAGCACTTGGGGTGTTGACGGTACTATTAACCCAGAAGACTTTACACAGCCCAACTATACCTGGTGGGATGGTACGGAAGATACTCAGCTTGATGCTTGGGATTCCGAAAGCACCGCAGAAGCTGGCACCGTAGATAACCCCTATAAGATAACCAATGCAGGCGAGCTTTACCATATGGTAAGCTCAGGCGGCAACGGAGCTTATTATAAGGTTGCTGATGATGTTGATGCAATTTACCTCAACCCCGTAAGAGGTATGGAAAAAGACGCTGCTATGACCTATCTTGCATCTGCTGACAGCAATAAGTGGTATCAACCCGCTGCTAACACTGATGCAGGCTGGAACGGCACCTTTGACGGTAACGGCGCCACCATTGTTGGTCTTTCAACAATAGGTGAAACAGCTGTTAACTATGCGATTGGCTTCATCCCGATTTACGGTGAGAATGCAACCGTTCAGAATGTTCATTTTGATAAATTCTATGTAAATAACCAGGGCACAACAAGCTGGCGTGCTATGGCAGGTCTTGTGTTTGGATGCACCACATATACAGCCAGCGCTTCTGCTGTAAATTATAATGTTAACGTTAATAATGTTATAATTTCAAATTCTAATGTTTCTGTTGAGCTGGACAATGGCAACACCGCAGCTTCACTCACCGTTGCAGGCTACCGTTTAGATAACGCATCCAGTGATGCTGCAAATTCAACAATTAATGTTAATATAACCAATGTTTTGGCCTATGATAATGAGGTTACATCCGCCTCTTCAGGAAGAAATTCCTTCAGTGTTAGACATACTTCAGGCGGTACGGGTAAAGTAACTGTTCAAAACATTGTTGCAGCCGAGGAAACTGCTACCT
The DNA here is from genome assembly GCA_045544435.1 of Acutalibacteraceae bacterium. GTDB lineage: Bacteria > Bacillota > Clostridia > Oscillospirales > Acutalibacteraceae > UBA737. The sequence goes on along the minus strand of JAZPZA010000022.1, from coordinate 6,083 downwards.
ATAACTTGGGTGTGGCAAACAATGATTATAAAGCAATTTATGCTACCAGCAATCTTTTCACAGATGCTACTGCTAAGTACACAGCAATCACTGTTGACCAGGCTAAGGGCACTGCTGCGGTAACCGCAATGACAAACCTTCCTTGGTATGCAGGCTGGATGCCCGGTGATGATGGCGAATACCCCTACTTCGGCGAGCTCACCTATGATTATACCGTGTGGAACGGAAGCCAGGCTCAGGCATGGGAAGGCAAGGGAACTAAGGAACAACCCTACATTATCGAAACCGCTGAGCAGCTTTACGGCATGGTTAAGTCAGGCGGTAAGAACGGTTCTTACTTCAAGGTAAAAGATGGCGTAACCGAGCTTTACTTCAACCCCGTTAGGGATATGTCCACCGAAACGGCGCAAAAATACCTTGCTGCAGCCCCCCTCAAGAAATGGAATCCCGCCACTACCGACTTTAACGGCCACTTTGATGGTAACGGCGTTACCCTTATCGGTCTTGCAAATACCGCTGAAACTGCTGTCGGATTCATACCAACAATGAATGGTGGCACCGCTGATATAAGCGATGTTCACTTTGATAAGTGTTACTTTAAATCAACAAGCACTACATCAAACTGGCGTGTAGCTGCTGCAGGTGTTGTTGTGGGTGGCTCAACAAATGGTGTGACTTCCACAATTAATCTTGATAAGATTATTGTTTCAAATTCCTATACAGAAGCATATACAACCGCCGCTGCAGTTATAGGCGGTCTTGGCGGTAACAATACCCTTAAGGCTTCCAATATTTTAACCTATGGCAACACAGTTGTTTCTAACGAGAGTGATAATTATGAGGGTTCTGTATTAGGTGTTATCTATACAAACGATACAGCCAAGGTTATCACAGTTGAAATTAAAAATGTTTTATCTGCCGATACTGTTAATGTTGTTTCAAATCAGAATGATAGACACGGCGAGGGAACACTTTCGGGTGGATATGTAAACACCTATGAAAATGTTTATGCAGTTTCTAAGCCAGCTGCGGTAACAGCAGATAACATTACAGTTATCACCGATGCCAACGCTAAGGGTACGGCTGTAATCAAAGCCGCAAGCGGTCTTCCTTGGTATGCAGGCTGGATGCCCGGCGAAACAGCAGAATCTTACCCACGCCTTGGATCGTTGGATTATGCTGTATGGACTGGTGAATCAGTTGATTTCACCGAGGGTGACGGTACCGCGGGTAACCCCTATATCATCGAAAATGCCGAGCAGCTTTATAAAATGGTGGTTGACCACGGTAAAAAGGATGACGGCACAGCCGCTTACTATAAGGTTTCTGATGAACTGGCAGAAAAGGGTATCTACCTTAACGCTGTTAAGGATATGGATGCTACCAATTCTATAGCATATATGAAAGAATTTGGTAGAAACTGGCTCAATGGCATTACACAGGAGAAAATTACTCAGGGTCAGGCAACCGATAATTTCTTTATAGGTCATTTTGATGGCAACGGCGCAACGATTTACGGTATGTATGCTTCTTCTGACCTTGTTTCCGCCTTTATTCCTAATTTCGGTGGCGGCGCATCGGTTGAAAATGTAAGCTTTAAGCATGCATATTCTGCTAAATCCACAACAAACGCCTCTTGGTGGTATGGCGCTTCAATAGTTTTAGGTCATGGTTATTATGCCGCTAGCGGCATAACCGTTGATGCTGTTAACATTTCTAAAGTTCGCGTTGAAGAAAGCGAAGTTTATGTACCCGTTAAGTCAACTATGGGTATCATAGTAGGTGACACTTTCTCAGTTCCTGTTAATATTTCAACCAGCTTTATTGCAGGCTGCAACACAAATGCAGACGAAGCTACTTGGTTGGGTACAACTTCTTCTAACCCTGGTGAAGCAGGCTCGTTTGTGGGCAATAGTTTCGGTGGCGTAAAGGTTACTGTTTCAGATAGTATCGCCCTTGGTGTTTCAGTAGGCAGCACTGCAGGCAGCACAAAAATAACCTTTGCCAACACATATTCTGATACCGCTTATATTGATGATGATGCAACAGAAGTCTCTGATATTTCAGGTGTTACCGTTGTTACAGGCGATGTAAAGGGCGAGGCTGCTCAAGCAACTATGCCCGAGCTGTTCTGGGGTATAACCTGGGAAACTGCTGAAAATGCTTATCCTCAGTTTAAGTCACTAAGTCATACCTATTGGAACGGCACTGCCGCTTATGACTGGTCAGGCGAAGGCACTAAGAATGATCCTTATATCATCGAAAATGCCGAGCAGCTTTACGGTATGGTTCAGTCTAACGGTGAGGTAGATGGCACAGCCGCTTACTTCAAGGTAGCAGACACTGTTGACACGCTTTACCTTAACCCGATAGGCGAAGTTGCAAACCTCAGCGTTGCACAAGCCTATATGAAATTAAAAGGCGCTAACTGGTCTAAGAACGTAACAAGCAGAATCACTGATTCTTCTACTCCATTCGTTGGTAAGTTTGATGGCAACGGCGTTAAAATCGTTGGTCTTTACAGCACAACAACATTCGCAAACACTCATGGCACAGGTGTTGGCTTTATACCAATGCTTGGCGATGGCGCAATTATAAAGAATGTTCATTTTGATATGCCTTATGTTAAGGCAGCAGGTCTTCAGGCGGCTGTTGTAAGCACTTATATGCCGGCAACAACACCCACCATTGCGCTTTCGAATATTGCTGTAACAAATTCACATGTTGAAAACAGTGATTTGGCTGATGTCAGCGCGTCAACAGGTAATGAAATTAACGCCCTTGAAACAAGCGTTGGTCCTGCAGGTATTTTAAATGTTTATAATTCTGTAAACATAACCATTATTAATTGCCTTTATGAGGGCGAAGTAATTAACAATGCAACTCACACATATAATGATGTAACTTATACAACATTAAGCCCCGCGGCTATTATGTCAGCTCCGACTTATACCACACTTAATGCATACATCAATGGTTGCGTTGCTGTTGTTGATGATGGTGTTAAGCTTGCAATTGCAAGAGATGACCAATATTCAAACTTCAATGTTAGCAACTGCTACACCACAGCAACTGATGACTCAACAAATGGTGTTGCATCAGTTGCAAAGGCTAACCTTAACAAGGCTGGTATGCCGCTTCTCAACTGGAAATATTGGGAAGATGCTAAGTTCACAATTGCTGATGGCACTGTTATTCCAATGCCTCTTTTGATGGAAGCTTGGGAATTCAATAACATTTCATTCACCGATACCGTTATTGCAGATTACACCATCTTTGATGGCGGTAACGGCTCAGCTAAAAAGCCATACGGCATATCCACTGCTGATCAGCTTTATAAGGCTATCTTCACAGGCGGTCAGCGCTATGGCACACCGCTTAGCTTCAAGCTCACTGCCGATATCGATGTTACAGGTATTGCATGGATAACCTCTGATATTACGGGTTATACTGCCTTTATCGGTAAACTTAATGGTGATGGCCACACAATTTACGGCCTTAATTCCGCAACAGGCACTGCAGATGCTTATGCAGGTCTTATCCCGATACTTGGCGAAGGCGCCACAGTTTCAAATATTCACCTTGAAAATGCCTATGTTTACGCTGCAAATGCAGGTGCTATCGCAGGCGGCGCTACAGGTAATGTGACAATCGAATTCTCATCAGTTACTAACAGCGAAGTTTCAGGCACTACTGCAGGCGGTATAATCGGCTCTGCTTCCTCTGCTGTTATCAGTGATGTGTTCTTCATAGGTACCGCAGCTGATGGCTTGGCAGGTAGTGGCACACCTACAATCACCAATGCTTATACCACAGTGGCATCTAGCTTCGAATCAGAAGCAAATAAGGTTTATGCCAATGCAATTGCAAATGGCACCATCACCGCAGAAACCTTTGGTACTGATAACTGGTATCAGGGCAACATTACGAAGCAGCTTCCCAGACTTAAAAATCAGGCTGCAGCTCGTGAGTGCTTCGATATAGATGGTGATGGCAACGCCAACGGCTATGGCACTGATGACCTTACCTCACTTAAAAGTAAGTTGCTCAGAAAAAGAGCTTATAACCACATTTATGCAGATATGACCTTCTGCGGCGGTGTTGAAATTCGCGACCTTATGGTGCTCAGACGCACTATGGTTGAAGACTATGCGGATATCGATGAAGGCTTCTGGCCTAACCTCGCACAGGGCGAATACACCATAGTTTATGAAGAGGCTGATAATAACGATGCGGCTTACGAATTACAGCGCTTCTTCGCAGAGGTTGCGTTCGTAGATGTTCCTGTAAGAACAGTTGCTGAGCATCAGGCATATATCACACAATACAACGAGGATAACGGCACCTCAAAGACTGATACCGAGCAGATAATTCTTGTTGGTGACAGTGATACTTATAGTGTGGTAGCTGGTGATAATTATACATTTAAGCTTGATATGACATATTTCACTGACGGTTATTATAGCGTTTGGTTTAATTCTCGTTATGTAACAGGTGTTGAAGAGCTTGTTGACCTCTTTAAACAGTACGCTGTTTATGGCGAAGAGCTCCCCGCAATTGAAGGCTACCTTGGTGGTGCACTTAAAGTAAACGGTGAAACGGTTGTAGCAAGTGACTACAAGACATATAAGCAGCTCAAATATCCAGATGGTGAAATCACCTACAACTATGTTTGGGGCGATGAGTTTGATCAGGATTATAAAACAGGCTCAACATACGGTGACGGCTATGACTATAACACCTGGAACATAAAACACCAAAAGCCTTTCTGGGGAGATAAAGAAGTTGCAATGCCACAGGATATTAAGGACTTCAACTATATCTCTAACGGCAGGCTTGTAATGCATAACAACACAAAAGCTGCAAGTTATTGGGCTGCATACTCAGGCGAAACCAGCAATGGTCTAAATTCAACAACCTTTAATCCCGCAAATTATAGTTACGCTACAGGCGGTATTATGACGACCGAGGAGTCTATGCTCTTTAAGCGCGGCTATGCTGAGCTTGTGGCTCAGGTGCCTAATGCAATGAATGCATTCCCCGCTTGGTGGCTCTATGGTAACAGATTCTTTAATAATGCAGGTTTTGATAACTCGCTTTATACTAAGATTTACCAGAGAAATACTGACTATGTTGAAGGAACAATCAACTTTGATCCCATTAATCCAGACACCTATAAGTATAAGCTTCCGTATTGTACCACAGAAATTGATATTTTTGAGGTTATGAATACTTGCTCATATGCTGGCTACGGCGTGGATCGTGACTACGGTTCAGGTGTCCACAAGCATTATTATCACACCGTTACCGGCTCTACCATATATGATACCTTTGGTACAGGTGGTATTTATACGCCCGATGTAAACGGCTATACTCGTGAGGACGACTCCTCTTCTACCTATAGACATTATACGTCTGACGAAAATTACCATTATAAAGATGAGTCATATCAGTCATATAATGAGCGCACCTATTATTTCTTATGGGATGAAGATAAGCTTCAGTTCTGGGATGAAGATAACACAACAAGGAGAACCATTAACATCAGTGGTGACAATGATTTCAATGTATATCTTTATATGTTGATTGATAATCATATCTATACACCTGGTGACGACAGCGACCAATATCAAAATGCTGGTGGTGTGCCCACACAAGATCTTATAATCGATTCAGTTCGTTTGTATCAGAAGGTAGGTTCGCGTGCTATTATTACTCCCGACTCAAAGGCAATCAACGGCACAGACAATTAATAATGCACAATTAATTTAAACAAAGCCTCTGCTTCTAAGGAAGCAAAGGCTTGTTTAATGGAAAATGAAAAATGAAAAATTAATGTGTGCTCCGCACAAAATATAAAAAGGGCGAGCAGTGCTCGCCCCTACACAACAATCTCATATATGTACCGTAGGGACAGGCGTCCTCGACTGTCCGCCAAAAATTAATGAATAATGAATAATGAATAATTTCGGTGTGCCTTACGGCACTGGATATAAAATTCTCTCCCTCCGTCTTTTTGCCTAATGGCAAAAATCCACCTCCCTCGTCAGAGGGAGGCTATAAACATTCTGTTTCGCTCCGCG
>JAZPZA010000021.1:0-66394 GCA_045544435.1 Acutalibacteraceae bacterium | reverse complement strand
GTGAACATAAAATTCACCTGAAAGTGTATCCGCGATAGAAGATGCCAAGCTTTCAATAGCCTTGTGGTCGATATCCGAGCGTGTTTCCTTAACAAGCGCAATATCAGTTTCGTTGATATTGATAACAAAATCCTTTGTTTTGTCGGGGAAAAGATTTTGCAAAATCTCAAAAGGCGAAACATCACTCGGCTCAAGATTTCTGATAAGGATAACCGTACGCATAACATCGGTATCGAAATAAAGCTCGCGTGCCTTAAGATAAATATCCCCTGGGAGAATATTCTCAAGGATTATATCCTTAATAAAGTTAGCGCGATCATATTTTTCATCATAATAATTCTTAATGTTGGCAAATGCCACTGCAAGCACTGCGGCATACTTGTCCGAAATTATATCATCGCCATCAACAAAAACGGTATAATCGGTGCCCTGAGATGATATTATGGGCTTGAAGGTATAGCCCTCAGCTGTAAATGCCTCACCCGTGACAGGAGGAGCAATTTCCATCTGCTCGCCGATTTTACCAAGCTCGCTGCATGCGATAACGGTAAAGTTCGAATCTACCACGCCAAAGGTTTTATCGATAGCATCCTTCATCTGGTGAATAACACCCTGAAATAAACGGTTTGACATACTTTAGCACATCCTTGCGTTTTATTTTGAACATATTTAAGTTTATTTTACACAAAAACGACGAATATTGCAAGTAATATATTTATTAATATATAAAAAAGACAGCGAAAAACCGCTGTCTTATGCGCTGCACACTGTAATTATAAAATTTTTATGAATTTTAGTTTCAAAATTATAGCGGGACGAAAATGTATCAATTTCCTGCGCCTTGGTTGCAAAGCTGCCGCCGAGCATCTTCACCGCCGCCTCTTTTTTAGTGAAAATTTCGGTGAAGCGCTGCGGCAAAAGCAAAATATCGGAATTGACATATTGCGTTTCGCGGGAAGTAAAAAAACGGTAGCTTTCGCGCTTTTTTACATCTTTTATCTGCTGAATATCAACACCCACAGGGGTATCACTAAACGCACATACTGCCCACTCGCCGCTATGAGAGATATTGAAGTGGCAAAAATCGCAAAGCGGCTTGCCGTTTTCATTGAAGCTTACCTCAAATTCGGCTTTGCTGTAAAGCTCGCGGGCGCCGCGAAAAAGCAGGATATAGCCTGCAAGCGACCGCTTTTTATCATCAATGTTTTTCTTAGCATCAATTTTTCGCTTTAAATCGTTTGTGAGCAGATTATACACGGCGGTATAATCTGCTCTGCCTATCTCATTTATGTTGATTTTGTAAAGCTTAATCATTTGATTTTTGCGTTATCATAGAGATAATCAAGAACTATATCCTGAACGGCATAGCTTTCGGCAATTTGGTCGGGCTCTACCTGCTGGGCTTCAACATCCTCCTCAGTGAGGCTAAGCTCTTCCTCGTCAAAAATATAATACATAACCATCTGAGTTTGCATCATATCGGGAACTATTTCGCTCTTTATTTCTGCCTTATAGCTTTCTTCTGTGTATCCGCTTGAAGCAAGCAATGTTTCAAAATCATAGCCATACGGCTCATACTGTTTATCATATTGGTCGTCATAGTAATCAAAAATCGCTTCGCATAAAATATCCTGCTGGTCTGCGGGATAATCCTTTATCTTGGCAGCATCAACAACAAAATCTAAAATATAGTCCTTTGAAGCGCGCTTTTTAACATCCTTCACATAATCGTTCAGCGTGTCAAAGCCGAGGTCGGAATAATATTCCTCAGGCACCTTATAGGCATAGATATAGTTAAGCTTTACAGTAAACACAACAGCCTGACCTGCAAGCTCCTCACTTGAATAATCTTTGGGGAAGGTTAAATTTAAATCTACCGTTTCGCCAACCGAAACACCGATAAGACCATCCTCAAAGCCATCTATAAAGGAATTAGAGCCAATAACCAGCTGAGCATCACTCGCTGTGCCGCCTTCAAAGGCAACGCCGCCCTTTTTGCCCACATAATCAATGTTTACCATATCGCCCTCTTTAACCTTGCCCTCATAAACAGGCTTGTAAAGCGCGCCGTTATAAACATCATCATCCTTGATTTTATCACAAAGACTCGTAAATTCATCAGTTGAGGTATCTATTTCGATACCCATATAATCCGAAAGTTCAACATATTTTGAGAGCTTGGTTTTGGCATAGAGCTCGCGGTCCTTGCCGCCACAGCCTGCAAGAAAGGTTAAAGTGAGAGAAATCGTGATTAAAACTGCAAATAATCTTTTCATAATTACACCCTCTAATTATTTTTTAGTTCGCCCTTTGAAGCTGCCTTTAAATACTCATTGATAAAGCCGTCCAAATCGCCATCCATAACCGCATTTATATTGCCCGATTCAAAGCCTGTGCGGTGGTCCTTTGCCATTGTATAAGGCATAAACACATAGGAGCGAATTTGCGAGCCCCAGGTTATTTCCTTTTGAACGCCCTTGATATCCTCTATCTTTTCAAGGTGCTCGCGCTCCTTGATTTCAAGCAGCTTCGATTTAAGCATTCGCATCGCCTGCTCACGGTTTTGGAACTGACTTCTCTCATTCTGGCAGGCAACCACTATGCCCGTTGGAATGTGGGTGAGTCGCACTGCAGACGAGGTTTTATTAATATGCTGACCGCCCGCACCTGAGGAACGGAAAACATCCATTTTTATATCCTCTTCGCGAACTTCAATTTCCATATCATCGGTGATTTCAGGCATTACTTCAATAGAGGCAAATGATGTGTGCCTTCTGCCCGAAGCATCAAATGGGGATACTCTTACCAAACGATGAACACCTGATTCGCTCTTTAAATAGCCATAGGCATTTTCACCCTCAATAAGCATTGTGGCGCTTTTAAGACCTGCCTCATCGCCATCAAGAAAATCAAGTATTTTCACACTAAAGCCGTGGCGTTCAGCCCAACGGGTATACATTCGAACAAGCATAGCCGCCCAGTCCATAGCCTCGGTGCCGCCTGAGCCCGCGTGAAATGTGAGAATTGTGTTATTTGCATCATATTCGCCTGTCAGCAATGTAGTAAGGCGCAGAGAGGATAAATTACCCTCAAGCTCATCGACCGAAGCGGTGATTTCATCCACCATAGATGCGTCACCCTCTTCGTCTGCCATATCGATAAGCACAAGCAGGTCATCATAAGCGGTTGAGATATTATCATACGCTTCTACTTTATTCCTCAATTTGCCTGTTAGCTGCACCACTGCCTGAGAATTTTCAAGGTCATCCCAAAAGCCCGGAGCCGCTTGTTTAAGCTCCAATTCCTCAATATCACGGATCAATTTATCATAGCCTATCGCATCGCGCAAATCGTGTATTTCCTGCTCGTTTGCCGTAAGACGAAGCTTCAACTGCTCAAATTCAAGCATCAAATTTCCTCCAATTACTTAGTTAAAACATAAGCGTGCCATTCATCCAGAACAAGGCTTTCCTCTATATTAAAGCCATGCTCCAAAGCGCTTTTTTCCACCTCATCGGCTCGGATATCAATAATACCCGAAACGATAAGTATTGAATTTTCCTTCATAAAATCTGCCACATTATCAAAAAGCCGCATTACAACATCCGCCACGATATTAGCGCAGATTATATCATATTTGCCGCTCACCTTATCCGCAAGGTCACCCACGATGAACGAGGTTTTGTCCTCCACACCGTTAATGCGCGCGTTTTCCTTCGCCACCTTTACAGACTGTGCGTCTATATCAACGCCTATAGCAGATTTTGCGCCTAAAAGACCGGCGCCGATAGCGAGTATACCACTGCCTGTGCCTATATCAAGCACCTGCTTTTCTGCAGTAGTGCGCTGCTCAAGTATTTGAAGGCAAAGCGATGTGGTGGCGTGTGTTCCTGTGCCGAATGCGGCACCTGGGTCAAGGCTTATAACTGTTCGATTTTCGCGGTTTTCATAGCTTTCCCAGCTCGGACAAACAGCGAGCTTCTCGCCAATTTCAAAAGCCTTAAAATACTTTTTCCAGTTTTCATTCCAATCGGTATCGTCAACTATAACGCTGTTTATCTCACAGTCAATACCTGCAGCCCCAAAACGCTCTTTAAGATAGGATATCGCTTCAACCGCGTTATCACTTTCTGCGATATACATATGGATTATTGAACGGCTTCTGTCCTTTGCCACAAGCTCATCGTCAATAAGGTCGATATGAGCGATTTCCTCAGCATCCTTTTCAAGCTCTGAATAATCCTCAATGTAAATTCCATAGGGCACGGTCATATTAGCTATTGCCGCCGCCTCATCCGTTCTATCTGTCGGCACACTTGCCGTTACTTCGGTCCAATCCATAAAACACCTCAAATATATATTTTAACATAACACATTTAAAATTAAAAGTGTAACTTAATTTCATCAGCGCCAGCAAGCACGGTGCCCCCACGCATACCATTTCTTCCGCCACCGCGAACATTAAGCTCGGATTTAAAGCGAGTAAAGAATTCTTGAAGCGGTTCTTCTTCGCCGCAAATCGTGAAGGAATAATTACCATCGCACCCTGAAAATACTGCTTTAATACCGCCATACTTTTTATGTAACCCATCGGCGACAAGCTGCAGCTCTTTTATATCAAACCCATCTAAAAACGAGCAATTATCGCTTTCTTTGGCGCATTGCACAATATAATCGCAAAGGCGTTTTTTAAGCGCTCCGTTTTGCTGCTTTTGCTCATTAAGCTTGCCTTCTAAAAGCTCTACCGCAAGGGCTGCCTCCTCCTGCTTTGCAGAAAGGCGGTTTGAAATATCGCGAATATTCTCATATTTCACGCGATAGTCTTTAAGGGCAAACGCGCCGCATTTAAGATAAATCCGTGTGCCCGAGCGCATACGCTCAAAATCAAGCAGCTTTATAACGCCTATCTCACCCGTACGGCTTACATGTGGCGCACAGCAAGCGCATATATCGGTGCCCTCAATTTCAACAAGACGCACCGCACCATCAATTTCCTTTTTACTGCGGTAATCGATTTTTGAAAGTTGTTCACTATCGGGATAAAATGCGCGAACAGGCAGGTTTTCCCACACCCTGCGGTTGGCTATATCCTCAATTTTATCAAGCTGCTCACGCGTGAGCTCGCTATTTAAATCAATCGTTACAACATCCTCGCCTAAGTGAAAGCCCACATTTTGAAGACCATAAAGACTGTGCGCTATTGCCGATACAATATGCTCGCCAGTGTGATTTTGCATAAAGGCAAAGCGGCGGTCAAAATCAATTTTTCCTAATACTGTTGAGCCCGACTTTATACCGCGTTCGACGAAATGATAGATAACACCGTTTTCAATCTGCACATCAAATACCTTTATGTCGGCTATAAATCCCCTGTCGGAAGCCTGTCCCCCGCCCTCGGGGAAAAAGGCGGTTTTATCAAGCACTATTTTAAATCCATCCTTAAAAGGTATGCATTCGGTTACGGTGGCTTCAAACTCACTTAAATGGGAATCAACTTCATATAGCTTTTCAGTTTGCATTTTTTAATTTCTCCAAAATAATATGAGCTACCTTAAAAATATCGCCCGCGCCCATTGTTATAATAAGGTCGCCCGATGTGGCGCTTTCTATCATACTTTCAGCCAGCTCATCATAATCGGCTATAACGCGGGCATCCGGCAATGCCTTAGTAATTTCATCAGAAGAAACATTATAGGTGTTAGTTTCGCGAGATGCTACTATTGGGGTTAAAAACACCTTATCTGCTACAGATAACGCATCTATCATACCATCTTTAAGCAGTGCCACACGCGAATAGGTATAAGGTTGGAACACCACTATCACATTTTTATAATCAAGTGTTTTAGCGGCGGTGAGCGTTGCCTTTATCTCGGTTGGATGATGGGCATAGTCATCCACCACGGTTATGCCTTTTTCTTCGCCTATGAACTCAAATCTTCTGCCCGCGCCTGTAAAGCGGGAAAGCGCTTCGGCAATACCGCCTGCATCCACGCCCATATCATAGCACACTGCAAATGAAACAAGTCCGTTTAGCACATTATGCTTACCTGGAGCATGCATTTCCACACTGCCCACCTTTTCACCCTCACGCATAACATCAAAGTGATAACCAAACTTGCCCGCATTTATGTTTTCGGGGTAGTAGGTGTTACTGCTTTCAAAGCCATAGGTTATAACCTTTGCGCTGATATCCGATACCACGCGGCGAACGCGCTCATCATCCCCAAAGGCATAACAGGTGTGCGACATCTCGACGAATTTTTTGAATGAATTTTCTAAGTTTTCCATCGTTTTAAAATAATCAAGATGGTCGTTATCAATATTAAGAAGCACCGAAATATCAGGTGAAAACTGCAAAAAGCTATCAACAAACTCGCAGGATTCGCAAACGAGCGTTTGCGAATCCCCCGCAATGCATGCAGAGTCGGCAAGCGGCAGCTTGCCACCGATAACTGCATTAGGCTCGCACTTGTTAAGAATCAAAATTTGTGTTATCATAGATGTAACAGAGGTTTTTCCGTGAGTGCCGCTCACACCTATTACATTGTTGTAACGGCGGGTTAGAGTGCCTAAAAGCTCAGAGCGCTCCATTAAAGGTATCCCTTTCTCGCGCGCCGCTACCATTTCAGGGTTATCATTAGGCACCGCCGCAGAATAAACCACAAGCTGTGCGCCATCTATATTAGAAGCCTTGTGCTCATTATATACGGTAACACCAAGCTCCCGAAGTTTCTTAACATTATCATTTTCGCTTTTATCGGCGCCGCTCACACGGTATCCCTTGTGAAGCAACAGCTGTGCCAGTGGGCACATACCGCTACCGCCTATTCCTATCATATGAACGCTCTTTGCGCTGTCCAAATATTTATCATAACTGTGTTGTTCTTTCATAAAACACACTCCAAGCAGTATACTTAATACTTATTATACTTCCTTTTGGTAAAAAAATAAACCTTTTTTTGGAAGAGGCTCAAAAATGAAGTTTCAATTACCTGCAAAAATTAAATTTGTGCTTAACACTCTTTTAGAAAACGGACATAGTGCCTATATAGTAGGCGGCTGTGTGCGTGATTTGTTGTGCGGTAAAAAGCCTAGTGATTATGATATAACAACAAGCGCTCTACCAGAAGTTACACAGTCACTTTTTGAAAAGACCGTTGCAACAGGTCTAAAGCACGGTACGGTTACCGTGATTATTGACGACGAGCCCATAGAGGTTACCACCTTCCGCACAGAAGGCGCCTACCACGATAGCCGCCACCCCGATAAAGTAAACTTTGTTAGCGATGTTAAAGAGGACCTTGCCCGTCGTGATTTCACTGTGAATGCTATGTGCTATAATGACCGCGACGGACTAATTGATATATTCGGCGGTCTAAAGGATATTGAAAATAAAATTTTACGCGCGGTTGGTGATGGCGAAATTCGTTTTAGCGAGGATGCGCTTCGAATTTTAAGACTTTTCCGCTTTGCCGCAACCCTTAACTTCGCAATAGAGGATAACACTTTTAAAGCAGCAATTAAATGTGCACCGCTTCTTGAAAATATAAGCTGTGAGCGAATTTTAAACGAGCTTAAAAAAGCCGCTTGCGGAGAAATGATTCATGCCCTTTCTCCCCTGCTTAAATGTGGTGGGCTTAAGAAATACGGCTTGGGTGACTGCGAGCTTATGCCCATCAATAAGCTAAATCAAGATGAAGACTTACGGTTATTTGCGCTGTTAAATCTTTCAAGCCGCAATTTAAAAGAGAGCGTTGAGGCGCTTAAATGCAGCAACAAATTTGCAAGCTACTGTGAAAAAATGGAACTGTTGTGCAAAAAGCCCGTAAGCGCCAATAAGGTGGGTTTAAAGAAAGATTTAGCATTTGCGGGTGATAAAATTTTATTTGATTCAACTTATTATTGCGAAGCCTTGTTGGGTACGGATATGTCCGTTCAAAGAGATGCCATAAAAAGTATAATAACGCATAAAGAACCATATCTTATAAGTCATCTTGATATATCGGGAGATGATATTTTAAAGCTTGGCTTCAAAGGAAACGAAGTGGGTGCAAAGCTGCAAATTCTTTTAGATAGCGTTATAGAAAAACCCGAACTAAACACCAGAGAGAAACTAATAAAATTAATAAGTAACTAAACTGCTTCAAGCGCCATAAAATGTACTGTAACATTTACGGCGCTTGATTTTTTATATGGCAGTGTGATGATATGAAAATTTTAATTTTGGGCGGAGACGACCGCATGACGGTGGCTATGAACGAGCTCATTAAAATGGGCTTTAATGTTGATTCCTTAGGACTTTTTGAGAATGATAACGGCGATATTTTATCAGCCGATGTTTTGTTGTTACCTGTTCCCACTACGCGCGACGGTAAAAATATTTTCTGCCCGCGCACAGAAAGAACATTACCGCTTGATTTAGTATATAAATCAAAGCCCGAAACGCTTGTTTTAAGCTGTGGATACGGCTTCGAGGGCAAAAGATACATAGACTATTTGTCCCTTGATAGCTTTTGCCTTTTAAACGCGGTACCAACAGCCGAGGGAGCAATAGCGCGGGCTATAGCTGATACCCCGTTTTGTCTTTGGAAAAGTAAAGTGCTTGTCATAGGAAACGGTAGAGTTGGCAGAGTGCTATGGGAGCGGCTTTGGTCGCTTAAATGCGACCTTACTGTATCTGCAAGAAAATATTCGGATTTCGCACTGTTAGAAGCTATGGGAATAAGCCATATCCACACAGACACTGTGCCTGAGAAAGCTTTAGATTTTGATATAATCTTTAACACCGTTGATGTCCCGATTTTTACGGACCTTGAAGTCTTGAAAAACTGTTTTTTATATGACCTTTCAACCAAAGGCTGCCTTGATTTTAATGAGGCTGCGCGGCTTGGTGTAAAGGCCGTAAAGCTGCCAGGAATTCCAGGCAAGGTGGCGCCGCACACTGCGGGAAAAATCATAGCGCAAACGGTAACTGAACTTACACTAAAGGAGATGTAATATGGAACATATAACAGTTGGATATGCATTTTGCGGCTCCTTTTGCACTATGAAGCAGTCTGTTGCGGCTCTGAGGGAACTGAGCCGTTTTGATATAAAAATAAAACCAATTATGTCTGAAATAGTTTATAAAACAGATACTCGCTTCGGTAAAGCGCAGGAGTTTATTGATGAAATTGAAGCAATATGCGGTGAAAAGATAATCCACGATATAGCGGCTGCCGAGCCAATAGGCCCCAAAAACTTACTCGATATAATTGTTGTGGCGCCCTGCACAGGAAACACCATAGCAAAAATAGCTCTCGGAATCACCGATACGCCCGTTACAATGGCGGTCAAGGCACATCTTAGAAACAACAAGCCTGTGGTTTTGGGAATCGCCACTAACGATGCCCTTGGAGCGAGCGCAAAAAACATAGGTCTACTGCACAACACAAAAAACATATACTTTGTGCCCTACTCTCAGGATGACCCGCATTCAAAAAACAATTCGCTTATATGCGATTTTGATTTAATACCTCAAGCCGTTGAAGCGGCGCTTGAGGGCATTCAAATGCAACCCATCTATCTTTAATAATATCTTTGCCCCAAGTAGTGCCTTGGGGCATTAATTTTTCGAAAATAAATAATTTGTATTTTATGGAAGAAATGGTATTTTTATGTAAAAAAATGAAATTTTATAAAAAATGTTAAAAACTTATATTGCATTTGCACAAAATATATGTTATACTCTAAGCGATGGAGGTCTAAAAAGAAAAAATTTTAGGAGGAAATTTTTATGAAAAAGCTTTTATCCATCGTACTCGTTATCGGTCTCGTTGCATGCTTGTTTGCAGGCTGCGGCACATCAAAAGCAGGTTCGGTTTATTATCTGAACTTCAAGCCTGAGCAGGATGAAGCCTGGCAGGAACTCGCTAAGGTTTACACAGAAAAAACCGGCGTTGAAGTTAAGGTAGTTACCGCCGCAGAAGGTACATACGAGCAAACCCTCACAGCTGAAATTGATAAAGATGAAGCTCCCACATTGTTCCAGGTTAGCGGAACAGTAGGCCTTGAATCCTGGAAGGATTACTGCCTTGATTTGGCAGACACAGCAGTTTATGCTGAACTCACCTCTGATGACTTTGCTCTTAAAGAGGGCGACGCTGTTTACGGTGTAGCTTATGTTTATGAAGGCTATGGAATTATCGTTAACACAAAGCTCCTTGGCGAAGCAGGCTATAAGGTAGAAGACATCAAGTCCTTTGATAAGTTAAAGGAAGTTGCTGAAGACATTACAAGCAGAAGCGGCGAGCTTGGCTTTGATGCATTCACATCAGCAGGTCTTGCTTCCTCCTCCAGCTGGAGATTCTCGGGTCACCTTGCAAATATGCCACTTTACTATGAATTTGCCGAAGACGGCATAACAAGCCAGCCCGCTACCATCAAGGGCACATATCTTGAAAACTTCAAGAACCTTTGGGACCTCTACACAAAGAACTCCACCATCGATGCTAAAACTCTTACCAATGAGCAGAATGACGCTGCTACCGAATTCAAGAACGGCGAAGCTGTTTTCTATCAGAACGGTACTTGGGAATATGCAAACATTAAGGATATAGGCGATGAGAACATCGGTTATCTCCCGATTTATGCAGGCGTTAAGGACGAAAAGCAGGGTCTTTGCTGCGGCACAGAAAACTACTGGGCAGTTAACAACGCTGCTTCCGAAGCAGACCAGAAGGCTACACTCGACTTCTTAGAGTGGGTTGTTACCTCTGAAGAAGGCACAACAGCTCTTGCTGAGGATATGGGCTTTGTATCTCCCTTCAAGAAGGCTAAGGCTGTTGATAATGTTCTTTGCAACATTATGAACGAATATGTTGCTGACGGTTGCTACAATGTATCCTGGGCATTCAACTTCACTCCTAACGTTGACACATGGCGTGCAGGCGTTGTTGATGCACTCGCAGCTTACTCTGCAGGCACAGGCAAGTGGGATGCTGTTAAGACCGCTTTTGTTGACGGTTGGGCAGAACAGTATACCGCTTCCAAGCAGTAATACATATTGAAAACTAAATAACAAGTAATTAACGTAGGGTGCGGGTTCTACGGCCCGCACCCTACTGCCTTTAAATTTTAAGTGAACAAAAATAATTTGAAGCTAGTTCAAATTATTTTTCTTTATTTAAAAACTAATCAGGAGGTTTTAGTGATGGCGCAAAAGAAAAAATATAATCCGTCGGCTATTAACAATATGAGCCAGCGCAGGGAAATCCGAAAGTTTGCCCCTATATTTATAATGCCCACCTTTATAGCCTTTTGCATAGGCTTTGTGTGGCCGTTTTTATGGGGAATATATCTTTCCTTCTTCCGATTCAAAACGCTCGGCAAAACCACCTTTGTGGGTTTTGAAAACTATGTGAAGGCATTTTCAGACCAAAGCTTTCTAGATGCTTTTGGATTCTCAGTGGCTTTCACCATCATCTCGGTTCTATTAATAAATATAATTGCCTTTTTGGTAGCTTTTGTTCTAACTAAAGGCATCAAGGGCTCAAACATTTTCAGAACGGTTTTCTTCATGCCTAATCTTATCGGAGGTATAGTTTTAGGCTATCTATGGAAAATTATACTTGATGCGGTTATAATCCGCTTCCTTAATTCCACACTTGCGCTCAATGCCACCTATGGTTTCTGGGGCCTTGTTCTTCTGGTTTGCTGGCAACAGATAGGTTATATGATGATAATCTATGTTGCTGGACTGCAAAACGTTCCCAACGAATATATTGAGGCAGCTAAAATAGACGGTGCAAACGGTTGGCAGTTGATGCGCTACATAACGATACCAAATGTTATGCCATCTATAACGATATGTACATTTTTAAGCCTTACAAACGGATTTAAGCTTTTTGACCAAAATCTGGCCCTTACAGGTGGCAAGCCATTTAAAGAAACTGAAATGCTGGCACTTAATATTTATAAATCATTCTATGAAAGCACCACAAATATGGGTGTTGGTCAGGCTAAAGCGGTTATTTTCTTTATTGTGGTTGTAATCATTGCTCTCACACAACTTTACTTCACAAGAAGCAAGGAGGTACAGGAATAATGGATACCTTAAGCAGAAAGCAACAAATTGGTCGCGGCTTTTTAACAGGCATTTTTGGTATTGTATCCGCAATCTGGGTATTGCCTGTTGTGTTTGTTCTTTATAACTCCTTTAAAAGCAACGATGCAATTAAAAGTAATCTTTTTTCACTACCTAACTCCCAAAGCTTTATAGGCCTTGAAAATTACATAGAGGGTATTATGCACGGCAACTATCCCTTCTATGAAGCAATTTACAATAGCTTTATAATAACAATACTTTCAGTATTTCTTATATTGCTTTGCACTTCAATGGCCGCATGGTATATAAGCAGGGTTGACAGCGGCTTCTGTAAAGCTGTATACTATTTATGTATATTCTCGATGGTAGTTCCCTTCCAGATGGTTATGTTCACCCTTTCTAAGACAGCCGATAGACTTGGGTTTGACTCTCCTTACACAATACCGGTGGTATACTTAGGATTTGGCGCAGGTCTTGCAGTGTTTATGTTCAGTGGCTTTGTAAAGAGTATACCAATGGATATTGAGGAAGCCGCCACCATCGACGGCTGCAACACACTACAAACCTTTTTCCTTGTTGTAGCTCCCATTATGAAATCCACCTATATTTCGGTCGGTATTCTTGAAATCATGTGGGTTTGGAACGATTATCTGCTTCCCTATCTTGTTCTTGATAAAACGGTTTATCGCACAATACCCATCCAGATCCAATATCTGCAGGGAAGCTATGGTCAAGTAGACTATGGTGCCACCATGGCGCTTATTATGCTATGTCTGTTGCCTATTATAATTGTATATTTCTTGTGTCAAAAGCACATTATAAAAGGTGTTCTTTCGGGCGCTGTTAAGGGATAAAATTAAGTTTTTAGCAAAGGAGATAAATATGAGAAGCTGTGGAATTTTAATGCCTATATTTTCCCTGCCCTCACCCTATGGCATAGGCACCTTAGGTCGTGAGGCATATCGCTTTGTGGATTTTCTAAGCAAAGCGGGACAAAGCTATTGGCAGATACTTCCTCTTAATCCCACAAACTTTGGTGATTCTCCATATCAGTCATTTTCCTCCTTTGCAGGAAACCCATATTTTATTGACCTTGATATGCTTATAGACGAAGGCTTACTCTCAAAAAGTCAAGCCAACTCCTTTGACTTTGGCAATAACACTCAAAAGATAGACTATGGCAAGCTTTATGAAAACCGTCTCAATGTGTTGCGCATTGCCTTTGAAAATTTTAAAGCAGATGAAGCTTATCGCGAGTTTATTAATAATAATTCCCATTGGATCGAGGACTACGCCCTCTTTATGGCGCTTAAAAACGCGCATAGCGATGCCGCTTGGAGTACATGGGAAAAACCACTTCGTATGCGAGATGAAGCTGCCCTTGCACAGGCAAAAGAAAACTACTGTAAGGATATCGAATTTTATACCTTTGTTCAGTTTAAATTCGATGAGCAGTGGCGCGCATTAAAGTCATACGCAAACTCTAATGGAATTAAAATCATAGGCGACATTCCAATTTATGTGGCGTATGATTCTGCAGATGTTTGGAGTGAGCCTGAGCAATTTTTGCTGGATAAAAACCTTTCCCCTAAACTCGTTGCGGGCTGCCCGCCCGATGCTTTTTCAGAAGATGGTCAGCTTTGGGGAAATCCACTTTATAACTGGAAATATATGAGGGATACAAACTATGCCTGGTGGAAAGGTTACCTCAGTCAGGCGCTTAGCCGTTACGATGTTGTGAGGATAGACCATTTTAGAGGCTTTGAGTCTTTTTATGCTATACCGTTTGGTGATAAAAACGCCAAAAACGGCAGATGGATAAAGGGACCGGATATGAAGCTTTTTAATGCCTTAAAAGCAGAATTCGGCGAAAATATGCCAATTATTGCTGAGGATTTAGGCTTCCTTACCCCCGCAGTGCTAAAGCTTCTGAAAAGATCAGGCTTTCCGGGGATGAAGGTGCTGCAGTTCGCATTTGATTCTCGCGAGGAAAGCGATTATCTACCTCATAACTATGAAAGAAACTGCGTAGTTTACACAGGTACCCACGATAATGATACTATTATGGGATGGCTTGAATCGGCAAGCGAATCGGATGTTCAAACCGCCCGTCGATATCTTAATCACCAAGACGACGAAGGCTTTAACTGGGCAATGATGAAGGCGGCTATGATGTCGGTGGCGGATACATGCATACTGATGATGCACGACCTTATAGCTCTTGGAAGTGAAGCGAGAATAAATACGCCATCCACACTGGGCGACAACTGGCAGTGGAGAATTTGCCCTGAATGCATTAATGACTGGCTTGCCGAGGTTGTGCGCGAAAACACCGCGCTCTACGGCAGACTACCTAAATAAACTTAAGGCCACAGATAAAAAATCTGTGGCTTAATTTTATATTCAACTTGACATTACACAATAAAATCAATATAATATTAAAAGTTAGCGTTGAGTTTAAAACTTTATAATTTTATACGGAGACGTATCGAAGTGGTCATAACGGGGCTGACTCGAAATCAGTTAGGGAGCAATCCCCCGCGAGTTCGAATCTCGCCGTCTCCGCCAAAATTAAGGAATCATACCTTTGGTGTGGTTCCTTAATTTATGTTAGTTTGCGGTGAGATTCGAAAAGACCGGTTCGTCGTCAGACGAATTGCGACCTTTCGGTGAATGGTCGCAAAGGTCGGGTGCGTGTCGGTGGCGTTGCCGCCGAGCGAATCTCGCCGTCTCCGCCAAAATTAAGGAATCATACCTTTGGTGTGGTTCCTTAATTTTTTTGTGGCGAAATTCCAACAATAATAAAAGACCTTACTGCAAGTAAGGTCTTTTATTATTTTCTTTCGCATCTCACTGTTACGCGTTGTTTGCCGCTTTTTGTGCAGGTAAAAAGTGTGAAATCCCAACCGCCTGAATGCATATCCGAAACGGCGGTTCCATCTAAGGTTGTAAGCTCGCGAACTTCATACAGATGCATTTTACCCGAGGCATCTATAAATTGAACCTCATCGCCGATATTTAAGCTATCAAGTGCCCCAAAATGGCTTTTATAGTTATGTGCGGCAATTATAATATCGTTTGTGTCAAGCCCACCTGTGTAACGGCACGGCGCCGTTTTTAAATGTGTGTAATTCCATTCGTCATATACCGGAAGCTCCACACTAAGCTTTTCAATGATAACCTTACCGCAGAAAGCATCACCCTCTACCATAATTACAGCGTCGCTTTGTTTGTTACTAAACTTATCCAATATCTCATCGGCCTGTTTGCCCGCATTGTTATCTTGGACGATATTATAAATATACCAACCGCCTGCAATCAATAACAACACACATCCGATAATCAAAAAGATTATTCCTTTATTTTTTCTTGCCATTTTTCTTTACCCCAATCTCATAGACACCGAGTAAAACAAAGCAAGCGCCGGCAATTGCAATAAGAATAATTGGCCACCAATACTGGCCAGTTTGCGGAAGCTTTTCGCCTGTATAGGTATTTGTTACCACAAATCCGTTTTCCTCTTCACCGCTATAATCGGCTTTATAATTTGCAACTTCTTTCTCTCTTACAGAATAGTCACCATCTTTTGGAATTGCCGAAAAAGTGTGAGCCCAACCGTTTTCTTCACTTAACACTGCCGACGAAACAACATCATCACCGTTTAAAAGCTCAACAGTTACTTCTTGGGGGCGCACTTTAGCGGAGTTGTTTTTATCGTCCCACTTCTTTATAACATAGATATTGATTTCATTAGGAGTGTTATTTTCGAGCTTGGGAGCAGAGGTTAATTCGTAACACAACTCTCCACCCGACTCAAAGGGAAGAAATACGATGTATGGGTTGAATGTATAGCTACTATCTTCCTCGCAATATACGAGCCAAATACCCAAATTCAAATCTAAAAAGGATGCCTTTCCGTTTTCCGATACTTTTGATACTGCCTCTACATTATTCTTTTTCACATAATCGAAAATTGTTTTAGCGGTTGTTTTGCCTGAGTCGTTCATAATGCCTGAAATGGAAATACCGGAGGCTTCAAACGCGGTTGCGAGAAAATATCCTGAGTTGTTTAATTCAGCAATCTGGCAAATACTAACCTTTATATCATTTATATGGTTTTTTTCTTTATCCTCAAGCGTAACTGTTATCCTGCCATCTTCATCCTCCGCAAGGCATGGAAGTGCCGAAGTGAGCAATAGCATAAGAGTTAACGCCGTTATAAATACTATTTTAAGAGTTGTTCTCATCTGTTTGTTCGCCACCTTCATTTTGGGTTGACATTTTCTTTTTGCGGATATCCAGCAATTTCTTTACAGCAATAAATATAATGCACAATCCTATAAGGGAGAATGTAAGCAAGTATTTCATATCAACATTAAGCAGCTCATTATCAACTGCGTCCTCGTGAGCAGAAAGGTTGCTTTCATCTACACGAGCCCCTCGCACCAAAAGTCTGTGCGAATTAACACCATATGGCGTGCAGGTAACAAGGGTTACACAGTCCTTGCCACTAATTACATTGAGCCTTGAAACTTCATCCGGCTCAACAACCGATACATCATCTATTCTATACTCCAGAACCTCGTTTAACACATGAATATAGAATCGGTCACCTATCTTTAGATGATCGATATTGGTAAGCAATTTTGCCGAAGGTAGCCCCGTGTGCCCTGCAAGAACACAGTGCGTGCTGTTGCCGCCGATGGGCAGATGCGACTGCGGAACATGACCGATACCCTTTTGCAGCACATCCTCATCTATTGAATGATAGATGATAAGAGACACACTGATTTTGGGTATTTCAACATATCCCATCACACCGTTTCCTGTGGTGTTGAGTACCTCTTCATATGTTAAACCAAGCTCTTCAAGCTTTTGGCTGTTTCTATAGTTTTCATTAAAGGCGATGGCATCTGCCTTTACCTTATCGAACTGTTCGGGGGTTGTGGATTCAAAAGACTCTTTATAGTCGCCAATAATTTTGTGATTCAGATATTGATTATATAAATTGCTGAAGGTTGGATAAAGAAAGAGGGAAAGACCGCATAGAAAAACAACCGCAACTATAATTGTGGGTAAATGCTTTTTCATTTTGTCTTTCCCTCCTTTAATTTATCTTTTATGGTTTAGAAAAAGAAATAGTCTTGCGGGGTGGCTAAAATGCAAGTCGCTCCGTTAAAAACGAATATTTCTTTTATGCCACACTACTTCTTTTTCTTGAAGTAAAAAAAGCTACAGCACCTGCCATCATAACAATACCAAGAACGGTGAAGAGTGTTGTTCCCATACCGCCGGTTTCGGGAAGTGCTTCACCAGGCTGGTCGGCGAAATCAATCCAGGTTAAAAGATTGGCAACACTTCCGTTAGCGTTACCTATTGAACCGATGGTGCCTTCATAAACGCCGTTTACAGTAAGGTTAGATACCTTGCCGGTATCATCAGTGGTGTCACTGATAATAAAGGTGATTTTTTTATCTGCCTTATAATAACCTTCAGGAGCCTCGGTTTCTTCGATTTGATACTCGCCCTCTTTGAGACCAAACACAGTGAAATCACCTAAATGTCCACCAATGCAGGTAGAGCGCAGATGCTCCTCACCATCAGCGGGTGCGGTACCATCAAGTGTTGTGAGGGTGTTTACGGTTGTGCCCTCTTCTATTTCTTTCTGTGTTGCTACAACATAAACATTATAGGTTTCGGTTGTATCATAAACCTCGTTAGCGGGTTTTAATACAAAATTAATTGGGTCATTTGAACCGTTCTTGTAGATTTTAAATGTGGCATCTGCAAGACGCTTAGCGGTGGAGAAGTTGCCGTGCGCATCCTCAGAATACTTGGTTAAAACAAATGAATAGGTGAAGATGCTTGCTGAATCAGTAACACTACCTAAGGTATCCTTAGCGGGGTCATTGCTATAGGAAAGCTTTGCGATGTTGGTGTTTGCCTTGCCGGCAAGAATCTTACCATTTACTGTTGCATTATAAAGAATGGATAATTTTGTGTTTGCAGGATATGCATCCTTATCGCTTATAAGGGTTGTAAGGTCAACCTTGAAATCGGCATCGCCATCGGGGTCGGTTACGGTATATCCTGTTTTATCGATGGGTGTAGTTTCGTTATCCTTATAAATCTCGATAGAATTAATATCTAATTCCATGCTATCGGGAAGTGTATCCTCAACAAAGTATGTATATGTCTCATAGAGGTTGCGGCTTGGGAGGATGAGCTCAATTTTAAACTCTGATTTCTCACCTATAATTGAGGATGTAGCCTTACCATAGGTTTTGCCATCGTTTTCAAGAACATATTTTGCCATCTGTGGGCGGTTAGCCTTAAGTGTTACCTCAGCATCCTTGGTAACGTTAGAAAGCATAACTGCAGAACGAACCGCGCCGCCTGTTAAATCAGCACTATCGTAAATGAGGTAGTAACCATAATCAAGTCCATCAACTGTTATAGAGGTCTTTCCTTCAGTATCCTCTTTTTTAATAGTTTCAACAGGAGCAATAAGTCCTGCGGTAGCCTTGTTTTGAGCCTCAATATAATTATGAAGCTTTTCCGCCAACTGGGATAACTTAAAGTTGATACCGTTATCCTCTTTCTGGTTAGAAACATACTCAACCGCTTCTAAAATATTGCCTTCGGGAGTTGTTCTTATTGCGGGGTCGTTGCTGCCGAAGAAGAAGTCATAGAATGCGGGCGCACCTTGTGAATTTAAAGCCCAGCTATAAGAGGTCTGTCCATCATTAGTTACAGCGGTGAAAACCTGATAAATATCAAAGCTTTTTCCCGAAATTGTAGCCGAAGAATTTGCGGGATCTTTAATTGTGATGCTGCCTTGGGGTGCTGCTGCAGAAGCCAAAACTGTGCAGCCAAGCACAAGTGCTAAACAAACGAGTAAAGATAAGATTCTTTTTGCTTTCATAGTTTTTTCTCCTTTTCTTAATTTATTTTGTTTCAAAATTTGAAAGCGATTTAACTTCGACACCTCCTCTTAGAAGTGGTGCCTATATAAATTCCAATGGACATTAAGATAAGTCCAAAGAAATAAAATATACTATTACCAATTCCACCCGAATCGGGTAAATCAACTAACTTTGCGTTTCGAACAGTTATGTTATAGGCGGTACCGCCCGCCGAAGCATAAAAACTGTCCTCCACCGTTACAGAGCCATCCTCATTAATAGTGAAGAAGATGAACTCATCCGTTTTGACATATCCTTCGGGTGCTGCAATTTCGGTAAGCCGATATCTCACAGCGGTTTTAAGGTTGTCAAATATCAAGGTACCTGCCTGACCGGTTTCAGCGGTTTTTTCAATTTCGTTTTCTAGCGGGTTGCCTTCGCTATCCACCGCTTGCAAAACAAATTTTGCACCGCTTAACTGCAAGGTATTGCTTAAATCAGTTTTCGTGAGCCTTAGCATCACGCGCTTGGTTGTGTTTGTAACTATCAGCAAGGTGTTTTCCTTGCCATTAGCATCGGTTGATTTAATCGGTAATTCATAGGATACCAGCCAGTTAATAAACGAGCCGTCGCTCTTTGCGGCTTCGATACCTATCTTGGTTTCCTTTACCGACCATTCGATTTTTTTACCGTTAACATATAAGGGCAGATTTTCCCAGGTGTGCTGCCAGTTGTTATCTTTATTTAGCACCACCTGAGGCTCAACACCCGAAATAACTGTTGTTACGAGCTTACCATCGGCCAGCAGCTGCATTGTAACATCCTGCCACTCGGTTTCGGGGCAGTCCCATTCTTTTTTAGCGGTAACCGATGCCGAATCCGTGCTGTTGCCGATTATCAAAACGCCATTCACATATTTGATAAGTTCACTATTGCCGCTTAGAATACCGATGGTGTTATCATCATCTGTGTAACCGATTTCAATGTCACCTATCGGCGTGTAGCCTGTTGGTGCGGTTACCTCGTGCACCACAACAGGTCCCAAATCATAACTGAAGTTTTCTATCGATATTTCAAAATATCCGTTGGCATTTCCTTCAAGCTTTGTGATGGTGCCGTTTTCTTGATTATGTATGTAAACATCGTTCTCATCATTATAATCAAACTTAAGCGGCGTGCCGTTTTGTGAAAGGGTAAATTCGGCGCCGCCAATGGAATTTCCTGTTATAGCATCCTGCTTTTTAATGATAATTGAATTTGCGCGGTTATAAATGTTGGTGAAATGCGCTCTAAGCACCTCGTGGCTGCCTTCATCAAGCGCATAGGTCATACCGCTTACCGTAACCGAAGTACCCTCAGCCGAAACAGACTGGTCGCCGTGAGCATCGTGAACGGTATATTCTGAGTATATACCGAACAAAACCTCATCACTTTCAAACTTATGTGGATACTCGGTTATATGCCACTTTTCACCATATTTAACGTTGGTGATTTCCCACATATAGGTATCGGTTGCTTCATCGTGGCTTTTATAGTTGGTCATATCAAGAAGTGTTATAACACCTGTGGTATCATCAACCGCCTCGATATAAAAATCAGATTTAGCATCATTTAAAAGCTCTTTATTACCCGCAAAGGTTTTATAAACGTGAATAAGACCTTCTTTTCTCACGAGCTTACCATCAATATGCCAAGCATCGTCCTGCGCTTTGAAAACATACCAGCGAATAGCATAGGCTTTTGAATTAAGGTCGGTTGCGGCAACGGGCTCACCATCAACCGAAAGATAACCCGTTTTGGCATATTCTACAAGACTTTCGAAAACATAGTCATCAGTTGGGAATGCGCTCAGCCACACACCGTCGGTCTGCTCACCGTAAAGTGCGCGTATTTCCTGGTCGGCAGTAAAGGAGTTATCAGGAGTTTTATCAACTATATGATATTTTTCGTGAAGCTGGCTTGTAGTTAGCGAAAGGTCAATACCGCCTACATACGCCGCAAACAACTGGTCGGTATAAAGGTTTTGATCTTGTCCTGTAACATTTCCGCCCGAATCAACCGCAACCGAATCAAAACGGATAAAGAAGCTTGCGGTTTGCAAAGCGGAGGTGTCCCAAACGGCGGTAAGGTCAAATTCGGTATTGCCGCCGGCATACTGCACAAGCTCCTGCCAAACAAGATTAGTGTTTGGTTGCAATATAACATCACTATCGCCTACTCGCCAGCCCTTAAACTGTATCACTCTTCCAAGGCCTGTGGTGTTATTGTTAACCTTACCTTCAACCGATTGCTTTGAAACATTTCGCACAACCGCCGAAGAGCCGTTAGAAAAATCATCCGTTATGGTTGTAACTGTTAGTCCCGCAAGGGTTGGTTTGGTTGAAACCGTAACACCGCTTACTGTTGGGAAATTAACATCATAATTCACTGTGATGGATGAAATAGTTGCATTAAATGTGGTGGGGGCGTTTATCGTTACACTCTCGCCCGCGCGGTAAGACTTGCCACCTGATTCCCAAGTATAATTTCCCGAGGGCAGGGTTATCTTTTCGCCTGCGTGGATATATTTTGTATCGGTTATTCCAACACCGTAAACCAGCTTAACTGTGTAAAAAGCAAAGTTTTCACTATCGGCATCGCCGCCTCTTTCAATAAGTCGAACATATCTTGTGGCCTGAGCATTTGAGCTTGACTGCCTGTAAACAATTCGCGTGGTGCTTGAGCCGATGCTTACATTCTGGGTTGAATATGGACCATCCTCGGCGGTGGCAACCGAAATACCAAAGGATCGATATGTGAAGCTGGTGCCAAGTGCACTGTTTATATGATTTAGCATCGTGGAGGTGGTGATGTTGCCATCATAATACCGCCAGCCATTACTTGATGTGGTAAAATCTATGGGACCAATGCTTGTCCATTCGCCATCAATAAGCACATAAAAATTTGCCTTTTTTGTGGCAGTTGATGGCGCATCGCCGATAGATAATGCCGAAACACTGTTTGACTGTTGTTCTTGTTGCTCCTGCTGTTCATCTTCTAAGGCAAGTGTTTGAATGTTATTTATGTTTTCATTAAGAACAATGTCGGGTAACTCTTCTTCATCTGAAATTGTGGTGTTGAGCCTGGCCACTGTATCCTGATTAAGCGGTATATCACTTTGCTCATCTGATGATTCTGCGCTATTTATATTAGAATTGAAATTAAGCGCTGAGGACATTGTATCGGTTATAACATACTCTAAAGAACGGTTTCCCCTGCTAGTAAGTAGAGTGAGGATTTCGTTAATATCATTTTCTTTTAAAAGAACAATATAACAGTTGCCATCGTGCGCGTGCGCCACCTTTTCACACTCAAGGAAATCACCGTTATAGCAACTGTCCGTATGGATGTGTTCTTCAACGCCGCACCTGATTTCCTGTTCAAGCGCTACCGAGTGGGTGACATTCAGGCACAACGAAACAATGCACACCGCAATGCAAAAAACTGCAGCGATTGCATAAAATATAATGCTTTTAATATTGAATTTTTGCTTTGATTTTTTAAAAGCATTCATTGCCATTCACTCTTTGATAGGTTTTTATTTTACCGCCTTGAAGGGATTAAGCGAGAACACAACCTTTCCGATAAGCCTGTCCTCGGTTACAACTCCGATTTCTGAAAGTCTGCTATCCATTGCAACATCTCGGTTATCCCCTAAAACGAAATAGGATTTTGCAGGAACATTGTAAGGAAAATTAAGATTGCACTGTCCAAGAGTTTTATTTTCAACGTATGGCTCGTCCAGTTCTTTGCCGTTAACCGAAACTGCGCCAAACACATCAATAGATACTTGATTATTGCCAACTGCCACAACCCGCCTGACAATGACTTTATTATTATAATAAAACGCTATGATATCTCCGTTTTCCACTTGCGCCATCTTGTTTACAACTAATATCTGTCCATCATCGAGCGTTTGAGACATACTGTTCCCATAATACTTAACAACAGGCATAATAAAGGTAAATAAATTCAGCAAAAGTGAAGCGGTTATAATAACCACTAAAACGATTATAAGGGTTTTTTTAACCATCTGACTTTGAAAAAAGCTCTGCGATTCTTTTGAGTGTTTAGCCACTTTTTTCTCTCCTAAAACATAAATACCGAAAGAAACCTTCGGAAGCAATAGGATATAAGTATCCCAAGATACTATATTGTACTACAAAATAATCAAATTTACAAGAAATAAGTACCATTTATTCAATTTTTCAAAGATATTCTTAAAAACTGTAAATCTTTTAGTTCTGCGAAATAAAAAAGGAAGCAAACCACAAAGATTTGGTTCCTTTTAGTTTTTTATTCTTTTTGCGCAAGGTATGCAGCTTTTCCACCTTCATAGAGGTTATTACCTTTACTGTCTATCACAACGATAGCGGGGAAATCCTCTACTTCGAGTTTTC
This sequence comes from Acutalibacteraceae bacterium, assembly GCA_045544435.1. Lineage (GTDB taxonomy): Bacteria > Bacillota > Clostridia > Oscillospirales > Acutalibacteraceae > UBA737. The sequence continues at coordinate 42,965 of JAZPZA010000021.1, read as the reverse complement.
TTATCGCTTCGGCGCCAAGGTCATCATATGCGATAACCTCCGCCTTTTTAATACATCTGCTAAGAAGCGCGCCGCAACCGCCGATAGCGCCGAAATATACCGCGCCGTGCTCTTTCATAGCGGCGATAACCTCTTGTCCTCTTTTGCCCTTACCTATCATACCCGTAAGGCCTTTAGAAATCAGCGCGGGACTATATGCATCCATACGGTAAGAGGTGGTAGGCCCCGCTGAGCCTATTATCTGCCCTGACTTTGCGGGCGTGGGGCCGACAAAGTATATAATACTATCCTTAATATCCAACGGTAAATCCTCACCCTTAGAAATCAACTCGCATAAGCGTTTATGCGCCGCATCGCGCGCAGTATAGATAACGCCAGATATTAAACAGCTATCCCCCGCTTTTAATTCCCTTGCCACCTCATTGGTAAGCGGAGTTTTAATGGAAATAGCCATTTATATCACCTCCGTTTTATGTCTGGTGACATGGCAATTAATATTAACCGCCACAGGCAGTCCCGCTATATGTGTAGGATATTGCTCGATATTCACAGCAAGAGCGGTTGTTCTGCCGCCGAAGCCTTGAGGACCTATGCCTGTTTTGTTTATCTCATCAAGCAATTCCTGCTCTAACTGAGCATAAAAAGCATTTTTATTCCGCTCATCTACTTCGCGAAGCAGTGCTTTTTTCGCAAGATATGCCGCCTTATCAAAGGTTCCACCAATGCCGACGCCCACAACAATGGGCGGACAAGGATTAGGGCCCGCTTCCTCCACGACCTTTTTAACAAAGCTCTTTACGCCCTGCAGACCATCCGACGGGGAAAGCATAGCAATTTGGCTCATATTCTCGCTACCAAAGCCTTTTGGGGCTACGATAATTTCTATTTTATCACCAGCGACAATTTCAAAATAAAGCATTGCGGGGGTATTATCCCCAGTGTTCACCCTATCCAATGGATCGCGGACAACGCTTTTTCGCAAGAAGCCTTCCTCATAGCCCATTCTTACGCCCTCGTTCACAGCCTCTGTGATATCACCATTTATATGAACATCCTGTCCTATTTTCAAAAACACGCACGCCACGCCCGTATCTTGACATATAGGCATATTTGTTTCATCGGCTATCTCATAGTTTTCGATAATCCGCTCTAAAATTTCCCTCGCGGGAGGCCATGTTTCATTGGAGCAAGACTCGCAAATACAATTTTTCATATCACTGCCTAAATGGCAGTTTGCCTCGATGCACAATTTTTTGACCGTTTGTGTAATAAGTAAAGCATCAATTTCTCGCATAAACTTCCTCCCCATTATTTATTTCTACCCCACAAATGCTGTGAGAGCTCTCATAAGCGCGGGGCTGCGGGTGGCGGATATATTGTTTATAAATATCACATCATCTATTCCCCGCTCATCCACAAACTGATTAAGCGTGTGAGGATAAACCTTAGAGATATAGCGGTAATCCACCACATAAACATTCCTATAATGCTGGGTAAGATATGCCACCATAGCGTTACCGAAGGATTCCTTTATAACAAGGCAGGAGCTTTCCTCTGTGATGGTGGGGTTTGTCATTATGCCGTAGGGATGGTCGCCACACACAAAAGAGAGATATTTATTCGGTGCGCTAAGGGCGTTACCGTCTGCCACGATGTTAAGGTTAGCTTCGCCGCCGCTTTCCAAAAATGTGTGAATATACTGCATTTGAGTTGGAGCATAAGCAAACACTGTATCGGGGGTGTTACCAAGCTGAGGCTTCTGCCCTGATTCGGCATAAAATGAGCCCAAAAAGCCATCAAAGCGATGCTCGGTAAACGCCGAAAGCTCGGCAGGTGTGCTACCCTTTGCAGCCATAAGCTCACGATAAGCATAATATGCGCCAAGAGAGGTCCAATGATGGTCTGTGCGGAAATAGATATATTCATCCTTATGATTCATAAGTGTGGTATAGCTATCTATCTTATTAACATTTGGCGACATTCTTGAGTACATATAATCAATAGCCGCCTTTTGGTTAGATGAATTAGTGTTACCCTTATACTGCTCGGGTAATGTTATTTCCATACTTGTGGGGATTATCATATCATATACGATGCTTTTTCCCGCAAGCATATCTGCCGCACGGCTTACTGCCACACTATAGCTATCGGATGCCGCTTGGTTAAAGTTATAATACTCATAAGCCGCGTTATCGACTATAAGCATAGCACCTAACTGCTCAACTGCGGGAAGCTGTGGCTCAGGCTCAGGAATGGGTTCGGATTCTACTTGCGGTTGGGACTCGGTGATTTCCTCATCATCAGTATCCACAACAGGTATTTCATCGCCCTGCTCAATATTGCCGTGCACCTGAACTTGGTTTATGCCGAAGGTATTTGTAACATATGTATTAAGCTCTACAAGACGGTCCCTTAGGGGGAATGTATCCGAAAACCAGAGGTTTATATCATCAAAATAATCGCCTGATGCCAGCGCTTTATGGGAAAACTTGGGGAACTTTTGAAGCTCGCGCTTTTCGACCTCAGAATAACTCGGCCTCAAAAGCGGCACCATTGCGGCAACAGTTACCGCAAACCACACAACCAAAAAAATACGCACCATATTTATATCAACGATATGCTGAAAACGCACATTGCGAAGCAGCTTCATATTATCATCAAGCGTGGTATCGTCCTGAGTTTCATCGATAACGGTGATATTTTTTACATAGTTTGGCATTCAAGTCCCCCCTTTTTTTAGAAAATTTCATTATTATTAGAATTGGAAATACAAAAATGGATTATAACTATCTCCAACCAATGCGGCGGTGGAGAGCAATAAAAGTATAATCGGTATCAATATTCTGCCAACGGCATAAATCACATTAATAGCTTTTTTATCCATAAAGGTGTATCTTAAAACGCCGCCTATTTTCTTAACAATCGGCGTTGACACAACCGCACAGAACAAAAGAATCAAAGCATTTGAGCTTACAACGGTTGTTGTTTCAAAGCTTGTAAGCGCATTACCGTTCATACCGAACATACCCTTAAGCACGGTTATAATCGCCTCAAGACTATCGAATCTAAACAGTATCCATCCAAAGAACACTATTACAGTGAGATAGATATGGGATATTACCCTATCCTTAGCGAGCGCACGGGATAAAAACAGCTTTTCTATGCAGATAAACACAAAGAAATAAAGTCCCCACAAAACAAAGTTCCACGATGCGCCGTGCCAAAGGCCCGTTAAAGACCACACTACAAATAAATTAAGATATGTACGCGCTCTTCCCTTTCGATTACCGCCCAGTGGGATATAAACATAATCGCGGAAGAAGCCTCCGAGTGATATATGCCATCTGCGCCAAAACTCGGTAACGCTTCGCGAAACATAGGGATAATCAAAGTTTTCGCGGTAGTGAATGCCTATCATTCTGCCCATACCTATCGCCATATCTGAATAGGCTGAGAAATCAAGATATATCTGCAAAGAATAAGCAAGCATACCCACCCAAAGCGCCAAAACACTTGTGTCGTGCAAGGTAGTATTACCGCCAAAGGCAAGCAAAGTATCAGCCACATTGCCGCAGGCATTTGCCAGTATCGCTTTTTTAGCAAGTCCGAAGGAAAAGCGCCATATACCGTCCGCCACATCCTGAGTGGTACTGCGGCGCTCAAAAAGCTCCTCACAAACATCCTTATATCGAACTATGGGGCCTGCTATACACTGATGGAAAAGGCTTACATATAAAAGCAGCATCCAAAACTTCTTTTGTGCTGCGACATCCCCGCGATACACATCCACCACATAGGACATCAGCTGGAATGTGTAAAAAGAGATGCCGATAGGAAGCATTATTTCGGGTATGGTTTCTGGGAAGCCAGTGAACAGCCTTATATTATTAAGTATAAAGCCGCCATATTTAAACACGGCAAGCAACCCTAAATTGACAAAGCACATTAAAACAAGACCAAGCTTTGCCTTGATAGAATGCGGCGACTGACGCTCTATGTAAAGAGATATAAGCCAGTCTGCCGCGGTCATAAATAGCAGCAACAACACATAAAGCGGCTCGCCCCATGCATAGAACACAAGGGAGAATATCAGCATTACAATATTTCGAGCCTTAATGCCCTTAGAAAATTTATAGATTATAAGGTTAAGAGGCAAAAACAAATAAAGAAAAAACAGACTCGAAAATACCATAATATCCCCCCTTTTTTATAGAAATTAACTTTAATATTTTACTGTGTGTGCTAAAGATATGTCAACACAATTCACTTGCCAATATATTTAAATCTTGGAAAGGTTTTGCCATCGCGGGTAATGTTTTCGCAAAACATTGACTTCGGGCGTACCCAAAGACCGCCATTGCCGTATAAAGCACGGTATACAACCATCTCTTCAAGTGTTTCGCTATCAAGCGCCACACCTATAACTTCATATTCATTCCCCTTGAAATGGCGGTATTTACCTAAAGCTATATCTGCCATCTTAATCTCCCATAAAATGCCGCCTGAATTTTATCAGGCGGCGATTTTTATTATTATTTCATAAATTCATACATCGCGCGGTAGCACATATAAACATCGAACTTTGAAGTGGTTTCAAAGGGCGCGTGCATTGAAAGCACGGGAACACCCAAATCTATAACATCAACGCCAAGGTTTGCAATATACATAGCAACCGTTCCGCCGCCGCCTGCATCAACCTTACCCAGCTCGCCCGTTTGCCAAACAATATCTGCTTTATCAAGCATAGAAAGAACCTGCGCTACATATTCAGCTGAGGCATCGGATGTGCCGCCCTTGCCGCGAGCACCCGTATACTTGGTTACAACAACGCCGTAATTAAGTAGACTTGCATTTCTTTTTTCCATTACATCCTGAAATGTGGGGTCGGTGCCTGCATTAACATCGGCGCTAAGGCATTTTGAATTTCTTAAAGCCACAGTTTCATCTGAGCCTTCAGCCACACAAATATCGTGAACCACATGAGAAAGGAAATCGGAGCTGAGACCTGTGTTGCCATCTGAGCCTACCTCTTCCTTATCGGCAAGAATAGCTATCGCAGTTTTCTGAGGTTTATCAAGCTCTAATATAGCGGTGAGTGCGGGATAAGCGCAAACGCGGTCATCCTGACCATAGGAGCCAACAAGCGAGCGGTCAAGTCCGATATCGCACGCCTTGGTTGCGGGTACCATTTCAAGCTCAGCAGAGAGGAAGTCGCCCTCAACAATGCCGTATTTTTCGTTTAACAGCTTTAATATATTAAGCTTCACAAGCTCACTACCCTCATCATCCTTAAAGGGCAGACTGCCTATAAGCACATTAAGCTCCTCGCCGCGGATACCCTCGCCAAGACTGCGCTTGTTCTGCTCGGTTGCAAGATGCGGTAAAAGGTCGTTAATCACAAACTTGGGGTCTTCTTCATCCTCGCCGATATTTACTTCGACGACACTGCCGTCACGCTTGGCGAAAACGCCGTGAAGCGCCAGAGGCACCGTGGGCCACTGATACTTTCTGATGCCGCCGTAATAATGTGTTTTAAAGAGCGCGAGCTCAAGCTCCTCATAAAGCGGGTTAGGCTTCAAGTCAAGACGGGGTGAATCAATATGTGCCGCGGTGATGTTTATGCCTTTTTCTGCGTTCTCACTTCCAATAACTGCGAAAGCAACGGTTTTGCCGCGGTTGTTAAAGTAAACTCTATCACCTGCGGCATATTTTTTACCTTTTTCAAAAGGAACAAAGCCCTTTGCCTCAGCCATAGAAATAGCTACGGCCGCTGCCTCACGCTCGGTTTTAGCCTTATTTAAAAAATCTTTATATCCCTCGCAATATTCTACCGCGTTTTGATAAACCTGCGGCTCGGTACGAAGCAGACCGTTTTTCTTGCTGTAAAAAAGTTTTTCCTTAAGTTCTTTTGCATTAGGCATTATTTTATACCTCCCAAAATATTTTCTAAAAGCTCACGCATTTTCGGTTCAAAATCCGCAAATGAAGAGTTGTTATAAATTATATGCTCAGCATTTTGAATATAAAATTCATCCTGCTCGCCTGCATTAATTCGAAGCATCGCATGCGCTTCATCAATGCCGTCGCGCTCCATTATGCGAGCCTTGCGGGTTTGCAAATCAGAAAGCACCGCAATAGTTGTGTTGCAAACACTATCTATTCCGCTTTCAAAAAGAGTTGGCGCGTCAAGCATAACCACTCGCGCATCTATCTCCTTTTCCACAAGGCTTGTGATAAAGGGGAAAATAGTATCGTTTAAAAGCTGCGTTTTTTCCTTCGAGCAAAACGCGCGCTCGGCAAGTAGTTGGCGATTTAAAGTACCGTCACTCGCTATTATATCCTTACCGAAGGCTGCAGCTAAAGCGACTATTCCCTCGCTTCCCTTTTCAACAGCTTTTCTCGCAATTTTATCACAATCTATAACCTTGATTTGCAGCTTTTTTGCTATATCGGTTACACTGCTTTTCCCAGCGCCTGTGGGACCTGTAAGACCAATTACAAAGCTCATAATTTTATCACCCTAAAGGCTGCGGCACGGATAAGTCGGTTGTAAACTGCAAGTCCCACGCCGCGCTTTTCGGGGGCGTGAACATAAACTGCCTTAACACCGAGTGTATCAACCTCGCGCAGACTTGCAAACACATTTTTCGCAAGAGTTCGCGGGTCTTTTTGGGTGCCGTAGATTATTTTATGTATTTTTATATCGTCATATTCCTCACAAAAGCATAGCGCCGCGCTATTTTCCTTTTCGTTAACAAATTTCACAAAAGAAGCGCAGTCGCCCTCCACCAAATAGGCTTGCGTTTTTGGGGCATAGTGCTTATACTTCATGCCTGGAGAAGCAACCTTTTCGCCTTTTTGAGGCTCAGCTAATACCGCTTTATCAATAATCAAATCGGGCAGTATTTCTCTAAGCTGCTCGGCGGTAACTGCGCCGGGGCGCAGTAAACGAGGCTTATCGCCCACTAAGGTTATAACAGTGGACTCAACACCGACGGCACAATCATCCCCTATCACCACCGCATCGATTTTTCCGTCAAGGTCCGATATAACATGGCTCGCGCTCGTGGGGCTTGGCGCACCCGAAGCGTTAGCCGAGGGCGCTGCCAGCGGTAGACCGCTCGCATTTATAATATCGCGTGCCACCTTTTCACTTGGCATTCTAACAGCCACTGTATCAAGGCCTGCCGAAACGCTTTCAGCGATTAAAGGCGATTTTTTAAGCACCATTGTGAAAGGTCCTGGCCAAAAACGGCTGGCGCACTCATAGGCGCTCTCGGGTATATCCACAGCTACCTGCGTTAGCATTTCGATATTAGAAATATGCACGATAAGCGGATTATCCTGAGGTCTGCCCTTAGCGGCAAAAACCTTTTTTATAGCATCGTCACTACAGGCTGATGCGGCAAGACCGTAAACCGTTTCGGTGGGTATGGCAACTATGCCCTGCGATTTTAATATATCCGCAGCGCTGTTTATTGCAAAATCATAATTGCCAATAGCATCTAACCTTTTAGTAATCATCAATTTACTTCCTAACTGTTTTCTTGTTCCTTAAGCGCCTCTGCGCGGTAATAGGTGGTAAGACCGTCAACAAGCTCATCTATATCACCGTTCATAACAGCATCAAGCTTATAAAGGGTAAGTCCGATGCGATGGTCGGTAACGCGACCTTGTGGGAAATTATAGGTGCGAATTCGCTCGCTTCGGTCACCCGTGCCAACCTGCGAACGGCGGTCGGAATTAAATGCCGCCTCAGCCTTTTCCTTTTCAGCATCATAAAGCCGCGCACGAAGCACCTTAAGCGCCTTTTCCTTATTTTTAAACTGACTTCTTTCATCCTGACATTCAACCACCGTGCCTGTTGGTAGGTGCGTCACTCGGATAGCAGACGAGGTTTTATTGATATGCTGACCGCCCGCGCCCGAGGAACGGAAGGTATCTATCTTAAGGTCAGCCATATTAAGCTCAAACTCAACCTCATCCGCTTCGGGAAGCACCGCCACCGTTACGGTTGAGGTGTGAATACGGCCTTGGGTTTCGGTATCAGGCACGCGCTGAACGCGGTGAACGCCGCTTTCGTACTTAAAGCGTGAATATGCGCCGGCGCCCTCTATCATAAAGCTTATTTCCTTATAACCGCCAAGCTCGGTCTCGTTAGCGTTAGTGATGTCTATATTCCATCTCTTGCCCTCGGCATACATTGAGTACATACGGAAAAGCGAGCCCGCAAAAAGCGCCGCCTCCTCGCCGCCTGCCCCACCGCGGATTTCCACGATTACATTCTTATCATCGTTAGGGTCCTTAGGTAAAAGCAGTATTTTAAGCTCATCAGCTGAGGTGGCTATCGTTTCCTTTGCCTCGCGAAGCTCCTCTTCAACAAGCTCCTTAAAATCCTTATCAAGTCCGCCGCCATCAAGAAGCTCAAGCGCCTCTTTTTCGGCATTCACCGCAGCGCAATATTCGCGGTATTTTTCCACTATCGGTGTAAGCTCACTGTGCTCCTTCATAAGACGGGTAAACTTCTCGTTATCTGAAGCCACATCGGGGCGGGTAAGCTCCACACCTATCTGCTCATAGCGGTTTTCAACCGCCGATAATTTTTCAAACATTATTTATTCTCTCCGTTTGGGGTAATGATTTTCTTGATGCTTTTTTCAACGGTTTTTCTCGGCAGCATAACCTCATGACCACAGCCGTTACAGCGGATTCTAAAGTCCATACCAATTCGCAAAACCGTGAAGGTGGTGCTTCCGCAGGGATGCTTTTTCTTCATAAGTATATTATCGCCGACATTAATATCCATACTACCCCACCTTAAAATATTATATATTTAATTTATTATAAAACAAAATCTACCCAAAGGCAATATTATTTTCTTGAATATATTATATTAAAATGGTAAAATAAAAGCAGTATCGACACAAGGAGACAAATTTTATGCCTTCAGTTAAGATTTTGCATCTTGCGGACCTGCATATCGGCGCCGCTGTTTCAGGACTTGGCACCCGTGCAGAAAGCCGTCGCGCAGAAACGCTTATCACCTTTGAAAGGATAATAGCCTTAGCCAAAGAACAAAAGGTAAATATACTGCTTATCGCAGGTGACCTATTTCATTCAAACCGAATTGAAAGGTCATTTATAGACCGTGTTTTTGAATGCTTTGCTTTAATACCAGAAATACAGATAGTTTTCGCGGCGGGCAATCACGACCCGCTGAGCTTTGAGTCGCCCTTCAGAACGCGCGAGCTGCCTGATAATCTGCATATTTTAGATACAGAGGATAGCTTTGTTGAGTTCCCCGCTCTATCCACCCGCGTTTACGGCAAATCCTTTAAAGAGGTTTATATGGCGGGAAGCCGCCGTTTCTCGCTCACTGCGGATGATAATTTTATAAACATAATGTGCATTCACGGCGAATTGAAAGCAGACCTTAATTCAAACTATAACCCCCTTACCGCAGAGTTTATCGAAAGCTGTGGTATGGACTATGTGGCATTAGGTCACGTTCACAAGCGCACCGAAATAGGCAAAATTGGTAATACCTACTGCGCATATTGCGGCTGCGGCGAGGGACAAGGCTTTGATGAGTTAGGTCCCAAGGGCGTTTATTTGGGTGAGGTTTCGAAAACTGGCTGCAATTTGCAGTTTATCCCCACAGCCAAGAGAATGCATATTGCAGAGAATGTGGATATAAGTGATACCTCGAGCTCTACCGAAATTGCAGATAAAACACTCGAGATTTTAAGGGATAAATATTCCGATAGTTTTGCAGATAATCTATATAAAATCATATTAACAGGCACTGTGGACGAACAGACCGTGATAAATCTTGCAGAAATCGAAAGCCGCCTTAATGAGTTTTTATATTTTGCAAAGGTGAGAAATAAAACCGAGCTTGCAATAGACCTTGAAGCTTTGGCTCAGGAAAAATCGCTTAAGGGCATTTTTGTTAAGAAGATGCTCGAAAGACTGCAGGGAGCCGCAGAAGAAGAAAAACCGCAGATAACCGCGGCGCTTCAGCTTGGTCTTCGCGCATTTAATACGGAGGTGGCTTACGATGAAGATTAATAAGATTTACATAAGCGCCTTCGGCGGACTCAAGGATTTCACATTAGAGCTTTCTGATGGACTTAATGTGATATACGGTGAAAACGAAAACGGAAAGAGCACCGTTGCCGCATTTATTAAGGCTATGTTCTATGGCACGGGCAAGAAAACTCAGCAGCTTAGCACCAGCATTCGCCAAAAATACACCCCTTGGGATGGCGAAAGTATGGGCGGCAGAATATATTTTGAGCACGCGGGCAAGCAGTATTGCCTTGAAAGGCAGTTTAGAAAATCCGATTCCACCGATAGAATTCTTCTTACCGATATGGATACAGGGGTTGCTACCGAAACTACCGAAAGCATAGGTCAAAGGTTTTTCGGCATCAGCGCCGCGGCATTTGAGCGCAGTATGTTTATAGGCTCCACAGGCGGCTTTTTAAAGGATGATGCCGCTCAAAGTGAGCTAAGCTCAAGGCTATCTAATATCGCGCTTACAGGGGATGAGGATGTATCCTACCAAAGGATAGCAAAGCGGCTTGAGAGCGCCCGAAACAAGGTTATATCAAAAAGCGGCAGAGCGGGTAGCTTTGCTGAGGATGCGCAAAAGCTAAGCGCACTTGAAGCAAGGCTTGAAAGAGCCGATGAGGACGCCAAAAGAAAGGCAGAAATAAACGCAAATATTGCAGAATTTAAAGCGCAGCTTTCAGCCATTCAAGCGAGATACATCGAGCTTAAAGGCATAATTGAAAGCGAAAGCGACCTTAGAAACCGCGAAAAATTAGAGGAATTTATTAAAACTCAAAAAGCGCTTGATGCCGTTAATGATACCCTTAAATTAAAGGATGGCAGTATATTGGGCAAGCCCTTTGCGGCGGCGGTAAACTTTGGAATTACCAAATATGATAAAATATCCGAAAGATGCGACCAGCTAAAGCAGGATATTGAAAAGCTGGAAGCCGCAATAAAGCTGCAAAGCGAGACCTCTCCTGAACAAATTAAAGCTGAGCTTGAGTTACTTAATGATAAGCTTAATAAATTAATCTCAGAAAAAGAAGACATCGTTTCAAAGGAATTAGCATTAGAAACCGATTTGCAGAACGCCAAATCACAAAGAGATGCCGCTGAGGGTAAGAAAACAGCGGCAAATCCCGTATTGCTTTTGTTATCCATAATTTCAGCGGTACTTATAGCGGCAGGCTATATGTGGCTTGGAAACACCGCAGCCATCGTGATGACCGCAATAACTGCTTTGTTACTGGCACTTTCGTTTGTGATAAAGCCCAAAAACCAAGCAAAGCTTATTAAAATTGATAAGACAATTGCCGAAAAGGCAGCGGCTGTTGCAGATATAAAGGGCGAAAAAGCGGCACTGCAAGAAAAAGCAAACGAAATCAGCGCGCAGATAACGAGCCTCACTTCTCTGCTTAATACCGATATTGCGGTAAAGGCACAAAGACAGGCAGATTTGCAGGAAAAAAGCACCGCGCTGAGTGCCGAGCAAGAAAAAATGACGGCTGCTTTAAACGAGGTTTTGCAATATTTCGGCAGATACCAAGATGCCAACTCTATTGAGGAAATTAATGAGGCTTTAGCAGGTCTTCAGGAAAAAACCGAAAAGCAGGGTGAGCTTAAATTAAAGCTTTCTTATTTAAAGCAGGATTTAGGTGATATATCGTGTGAGGAAGCTCAGCAGAGATTAAGTATGGCCGCCGATACCGCCGCGCCAAACAACACGGATTTTGAAACACTTAAAGCCGAATTTGAGGCGGTAAGCCAAAAAATCGCCAGCCTGCGTGAGGGCATCACAGCGGGCACCACAGAGCTTAAAACCGCCTTTAAGGCTTCGGAAAATCCTGAGGATATACGACGCGAGATAAAGCTTTGCCGCGAAAGACTTATTTCAAAAAAGGCGTTTTGTGATGCCGCAGATACAGCTATTTCAGTATTAGAGGAAAGCTCTAACGAGCTTTGCCGAAGCTATGGCTCGGAGGTTGAGGAGCTGACACTTAGTATATTCAAGCAACTAACCGACGGCGCATACCAAGGCCTTAATGTTTCAAAATCGCTTGATATGTCGGTAGAGCCGACAAATATTTTCGGCACCCGCGATATTGAATATTTAAGTCAGGGCACCACCGACCAGGCATATTTGAGCCTACGGCTTGCCATTTCAAAGCTTATTTCAAAGGAAGAAAGTCTACCCGTAATTTTAGACGATTCCCTTTCGCAATATGATGATAAGCGAACTAAAATCGCAATTAAGTTCTTAAAGGATTATTGCAACACCACACAAGCGCTGCTTTTCACCTGCCATAACTCAATATGCGAAGCGGCAGAAAATTTAGGTGTGGAAATCAAAAAACCGTATAACAAGTAAAAATAATTAACCGGAATATGCACCCAAAGAGCAACTTGCTTTTAGGGTGCATATTATTTTATAAATTTAATCTTGATTTTATTATTCCGATGTTGTATAATAACTTTCGCACCCATATTTGCCGGTGTGATGGAATTGGCAGACGTAGTGGACTCAAAATCCACCGCTGGCGACAGCGTGCCGGTTCGAGTCCGGCCACCGGCACCAAAGCCCCAAGTACGATAAGTGCTTGGGGCTTTATTCTTAATTGGTACAAAAAAGGAACGAAGCGTTTTCGCTTCGTTCCTTTTGTTTTTTATCTTACTATCTTAACCTTTGCGCCGTTTCCTATGCCTGCGGCGTTGGCATCATCAGTATCGATATGCATTTCAAGGCGGAAATCCTTATGAACGCGAACCTGAACATCATAAAAGCGTGTTCTGCGTGCGCCCTCGACATCAACATCAACATAATCGCCGTCACGAAGGCCGAATGCCGCGCCCTCATCAAGGCTCATATGGATATGACGGTTAGCGATAATGCAGCCCTCTTTAAGTGTTACAACGCCCTTAGGACCGATTATTGTAACGGGTGCGCTACCCGCGATATCGCCCGACTCACGAACAGGCGGCTTTACCTTAAGGGTAAAGGAATCGGTGCGGGAGATTTCTACCTGCGAAGCCTTTCTAACGGGACCCAACACGCGCACATTTTCAATGGGGCGAAGTGAGGGACCGACAATAGTTAGAACTTCCTTGCAAGCGAACTGACCAGGCTGGGAAAGGTCCTTAATGGGAGTAAGCTCATAGCCTGCACCGAAAAGGGTTTCCAAATCTTCCTTTGATAAATGGATATGGCGGTTTGAAACGCCTACGGGAACGGTATCCTTAGCATCAGCGCTACCGCCGCCGTTTATTTCGGACATTACTCTGCCAACAATTTCAGCAACTAAATTTGAATCGTATGCCATATTTTTTACTCCTTAGAGTTTAATTAGATTATGCGGAAGCTTTCTGCCATAACGCAACGGCGCTGACGAGTAAAGCTTCTGGCAGAGGTGATTCCCTCGCCTGTGGGACCTGCTATTGTGAAGGTTGCGTGGCCCTCGCCGCCAAAGCCTATGCCAGCATAAGAGGGTGCATTCTTAACGAAAATGGTGGTTTCAACCGCTCTTGCAAACATTGAAAGGTGGTCAACATTCTTGGAGTGCATATGTGCGGTGTGGCGGTTGCCGTGCTCTGCCTTTACTGCCAAATCAATAGCCTCATCGATATTATCAACGCGAACTATCGGCAAGATAGGCATCATAAGCTCTTCCTGAACAAACGGATGGTTGAAATCAGTTTCGCAGATAATGCAGCGGATATCATCGCTTACATTAATTCCGAGCTTGGATAGGATAACCTTAGCATCTCTGCCAACGCAGTCGCGGTTAACTATCTTTCTAACATTACCCTTTTTATCCTTCTTATCAACGAGCACTATATCAGCAAGGCGGTCTGCCTGTGCGGAATCGATCATATAAGCGCCGTTTTTAAGCATTACAGATATAAGCTCATCAGCGATATTTCTGAATGCGAATACTTCCTTTTCTGCGATGCAAGGGAGGTTATTATCAAAGGTACAGCCATCGATTATATCTTTACCAGCCTTTTTAATATCGGCAGTATCATCAACTATTACAGGGGGGTTACCAGCGCCCGCGCCTATTGCCTTTTTGCCCGAAGAAAGCACCGCTCTTACAACGCCTGGGCCGCCTGTGCAAACGAGCAGACGAACAAGCGGATGCGACTGCATAACTGCCGCAGACTCAAGTGTTGGCTTCTTCATAGAGCAAACAAGAATTTCAGGGCCGCCTGCCGCCTTACTTGCGCGGTTTACAAGGTCGGCTGCATAGTTAGAGGTTGCTATTGCATTGGGATGCGGGTTGAAAACAACGCCGTTGCCCGCCGCTAACATTCCTATACTATTGCAGATAACAGTTTCGCTGGGGTTTGTGGAGGGAGTGATAGCTCCAACAACACCGAACGGCGCCATTTCAACGAGGGTGAGTCCGTTATCGCCTGTTTTAGCATTTGATACTATATCCTCGGTGCCTGGGGTTTTATCAGCAACAAGCAGGTGCTTTGCTGTTTTATGGTCTACCCTACCCATACCTGTTTCAGCAACACCGATTTGTGCCATTATCTGGGCTTCCTCACGGGTGAGGCGGCGAATTTCGGTAATTATCTGCTCTCTTCTTTCAACAGACATTGCGCGAACTGCCTTATAAGCCTCCTGTGCGGCAGCAATAGCATCGTTCATATCATCGAACACGCCAATAAACTTTCTGCCTGCATACTGTGTGCTATCATAGGAAGCAGAGGGTGCAGCCGCAGACTGAACATTACTTAAAACCTGACTTACTACTTCACGAATTTCAGCTTCGGTTAAATTTCTTGCCATTTTTAATTCACTCCTAATTTAGTAAATAAGCTCTACATTCATAGCTTTTAGCCTTTCCTGCCAAGCAAGAGAAGGCTCGGTATCGGTGACTATTATATCGGCGTCACTCAGCTCACAAACGCGGACAAGTGAGATTTTATCAAACTTACTGCTATCCACTGCGAGAATTTTATGCTGAGCAGAGGCGAATATAGCCCGTTTTATTTCGGAATCCTTTTCATTAGAATCGGTGATTCCCATATCGAGGTCTATGCCCTTTGATGAGCAAATTGCATAGTCCACATGAAAACCTGTTATCATCTTTTCGGCAGAGGGGCCCACCAAGGAAAGGGAGCCGCGCTTTAGCTTGCCGCCTGTGGAAAAGATATTCCAATCATCCTTATCGGCAAGCTCTATAAGCACCTCAACCGAATTGGTTATAAGGGTTATATTTTTCAAATTCTTTATATAGTTGGTAACATACAACGCGGTAGAGCTTGAATCAAGCATTATGCAGTCGCCGTCACTAATGAGAGCACTTACCTTTTCTGCAATTTTCTGTTTTTGCTCAACATTTGCGCGTTTTCTAACGCTGTGCGGCAGGTCTGCGCTGTAATTCTGCACCGCAACAGCGCCACCATAGGTCTTTTTTGCAAGACCCTCGTTATCCAACTTTTCAAGGTCTCGGCGGATGGTCTCCTCTGTAACATCAAACTCAGCGCTGAGCTCGGATACAATGACCTTACCGTCTGTAAACAATTTGGAAAGAATTGCATTGCGTCGTTCAATAGCGAGCATTTTATCTTTCTCTCTTTCTAATATTAATTAAAGGATGCTACTCCACATTTTCTCATCGGGATGAGGAATCACTGCGCTATCAAGGAACATTCCACTCTCGCCAGCGCCCTGCTTTGCCCTGTCGATAGCCGCCTCAACTGCGGCAATTTCACCTGTAAGCAGCAAATAAGATTTGCCGCACATACCACGGGATAAGCGAAGCTCAATGAGGTCTACCAACGAAGTTTTAGCCGCTATATCGGCGGCAACTATTGCTGCGGAGGAGGAGAAGGTTTCAAGCACACCCAAAGCATTAGGGGCGCCCACATCTGTTGTGCCGTAGAGGGCGGTGAATATGCTTTCGTGGGGATTACCTAAAACAAATTTATCGATGAGCATATCGGGAAAATGTGCTGCCGCCGCATCAACAGATGCGCGAACGGCACTAAGCTCGCCCGATATGAGCACCATATATTTTCCTGGGCACACCGTGGTGGCTTCAATAATCTCGACCTCGGCGGTCTTGACCATTATATCTGCTGCGAGCATACCTGATGAAACGGTTTTATATTCAACCATTGCAAGTGCTTTTTTCACGGTTATGCCTGCCTTTCTATAATTATTGCAGTTTTACCAACTGCGGTAATAATGCCGTTCACAGGGGAATGAAGAGCCACGCTCAACCCCCCACCCGCTTCGGCTATAAGCTGTTTTTCACGCACCACATCGCCCTTTTTAACGATAGGCTTTGAGGGCGCGCCTATATGCTGGCTAAGCAGCACTGTAACCTTTTTGAATTCGGGAACCGCCTCAATAACGGGAGCCGATTTATTATATCCTTTAAGACCGATTCTGCTTGTAAGACGGGACATTGGAACCTGCCTGAGTGGGCGCTCTGCCCTGACCTCGGGCTGCTCGCTCATAACCTGCGGCTTCACCCCTGCCTTGCGAAGCTCGCCCTTGCAGGCGGCAAGCAGTGTTCTTGGGGATAAATTCTGAACACAGGAATATAGCTCGCAAAGTCCACAACCCGAACAATACATAGCGTCAAGATAGGGCGCCGCATCATTAGTGATTCCGTTAGATGCCACACGCATAAATTCTGACGGATTTATCGGGTGACCTAACAGATTACGCGAACACAGGCTTGTGCAATAGCTGCACTGGCAACAAGCCGCCATAGCGCGTTTCATATCAATAAAGGTTTTTGACTGCCTTTTTTTGATTAATGAATGGCTCTGTGGTAACACCAAAACTGCATTAGTTGTTTTGGTAACTATGTTTGCCACACCGCCTAAAGCGCCCATCATAGGTCCGCCTATTATAAAGGCGGGCTCATCTGTGGTGATTTTGCCTGCAAGCGGCAAAATATCACCTATAGTTACACCGATAGGCACGCGCACGGTAACGGGTTTTTCAACCTCGCCTGCTATAGTGACATACTTTCGGGTTACAGGTCTGCCGTTCATAGCTCTGTAAAGATTATAAACGGTTTCAACATTAAGCACCGTAACGCCAACCGAAAGCGGTATATCACCTGCGGGAACTACCCTGCCTGTAACCTCATAGGTCAAAATAACCTCATCACCTGCGGGGTAAACATCAGGCAGCTTACATATTTCTATATTGGGAAAAAACTCTATATAGGGTGCAATTACTTCGGCAGTATGTGTATAAGACTGCTTTATCGCAACGCAAACCCTTTTAGCGTTTACTGTTTTCGAGATTAATTCAAGGGCTTCAAATATTTCGCGCGTGTGAGTTTCCAGCACCTGACGGTGAAGCTTTAGTAGCGGCTCACACTCAGCGCAATTGAGGATTACGGTATCTGCCTTTTCGCTAAGCTTTGCATAGGTTGGAAAACCAGCTCCACCTGCGCCGACAATTCCGTTATCTCGCAATATACCCTTTAGTTCTTGAAGATTCATTTATTATAACTCCGGTAAACCGATTCCATTATCTACAATACCAACTATTGCGGCATCCACAGGACTTTGAGGCATATCACAGCCTATTCTTGCGGCGCTGCCTGTAGCCACCAGCACCACTTCACCGATGCCTGCGCCAACATTATCAATTGCCACTATTTTAGCGGCGGGATCGCCGAGCTTTTCGATAGGCTCTATAACCATAAACTTGGAGCCCACTAACTTTTCGTTTTTGCGGGTGGAAACTATTGTTCCAACTACCTTTCCGACAATCATCTTCTCACCTGTTCCTTTTAAATTTTTGCCCGAAGGCGGGGGAAGAGCTTTTGCTCTCCCCCGAAATTAAAGGCTATTACTTCAATGAGGGAAGAATCTTCTCTACATCGCTGTGGGGTCTGGGGATTACATGAGTAGCAATTACTTCGCCCAAGCCGCTTGCAGATGAAGAGCCAGCTTCAACAGCAGCCTTAACTGCACCTACATCACCGCGTACCATAACGCTTACGAGTCCGGAACCAATTTTCTCGGTGCCGATAAGCTCAACATTAGCAGCCTTTACCATTGCGTCTGCAGCCTCAATTGCTGCTACAAGACCGCGGGTTTCTACCATACCTAATGCTTCGAGTGCCATTTTTATTTCCTCCTTAAATTATTAATGTGTTTATTACTTCAAAACGGGGAGAATTTTCTCCACATCGTTGTGAGGTCTGGGGATTACGTGTGTTGCGATAAGCTCGCCAAGAGTACCTGCAGAAGCAGCGCCTGCCTCAACTGCAGCCTTAACTGCGCCTACATCACCGCGTACCATAACGCTTACAAGACCAGAACCGATTTTTTCGGTGCCGATAAGCTCAACGTTTGCAGCCTTTACCATTGCGTCTGCTGCCTCAATTGCTGCAACAAGACCGCGGGTTTCTACCATACCTAATGCTTCAAGTGCCATTTTCTTTACCTCCTTCACAGGTGCTGCCGAAGCAGCCTTTGGTTTAGTTTCAGCAGCCTTTGGGGCAGTTTTTGCCTTGGCGGCTGCATTATTTGTTGTTTTCTTAGTTGTATTAGTTGTACTCATAAGTTCAACCCACCTTATTTTTTCATTCGGGATGCGCTGAGTTGTAAAAGACGCTGAACCTCTTCGTGGGGACTTGCTATCACTGCAGATGCGCAGGGCTTTTTAATAGCCTGTGCAACGGCATTTTCAACCGCCGCTGTTACAGCCGAGATATTACCCTCAACCACAACGGTTACAAGTCTGCCACCGAGCTTCCGCTCCCAGGTTACAAACTGCACATCAGCCGATTTGCACATAATATCAAGGCAATCAACTGCGGCTGTTACTCCCGAAACTTCGATAAGTCCTAAAGACTTCATAGCCTGACTACTCCTCGATTAAAACTTTGGAAGTATCTTTTCAACATCAGCGTGAGGTCTCGGAATTACATGAACTGCAACGAGCTCTCCGAGTCTTGAAGCGTTGGCAGAGCCAGCTTCAACTGCAGCCTTAACTGCACCTACATCGCCGCGTACCATAACGCTTACAAGGCCAGAGCCTATCTTTTCAGTGCCGATAAGTGTTACCTCTGCTGCCTTTACCATAGCATCTGCAGCTTCAATTGCGGCGGTAAGACCGCGGGTTTCTACCATACCAAGAGCTTCTTTAGACATAATATTTATCCTCCAAAAGTAATTTAATTTTTATCAAAAGCATTTAGCTTTAACATTGGTTCTGTTTCGGGTTCGGTTCTTGTGATTATGTGGGATGTAACAACACCCGATACACGCTCAGCCGCGAGACGCGCCGCCTCCATAGCAGATTCAACCGCTGAAACGGTGCCTCTGAACTTTATTGCCACTATCAATGGCACTTCAAGCTCATCTGCATTGCCGGGCTTATTTTTATCGAAATGCTCAACCGTTACATCCGCCGCCTTACAGCCCGCATCACAGGCAACAAACGCGGTCACAAGGCCGAACACCTCAAGTATACCGGTAGCCATTCCCATAAGAATTCTCCTTACTTATTCACGATAGCTATCTTGAGACCTTCCATCTTAAGGTTGGTTACAAGCGCTTCGTTAATCTGTTCAAGGGGATATTTGTGGGTAATAAGCTTTTCTATCGGAAGTCCTATTCCCTTTGCACGCTTAAGGAAATCAAAGGTGGTGGCATAATCACGAAGAGTATATACCCAAGAGCCAACGGTTGTTATTTCCTTGGAGCAGATATCAAAGTGGGGGTTAATCTGAGCATCGCCGCCGTTAATAAAGAAGCCAAGCTCGCAAAGACCGCCGCCGTTACGGATGAACTTATAGATATTGCTGTGCGCCACAGGAGAGCCTGTGCACTGGAAAGCAAAGTCTGCAAGGTAGCCGCCGAAGGCATCCTTAACGCCATCTGTTAAAGCCTCAATACCCTTGTGGTTTTTGAAGTTAACAACTTCGGTAGCGCCCATTTCACGAGCGAAGGCAAGTCGCTTATCCTCACCGTCAACCGCAACTATATTTTCAATACCCATTGTTCTGAGCACTGCAATACAGATAAGACCGATAGGTCCGCAGCCCTGAACAACAACGCGGCTATTGAAGCGAAGAATTCCTGTGGTCTTAGCACGCTCAACCGCGTGGATAAGAACGGCACAAGGCTCGATAAGGATTCTTGAATCAAGATCCAAATCACTTACATTAAATACTGTTGAGCCGCCGCGAACTACTATGTAATCACTAAACCAGCCGTTAAGGTGAACATCGTCATCAGGCAACAGACCGTAAACATCGGCGCCGCCGACATTCTGCTTATTAAGGTCGAACATTGTGATATCAGGGTTATCCTTAAATATCATACAGGTTACAACCTTATCGCCTATCTTTAAAGGCTTGCCTGCGCTATCAAGCTTAACATTTTTGCCCATCTTAACTATCTCACCTGTTCCCTCATGACCGAGAGCTACAGGGATAAGGCCAAACGGGTCACGCTTAAACTCATGGGCATCGGTACCGCAAACGCCACAGCCTTCAACCTTAACGAGGATATCGTCATCGCCAAGCTCTGGGATGGGATATTCCTTAAGCTCAAACTTTTCAAGACCTGTGAGCATTGCAACACGAGCTGTGCTGGGCACATTTGCCGAGGTTACAGTAGAAGCGGTGTTGCCATTCATATTATTAAGTACCTGACGAACAATCGCTTCAATATTGGAAGAATTAATATCCATTAGAGTTTGTATCCTTTCTCGAAAATTTCTTTACCGTAGGATGCGAGCGCCGTATCCTGCGCCTCACTGCCACCGCTCACGCCAAGACCACCGATTATGGTGCCATCAGGCGCCACGAGGGGCTCACCACCGCCGAAGATTACGATTTTACCGTTATTGGTAAACTGTATACCGTAAAGCTCACCGCCCGGCTGCGCCAATTCCTTAAGTCGGGAGGTAGGCATCTTGAGCGATACCACGGTAAAGGCTTTTTGCACTGCTATATCATAGCTTGCAATATATGAATCGTCCATACATTCCACCAGAACCGGATTTGCGGCTCTGTTTGAAACTGCAACGACCGCTTTAACACCCATCTGCCGAGCCTTTTCTTTCACCTTTTCGGCAAGCTCGAGCGCAGCTTCAAGGGTTATATCCTTTGGCGCTTTCATCTGCTCAACCACTGCATCAACAATGGAACGCATAGTCTGTTCATTCATGAGGTTACTCCGTATTACTTACCGAGCTGCTCAATTACGCGGCGTGTGATTTCAGAAACAAGGTCGCTATCTCCACCGTTGCCGCATGTGCAGTTACCGCCGCAGCCGTGGCAGCTGGGCTGACCAGCCTTAGCATTGGGGCAAAGGTTTGCGGGGTGCTTACCCTTAAGACCAAACTGACGACGAATTTCATAAAGGCGCTGAACCTGAGATTCAGAAAGCTCCTTAGGACCGCCAAGCTGCTTGGAAATGTAAAGCAATTTAGCATAGAACTCAACAGATTCCATCTTGTGATAAGCATTGAGAAGCGAATCAGAGAATGTGAGCGCACCGTGGTTTTCAAGAAGCACTGCATCGAATGACTGCAGATACTTGGAAACTGCATCGGGGATTTCCTCGGTGGAGGGGGTTCCATACTCAGCAATGGGCACGCAACCGAGTGCGATTACTGCCTCAGGCATAATGGGCTGAGTAAGCGGAATGCCTGCGATAGCAAAGCCTGTAGCATATATAGGATGAGCGTGAACTACCGAATTAACATCAGGACGCTCCTTATAAACGCGCATGTGCATCTTGATTTCTGAGGAAGGCTTGAAGCCGGGGTTAGCCTGAATAACCTTGCCGTTTTTGTCAACCTTGCAGATGTACTCAGGTGTCATGAAGCCCTTGCTCACACCTGTGGGTGTGCACAAAAACTCATTATCGTTAAGCTTTACAGAAATATTACCGTCGTTAGCGGCAACCATTCCCTGATTGTAAATACGCTTACCGATTTCGCAAATTTGCTTTTTGATTTCAAACTCATTTACCATAATAAATTCTCCTTAATTTATTTTGACATTATTTTACTTTTATATAATACCACGCAAATATGGTAAAGTCAACTAAAAAAAGATGTTTTTTCTTGTTTTTTGTCTTATTTTATTGGTTTTTGTTGGTTTTAAGGTATTCAAGTATTTCTTTTATACCTTCATTTGTTTTTGAATCGACCCAAAATACATTTTCACATCCCGAAAGTCGAAGCCAGTTTTCAGCCCGCTTTGGGTTGCCCTTATTCTTTTTGGTAACTATTCCTATCACATCGCGATTTACCATGCAGGTGATGCAGGGCGGAAAGAGTGAATACTCATCATCCGCGGCTATCAGCAACGCCACAACATCCGCTTCATAGGCATAAAGGCAGAGCGCCGCGCCTAAATCGTGGTTTTCGGCATATTCACCTGGAGTATCGATAAGAAAGCCCTCATATGAAATCGACTGGGTTTTTTTATAAGCGGTCTGCTCGCCCTTGAGCGCTTGGGAAAGGGTTGTCTTCCCCGCTCCGCTTCTGCCCATTAAGATAAGCTTTTTCATTATGTTTTGGTAATTTCACAAACTGTGAAGCCGAGCTTTGTGGATACATAATCGGTTATCGCGGTAAGTGAAGCCTCCACCTCGGAAACTGTGCCTGTTAGTATCACAGTGCCGCTGAAGCGGTCCACAAAACCAAGGCTCGCGCCCGATGCCTTAATAGCAAGGTCGCCCGCGATTATTGCGGTCTCACTTGGGGAAACGGTTAAAATACCGATAGCGCCCTTATGATTTTTCTCGGGGTCCAGACCTAACTTCTTATAAAGAATATCATCGGGATTTGCTATTATGTGACAGAGGGTTATCTGCTTACCGGGAACAAGCTCCTGAATAATGCGGGTTTTGTTCTCATTGGCAAGCATACTTGTTATATCCATCGGTTTAACCTCCTATCTTAGCCTTAAGGCCGTAGCCCTCGGCAACCTTTATAAGCGAGAGCATCTGCTCGTTTGTGGGAGATTTAATATCGCCCATCAGATATTCGCGGCCAAGTCCCTCATACTTATCCCTGCCCATATTGTGATAAGGCAAGAGATGGATTTCATCCACATTGGGAAGGGATGCCGCAAATTTTGCGATTTCCGCGATTTCCTCAGGTGTGTCATTAAAAGTGGGTATCACGGGAACGCGGATAATCAGCTTTTTAGCCTCAGCCGCTATAAGCCTTGCATTTTCTAAAATTCGTTCATTAGGCTGAGTTGTGAACTCGCGGTGTTTTGCGGAGTTGATATGCTTGATATCCATCAAAAAGGTATCAACATAAGGGATAAAGCTTCTCACGGTATCAGCACTTGCAAAGGCTGTGGTTTCGATAGCGGTGTTTATGCCGTTATCCTTGCACTCTTTAAGCAGTGCTACCGCAAAATCGGGCTGCAGCATACATTCGCCACCCGAAAGTGTTACCCCGCCGCCCGAACGCCTATAATAAGGGCGGTCCTTTAATACCTCGGCTACCACCTGGGAAACCTCGACATCTGAGCCTACGGTTTTAATAGCACCCGCTTGGCGCATCTGTTCGATATCATAAGACTGTGATTCAGGGTTACAGCACCATCGGCATCTTAGCGCACAGCCTTTTAAAAAGACTATCGTGCGAATGCCTGGGCCATCGTGGGTGGAAAAGCGTTGGATATCAAATATCCTTCCCCGAACGGTTGAGCCAGTTTTCATTAAAACCCTCCCTGTTCGGTTCTGTTTATAATATCATCCTGAAGTGAGCGTGAAAGTGTTGTGAACAACGCGCTATAGCCTGCCACGCGAACCACAAGAGATTTATACTTTTCGGGATTTTTTTGCGCATCGCGAAGGGTTTCACGGCTTACAACATTAAACTGCATATGCATACCCTTTTGGTCAAAATATCCGCGAACGAGAGCCACGAAGCTTTCAAGTCCGCCCTGACCCGCAAGAGCGCTTGGATGGAACTTCATATTAAAGAGTGTTCCGTTTGAAGCGATAAGATGGTCAAGCCTTGCTACCGAGTTTGCGGCAGCTGTGGGACCTTTAATATCTCTGCCCGCCGCGGGAGAAACACCATCAGCTATTGGAGTGTGCGCCAGTCTGCCATCGGGTGTGGCGCCTGTTTGCGCTCCGAGCGGAACATTTGCCGATACAGGATAAAGACCTGCTTGGAATATGCCGCCGCGTGGGTTGCGATAGCTTTCAAGTGGCCTTGTATATGTATAAGCAACATCGCGGGCGAAGGCATCTATTTCGGATATATCGTTACCGAATTTGGGAAGCGCCTTTATCTGCTCTAAAATATCGCCCCACTGCTTTTTCTCGCTCTCGGTGGCTTTGTTTTCGGCAACTGCAATATAGATAGCTCTTATATCGTCGGCGGTGAGATTTTTACCGTCTTCAACAAGCTTTTGTGCAACAGTTTTGGTAATTTTTTCAGCGACTGCTGCATCCATATCAAAGCCGAAGTTATTATCAAGCGCTCGCTTTAATTCGCAAAGCTTCAAAACCTTTTTATCATAAACCAAGGTTTTAACCGCCATAAGCGCATCTGCCATATTTGCAATACCAAAGCCCTGAGGACCTGTGAAGTTATAGATAGCGCCGCCCTCCTGAAGGCTCTTGCCTCGACCGATGCAGTCCTCAACCATACAGGACTGGAACGGTAGTGGACAAAGCTTTGCGTGCGCCATATCGATAGAATTATCGGCATTGACAAGCAGCTTTATAAAGTAGTTCATCTGCGCTTTATAAGCGTCATAGAATTTTTCAAAGGTAGTGAACTCCTGAAGCTCGCCTGTTCGTGGTCCTACTTGCACACCCTTGTCCATACCGTTAGAGAAAACCATCTCCAGCGGACGGCACATATTAAAGAATGCGGCATCATGCCAACCGTCGGTCTTAGCGGGGGCTTGCGGCTCAACGCAGCCGATTATGTTATAGTTGCGCGCGTCCTCTAACGAAACACCGCGGCTCATAAGCGAGGGGATTATAACCTCATCATTATAGTAAGCGGGAAGTCCCACGCCTGTGCGGGTAAGCTCAGCCGCGCGAAGCATAAATTCGTGCGGTGTGCCGTTCCAAACACGCACCGAGAGTGAAGGCATTGGAAGCATCACATGAAGTGTTGCATTTATGCACATATAGGACATATCGTTCGTGGCATCACGGCCATCCTTATCCTGACCGCCTGCGATAAGATTCTGGAAAAGGCTATAGCCTGCAAATCCCTCTGCCGATGCGGCATCACGAACCTTATTAAGATCGTTAAGCTTAACCCAGATGCAATCCACTAACTCCTGCGCAAATTCGCGTGTGATTTTACCCTCTGCCAAATCCTTTTGGAAATAAGGATTCATATACTGGTCAAATCTACCTGGGGATATCGAATGTCCGCTTGATTCAACCTGCAAAAGCATCTGGATAAACCAGAAGGACTGGCAAGCTTCATAAAAGCTCTCGGCGCCGTATCTCGGCACGCGTGAGCAGTTAGCCGCGATTTTCAAAAGCTCCTCACGGCGAACGGTATCACTTTCAGCCTCTGCCATTTGCTTTGCAAGGGTTGCATAGCGGTCGGCATAATTTATAACAGCATCGCAGCTTATTATAACAGCCTGCAAGAAGCTTGCGCGCGAAGCATAATCCGCATCCGAAACATCCAGCTTTTCAAGAGCTGCCTTAGCCTCTGCAATAATGCCCTTGTAGCCTACCGATAAAACCTTGCCGTAATCCACAGTTAAGTGGCCTATTCCGTTATAGAAATAGTTGCCAACGGTAAACATATTATGCTCTATTGCAGTAAGAGCTTCGGGCGCCATATATGAGGTTGCAAGCTCGCTTGTGGTCTTGCCCTTCCAATAAGGATAAACCTCGCTTAGCGCTTTCTTGGTTTCCTCAGATATATAAAATGGGTCAGCGCTGCGTGTGGCAACGGTATCAAACTCAGCCTCAAGCCACTCATATGAATATTCAGGAAAAACCTGACATCCGCGCGGCGCTTTGGAATTGCTACCCACAATAAGCTCATAAGGACGGATGGTGATAGGCAATTTTTCAAGGATATGCGCAAACGCCTTTGCGCGGCGCAAAACTATAGGCTCACCCTCGGTTGACTTATAAGACTCAGTAAGCAGTATCGCGCGGTCAGCTTCTATCTCGGGCATCTTCGCATAAAGATGGTCGATAAGCTTGTCAATTCGGGGAGACTTTTCTATTTTAGTTGTATATGTATATGCCATTGTTACACAACCTCCTAAACGGAAAGAATATGGCAAACCTAATTTTCTGTATATATTTTACCTCAAAACCACACTAATGTCAATACGAAAACCAATAAAAACAAATAAAAATTAATACAAATCCAAGAAAATTCACCTTTTTATCCACCGAAATTAGTGGATAAACATAAAAAGAGCAGATTCTAAAAGAAATCTGCTCCAAGTTTTCCACCGATTATATGTGATTTTCTTAATTTATAGCAAAATATTTATTGTAATCATCTTTGTTTTTCACAAATAATCTTTGTTTTATTTGTTTTTTGTTGCAATTTATAGCTTTTATGCAACTCTCCCCTATTTTTCTATTCACCCTTATATTTTCTGCGCGTTGCCATACCACCGCGGATGTGGCGCTCGCTTTTATTCTTTTCAAGCACCTGCTTCACCTCACGATAAAGCTGTGGGTCATCCATCCTTAACCGCTCGGTGACATCCTTATGTACTGTGGACTTGCTAATTTTAAAAACCTTTGCGGCAGCGCGCACTGTGGCGCCCGTTTCTATAATATACTCACCTAAAGTAATAGCTCGCTCAGCAGATAACTCTCTCATACAATCAACTCCTAAAAGGACTTAGTTAATTGTATGAAGAATTTTGTTTGTTTATGTTATTTTATTATTATAAATGCATTTAATAAAATCGACATCTCAACTTTAGAATATATAAAAATTTTTGCATTTTAAAGCAATACCGCGCGACCCAATGGGATATTTTTTGTCCATCGGGTGTTGTATTATATAATTAAAGATGATATAATGGGTTAGGTGATTATATGAAGTCAGTAAAACCGAAGAAATTACTTATTATGAATATTCTAGATATTCTTCGTAGATATACCGATGTAGAGCATAGGCTTTCACAAAAGGATATTGTGGAAATTCTTAAAACTGAATATGATATGACAGCCGACAGAAAAAGCATAAAACGAAATATTCAAAGCCTTATTGAGTTTGGATATGACATCAATTTCAGTGAGGCACTTCGTATGATACCAAATAAAGACGGAGAACTTGAAGAAAGCTATATACTTTCAGATTTTTATCTGGAAAGGGATTTTTCCGATAGCGAGCTTAGGCTTCTTATTGATGGTCTGTTGTTCTCGAAACATATTCCATATAGCCAGTGTAAAGAGCTTGTTGGCAAATTGGAAGGACTTTCAAATCAGTATTTTAAATCCCGTGTGCGTTATATAAAGACTTTGCCCGACAATTCACCGAATAACCGCCAACTTTTCTACACCATTGAAATTCTTGACGAGGCAATATCTAAAGGCAAACAAGTTTCTTTCAATTATAATCATTTTGAAACCGACAAAAAACAACATCCGAATGTAGATGACAACGGGAATATTAAGGAATATATTATAAACCCCTATCAAATTGCCGCAACTAATGGAAGATATTATCTTATTTGTAATTACGATAAATATGATAACGTTTCAAATTACCGTCTTGATCGTATCACCAATATTAAACTGCTCGATACTCCGGTAAAATCGCAAAGCAAGGTCAAGGGTCTTGAAAACGGTTTTAATTTGCCAAAGCATATGGCAGAGCATTTGTATATGTTTTCGGGTGGCAGTTCGCCGGTGACATTTACAGCAAAAAAATATCTGATTAACGACCTTTTAGACTGGTTTGGTAAAGACATAACTTTTACTGATGAAAACGAAACGGAAGTCACTGTTCGGGTAAACGTGAACGAACAAGCCATGCGTCGCTGGGCAATGCAGTATGCGCTACATATTAAAATTCTATCCCCGGTTTCCCTTGCTGAGCAAATCAAAGAAGATTTAACCGAAGCGTTGACGCACTATCAATAATGTTATAATTAGAAAGATAAACAAACAGCGCAATACAAATAAAGATATCAAGGAGACATTTTATGCATCACGGAATATATATAGGTAATAATGCAGCTAACAAAACAAAAAGAATACTAATATTAGGGGAATCACACCATATAAGCAAAACAGACAAAGAAAATATGGAGTCAGGTAGACCTGCAACATATACAACCAAGCAAATTGTAAGGGGCTATATTTCAAACGGTGCCAACACAAAAGAAACCCAATCATTAAAGTTCTTTGAAAAAATAGGAAATTCTTTTAATTTAAAAATGAAAACCCAAAGTGATAGAGAAGCCTTTTGGTCTAATGTCTGTTTTGGCAACTATATCGATGTGCTTTGTGGCATCAAAGACGGTAAGGCTGCAAAAATTCTCAAAATAGAAAATGAAGGAATAAAGAATCGCCAAAAATATAATGATGATTTATTTAAATTTGTTAATGACAATAAAATTGACATAGTTGTGTGCTTTGGTAGATTGGTTTTTGACAACTTACCAAGTCTTAACAAAAAACATTTTGCCGAGGAAAAAGATAAAGATAGAATCAAAATTATAAAGTCAAATGAAGAAATTGATTATATCGGCAAATGTGTCTATTTACCAGATATAACTCACAAACACACAAGCATCACATTAAATAGACGCATAGAAGTATACGGTCTAAAGCATCCTTCCGCGTATGGTTTTAATCCTAAAAATTATGTTGAGGTTTTGAAAGAACTGTTATAGCCCGTTTTTTGCCCATTGGTTATGGTATTTTATACTTAAACTGATGGGTATTTATTTTTGTAGAGGAAAAACAATGAAAATAACAGATATATGTGTTAATTGGAATATGCTTATTGAGAATAAAGAAAAATATCTTAACAATGAAATTTCTTTCGATGAAAATCTTTTTAATCGGGTGTTATTAGAAACATACCGGTCTTTTCGAAATTTATACTTAGAAAAACCACCGGAGGATTTATGTGTGGTTAAAGAAACTGTTAACTACACACGTCTTGCAGTTCTCGCTTCAGAATATGCGGGCGCTCCTTTGTTCACTAGCGACAAAAGCATCAACTATATTTTTACCGCTTCTCAAATAGCTACCAGACTATTACTGCAACACCTAAAATACCCCACGAGCCTTCCGCCTATACCTATATTCCTTATAGATAAAGAAGATTATATGTATTGTTATTTTGAGGGTCTGGAAGATGATGTGGAAAAAGACTTAGCAGATGTATATTATTCCTATTATAATCTTGAAAAAGGTCATCTTTCGGAATTGACGGTTTTTGCTGCCGCCTTAAATTGAAGATATCCCCTTTTTAACCCATACCCTTTGTTATAATAAAATTACCAAAATTTCAGGAGGTAATTTTATGAAAAAGAATTTATTGACAAAGGTATTATCGCTTAGTTTAGTTTTTCTTTTGTGTCTAAGCCTAACCGCTTGTGGTGGAAAAGATGCCACCACATCCGAAAACAGCAATAATACCGAAAGCGTTCAAACAAACGAAAGTGATTCTAAAACAGAGAGTGTGGAAAGCACCCCGAATTCCACCCCCAATAAACCTGTTGCAGAAGAAACTCCGGAACCTACCTACTACTACGCAGCTATTGAAGGTGCCGTTATAATAGAGCAAAATGGTTCACAGTACTATGTTTATTGCCACAAATGCGAAAAGTGTGGAAAGGTGCAAAGCAATATGAAACATGTTCGTCATTCAGGCGGAAATCTTACATCAAGCTATTTTTGCCCCGATTGTAAGCAAAGCCAGCGTGTTGAAATAGAAGAATCTGTTAATTGGTGATTATTTAGATAACATGAATGTTTTGGGTGTATTTATCAACACGGATATATTGAACAAAGATCTCAACATATGCTACATGGCAGCAAAAGATATTGCTAAAACATTACTTTCTTACTTTCAAGGTAATAAATCAAAATGGATAGATATTGAAACCAGCGAGATACTTGTTATTAAAGATACGGATTATTTGATTGGGAAAACCACTACGCAAGAGGAATTTTTAAAGTTGATTCAAACAAAAAGCAAAAACGGTACGCATACCATTTTAGAACTTAATTGTTCACTAAAATAATTGTCGGTTTTTACTGCAGCACTAAATCGACGATAGCCCATTTTTTACCCATCGGTTATGGTATTTATTATTATAGCCGATGGGTAAATTTTATTTAAGGGGTGTTTTTATGACGGATTTTTCTAATTTGTTTATACTAGCTGCAGATTACTATCACAAAAACTTTTCAGAGTGTATGACCGGCAATTACGATGACGAAGTGCCATACTTTTTTGAAAAGAACAATTATACTGATGATGAAATTTTACATAGTGGTTTGTGCATTAAAAAGCATACTATAAATGGTACATTTC
Organism: Acutalibacteraceae bacterium; assembly: GCA_045544435.1. GTDB lineage: Bacteria > Bacillota > Clostridia > Oscillospirales > Acutalibacteraceae > UBA737. The sequence continues at coordinate 12,424 of JAZPZA010000021.1, read as the reverse complement.
TTTTTAATAAAATAAGCTTTGATACTATCAAGACACTAAAAATTGGATTTGCCGACCATCAAGAGCAGGGACTTTATAAGCATCTTAATAACATTGGGTACTCTGATGATGATATTTTTGCCTCGGGGTTGTGCCATTTAAACAAAGAAGGTTTTGTTGAAGATATATTTTCTCATAGCATAATATTGCCTGTTTTTAATCCGGATGGGCAAATAATAGGACTGATTTCTAAAAAGATCGATAAAGGATTTAATCAATCCGCTTTTCTAAACATACCAAATCCCTCTATCGATATAACAAAAGATAATATTTTCTCATTTAATTATGATGGTAACAAGCGAGAGTATGTTATACTTTGCGAAAATCCTTTTGATCTTATTTACAACCACGATAAATATGTTTTCAATTCAATTGCATTTTTTAACCAAAAGATTGAAATAAATGACAATGTTATTTCTATAATCCGCAATTCAGGCAACACGGTAAAACTTATGATGAACCGCGACCACGAAAGTGTTTATCGCGCCGATGCGCTAAAGCGAGAATTAAAAAAGCAAAATATATTTGTATTATAAAGGAAAGAAAATATGTTTAAAACCGTTATAAAAGAAATTCAGCAAAAATCGCTATGTCACCTTACTTTTGTTTGCGCGCGACCCGGTGATGGCAGAAGAACCTTTACATTCGAACTGGCAAATGACCTGGCTATGCAGGGCTTTACTGTTTGTTATTGCAGTATTACCCGAACAGAAGAATATCTTAAAAGCAAACTGCTTACTACCGTACATATTTTGAGCGCTTTACCGCAGAACGCCACATATGCTTTAACAAAATTAACAGAATCGAGCAAATCGGGCGGTGTAGTTGTTTTGGTGGATAATCTTTCATCCTTTGTGTTACAAAAGGGACTGAAATATGCGCCCGTAGGTGCATACGATAAATCAAAGGTCAAAGCAAATTTACTGCTGAAATTGAAACAACTTGCCATTCAACGAGGGATGCATATCGTTGTTGCAGACACACTTGCGCACGCAAGTGATACCGACTATAGGTTGCCGATATCAAATGAAGCAATAGAACCGTGTGATAATGTATACATTCTTTACAAAAATGGTATAGACGAAATGTCTAACTGTCAGGATTGGTACAAATTAAAACTCAAAAAATTTAAATAAAAATACTGTGTGAAGAAGAAATTAAACCAATTCGACAAAAACTTGAGAAAAAATAGATTTTCCCAAAACAAATCAAATTGATTTTTATAGAAACTTAAATCAGTAAGGAGATATTGCAAAATGAAGAAGTTAAGGAATAAACAAATTACGGTTATAACTCATAGCAAGGATGCTTTACTCGTTTTTGCGGATGCCGAGCAAGTCAGCATATATTATCAGCATCGTGCATGGAGGTTAATTAACAACGGACAAATACTAGCTTCATCTGCCGATGTTCAAGCTGATTTTGCGTATTTTATGATCGAAGAAGCTACTGATTATTTGACTGATAAATATTCCCCAAAAGATGATGAAGTATTTGAAAAAATTGATAAACTAAGAGAGGGCATAGACGAAATTTTAAACAATAAATTTAATATGATTGAGGATATGCTCGTAGACAAGATTATTACAAAAGTAGACGAAACCCCCTTGGGTGACATTTCTCTTACGTTTTCTAATGGCGCTATTTTAGAGATAATAAAATTGAGCAAATAGCTTATCTTATTTTTTACCATCCACATAAACCGTCTTGTATGAGAAGAGATCAAATAATACATTACAAAAAAAGCAGCCACACAAGGTGACTGCTTTTAAAATTTTACATATTAATATCTAAACTTGCCTTCGGCTACCTTGCGAAGATGCTCGCCATAGGGGGATTTACCATATTTTTCAGCAGATTCGATAAGCTTATCGCGGTCTATCCAGCCGTTAACATAGGCAATTTCCTCAACCGCAGCGATTTTAATTCCCTGATGGCTCTCGGTCATCTTAACAAACTCGCCCGCATCAATGAGCGAATCCATTGTGCCTGTATCAAGCCAAGCATAGCCACGGCCCAAGGTTACAACATTAAGGGTATCATCCTCTAAATAAAGCTTATTAAGGTCGGTAATCTCCAATTCGCCGCGAGCCGAGGGCTTAACCTTCTTTGCAAGCTCAACCACACGGTTATCATAGAAATAAAGACCTGTTACACAATAATTAGATTTCGGATTCTTCGGCTTTTCCTCAATAGATATAGCCTTACCGTTTTCATCAAACTCAACTATACCAAAGCGCTCGGGGTCATCAACATAATAGCCGAAAACAGTTGCGCCGTTTTCGCGGGAAGCTGCCTCTCTTAAGTGCTTTTTAAGGCCGTTGCCATAGAATATATTATCGCCCAGCACCATAGCGCAGCTATCGCCGTCAATAAACTCCTCACCGATAAGGAATGCCTGAGCAAGACCATCGGGAGAGGGCTGAACGGCATAAGAAAGATTGATGCCGTAACGCGAGCCATCACCCAAAAGACGCTCAAAGTTGGGAAGGTCGGTAGGTGTAGAAATAATAAGGATATCGCGGATGCCTGCCAGCATAAGGGTGGAAAGCGGATAATAAATCATCGGCTTATCGTATACGGGTAAAAGCTGCTTTGAGGTTACCATAGTAAGTGGATAAAGACGAGTTCCGCTGCCGCCTGCTAAAATAATACCTTTCATATTAAAGCTCCTTTATTTTACAATTATATCTATGCTGTTAATAACAACATCATTTACGGGTTTATCGTTAGTACCAACGGCGGTGTTTGCAATGCTATCCACCGTATCCATTCCGTTTACCACCTGACCGAACACAGTGTGGCGGAAATCAAGCCAAGGTGTGCCGCCCAACTTTGCATAAGCTTCGGTTATCTCTGCAGGGAAGCCGCGGTCGGCAAGGCCCTTCATCTGCTCGAGCATATTAGCAGGAACCTCGCTTGCCTGAACGATAAAGAACTGGCTGCCGTTTGTGTTAGGACCTGCATTTGCCATACAAAGCGCGCCGCGCAGATTATGAAGCTCGGGATCAAATTCATCTTCAAAGCTCTCGCCCCATATAGACTCGCCGCCCATACCTGTACCTGTGGGGTCACCGCCTTGAATCATAAAATCCTTTATAACGCGATGGAATATAAGACCGTTATAATAGCCATTCCTTGCGTGGGTTACAAAATTCTCTACCGTTTTGGGCGCATTGGCGGGGAATAACTTAATCTCAATATCACCCATATTGGTGTGCATAACGGCAACAGTATCGCCGCTTTCAATTCCTTTAAGCTGCAAACAGGACATAAAACTACTCCTTTTATATTTATAGTTTTATTTTAACAGTATTTACATAATTTAGCAACTATTTTTTATAAAAAAGCTGACTCCTGAAAAATCAGAAGTCAGCTTAAATTATTTTTATTGTCTAACCATTAATGCAAATAATTCTTCATCATTTTCGGTGGGAGATGCAATGATTGTGTGATTAGTGATTTTTCCATGCTGCTTTGCCGCAAGCTGTGCGGCCTCCATAGCTGCATTTATATCTGCTATTCTTCCGCGGAATATGACACAGCCGCCGCTTTTAAGCTTTTTGGTTACAATTCCTTGAATCGCAACATTTGCTGCTTTCAAGCCTGCATCCGCCGCGGCGATGCAACCTGTTAAATTGTCTATATCCAAAGCACCCAACGCTTTGCCTTTATATTTATCAACCATCACAAAACCTCTATATGAGCACCTTGCCAACAATTTTTATAACCCTCTTTGACTCTCCCTGTGCAATTGAAGGCTTATGAGCATCCTTTGGATAAAAGACCTCATATTCACCCTCTCGCAAAACAAGCATCTTAGCCATTTTGGGTTCATTAAAGAAAACGATATCTTTTTGAGGATCATATGGCTCCGATTCACTTAAAAAAGCAGAAGCGGTAACAGCAATACATTCCTCGCCCTTTACGATATACTGTATATCAACATATCTTTTATGCGCTTCAAATCGGCACTCGTGCGGCGCTTTAGTTTCATATTCGCTCACAAGATAAAAGAATTTATCATCCACATCATATCTGCCACATTTAAGATTTTCGAAATCAAGATTTTTTATAAGCTTTATCGCGGCTTCAAGTCTCTTTGATAAATCGCCTGCCATATTGCTCCTCCTTTCTCGAATTATAAATAATTTAACGGTTAAAAATGCCTATCAAAAGACCTTCTTCTCTGATTCCTGCCCAGTGCGCCTCATTTATCTGGTTTAGTATGTAACGATGTGTTATAAGGCGATATAAGGGTAGGTTAAGTTTTTTAGCATTTTCTAAAACGCTAATACACTCTTTATATTCCTTATCAGAATAGGAAGACACATTAACAGCGAAAGAATCCTCGTACCTTTGCGCCTTTTCACTTCTTTTGTTTATGAGGTGGCTTAAATCACAAACACCGTCTTCTGTAACAGTAAAGCGCTTTGCCACAGTTTTTGAAACAAATTTATCTGTGCAAAGAATTACCTTGTCGGCCTTTTTGCCGCCAAAATCACGGGTGATTCTGCTCATCATTCCTTCAATGCCGTTCTTTTCGGAAGGATGGTATGCATCCTGTGCGCCTAACATTTTAGCAAGACTCAGATTTTCTTCGCTTTCACCAACAACTATAATCTGTCCGTAATTCATACTCTTTAAAATAGCTGTTATCAAAAGCGCTTCTGAACGGCATCCAAAAATAACAACGCGGTTGGAAGTGCTATTATTTGCCTTGCAATACTTAACTAACTCATTATGTATTTCAAGCACATTTTTCATTATAAGGCGGGAATCTAAATCAAGGGAATTAGCCTTTAAAAGCTGTGTGTTTGCTTCAAAAACCATATAGTCTGAATACCAGCTGTTGGGTGTTGCGCTTTTAACCGCACCCGATTTTATACCAACAACACTGTCACCTACATTTAAGGAATTTCCCATAGCATCCTTAAGTGTTGTGCTTCCTACCTTAATAATTTTTCCTGTACCGTACTGTCCGAATAAGGAAGCTTTTGAGCTTCTGTTTTCCTTTAAAAACTCAACGGTATCATCAAAGGAAAGGCAACAGCCCTCAACTTTTACCAGCACCTGAGTGCTCTTAAGCTCAGGGATATTATACTGTTCGATTTCATATTTCTCTTGTGTTTTTAAGACTGCTGTGCGAGCACTGCTTACACTTTGATTTGCATCCTGCAAGGCATTAACTTCGGATACGACCAGTTTTACAATATCGTCAATTTTTTTATCTAACATAACTGCATACCCTCCGTTAAATTAATTCCAATTCTTTCATCTTGTTGTAAACATTAGCCTTTGCCCTAGCGTCAAGCGATAATGCAGGAAGTCTTTCAGAATAATCCTTATCAAAAACTCTGTAATACATAGCCTGCTTACAAGCCAAGAACAACGGTGTGCTATAGCTATACATATCCATAGCTTTAACCATTTTTCTAAACCAAACACTTGCCTCATTAAAATCGTTTCTGCGAGCTGCCTGATATGTGTTAACCGTAAATTCAGGCGCAAAATTGGCAGTTGCATTGATAAAACCGTCAATTCCGCAAGCAAGTATTCCAAGAGCCTGACTTTCGAAAGCTGCAAAAACAGAAAAATCGGGATTAATCTCCTTAACCTTTTGCATACTCAAAATATGATTAAAGTCGCCGATTGTATCCTTAATACCAACGATATTAGGGCTATCCTTAACAAGTCTGCAAACAACATCTGCATTGAAGCAATAGCCTGTCAAATCAGGGAAGTTATAGATAATAACCGGAAGCTTTGTGTGAGAAGCCACATGATTAAAATATGCGATAACCATTTCGCTGCTGTAAACGCTGAAATAGGGGTTTACAAGCAGAACGCCGTCAGCGCCCTCGCGCTCAACAAACTGGAGCATTTCAAGGGTATTATCGATGCAGGTGTCACCCACACCGATAATAACATTTACTCTGCCGTTTACATATTTTATCATTTCTTTAACATAATGCTTTTTTTCTTCCAGCGGAATTACACTGAATTCGCCCGAAGTGCCAAGGTAAGCCAGACCGTCAACACCCTTTGAAATAAGGAAATCAGCCTGCTTTTTACTTGCTTCAATGTCAATCTTACCCTGCTCGTCAAACAAGGTTATAACGGGGGGATTAACACCACATAGTTTCTTCATTTATATGATTTCTCCTTATTTTTCAACCTTGAAACGCTGCTCGGTACCGGGCTTATAAGGATACTTATTGATTATTTCATCATCAAGATGAATGCCAAGACCGGGAGTGTTAGGAATAATGAGCTCGCCATCAACCATCTTAAGCGGCTCGTTCATAAGCTCCTCACGCAAGGGGTTTGCAACCTGCTGGAATTCGCAAATCAAAGCGTTTGGAATAGCAGAAAGGAGATGTAAGTGAGCCATAAAGGAAGCGCCTGAACGGAAAACGTGAGGTGCTACTGTGATTCCGTTAAGATAAGCATATTCTGCAGCCTTTTTAACCTCGGCAATACCGCCTGCGTGAGTAACATCAGGCTGAATAATATCAAGACAGTTGTTATCAACCAAAGCCTTGTACTCGTAAATAGAGCAGCCGTTTTCACCGCCTGCGATAGGTGTGGTGCCGCTTGCTTCGTGTACCTTTCTGTAAACATCCAATTCATCTGTGCGGCAAGGCTCTTCAATAAACATAAGCTGATACTCTTCCAAAGCCTTAACAACGCCGATAGCCTCTTTAGCAGACCAAGCGAAAGGAACATAGCCCTGACCGCAGTCAATAGCCAAATCAAAATCATAGCCCAAAGCTTCTCTTAAAGCCTTAACCTTCTGAACATCGCGCTTTTTATCATATCCACCACGGATTTTAACAGCCTTGAAGCCGCGCTCTAAATAACCGTTAACCTCTTTAATCAAAGAGTCGATAGGCTGTTCCATACCGCCGCTGGCATAGGTTTTGATAGAATCACGGTATTTACCGCCTAAAAGTGAATGAACAGGAACACCCAAAGCCTTGCCCTTTAAATCCCAAAGAGCATTTTCAATACCGCTGATAACGCCCATAGCAATACCGCGGCGGCCCCAGTTAGCACCAAGCTTGTACATTCTTGACTGTAAAACCTCAATTTCAAATGGGTCCTGACCGATTAATGTTTTAGATAAGAATTCGCAGATAGCCTTTGCAGCTTCGGGGATATAATGGCCTGTGCCCATTTCGCCTACGCCGTAGATGCCTTCGTCAGTCCAAACTCTTACAAGTGAAGTATGCCATACCTTAACTTCACCGCCGGACCAGCCCCACTGCTCATCGGGCTTGTATTCATAAGACAATAAGATGGGTTCAACCTTTGTGATTTTCATTTTAATTTCCTCTTTTCTCATTAATTTATTTTTCTGAAATTACAGGGCATTTCATATCATGACCTGTTAAAATGATACCTTTGTGTTCTTTACAAAGCGATACTGCCTTTTTCGCCTGAACGGGATCAAGGCAAAAACCTATCGGAATTTCTTTCGGGATGTTTTCAAGTAGATAAACAACATCACCTGTAAACAGGAAATCACCGATATAAACGAGTATGCTTCCCACCGTGTGACCACCGATAAGAGCGCATTTTATATCGCCCTCGGCATATTCCTCACCAAAAAGCACCAGCTCACCTTTTGCTTTTTTGCTTTCGATAAAGGCTACGGCATTATCAAGATATTTTCTGTGGGCGTGCTCTGTGCTTTGCAAAAAGTCATATTCCTTTTGTGACATATAAATTTTTGCATTTTCAAAATGCACGACACCCGAAAAATGGTCGTAATGACTGTGTGTGATAAACACCTTTGAAATTTCTTGAGGTTTTACCCCTAATCTTTCAAGATTCCAAAGTATATCACCGTCGGTCTTTGAACGCTTCCAGTCATCCACACTGGATTTGGTTTTGTTTACAGTGTCAATATCCTCGATTCCACAGTCAACAAGGATATATTCATCGTCTCTTTTGATGAGATATGCATAGCAGCCAATAAGGGTGGCGCTGTCTGCGCTGTCACCGAGGGTTAAGATAGAATCCTTACAAAGAATCTCGGCAAATCCAAGGCGCCAGACTTTAGTTTTTTCTTTCACGAAAACCGTCACCTCTGATCATTTAACTCGGTCAAACAAGCAGAACAGCTCTTCCTTTTCGCTTTCGGTAAGAACTGTGCCTGGGCGGCGAATAAGTGAATTCTTTGTTATATTCATTCTGTTAAGCAGCTCTTTTTCGCAAGAAATATAGAACTCTAAGGTCTGGTCCTCATACCAAACGAGAGGAAGAATCTTTTCAAAAATGTCTCTTGCCTCATCCTCTCTTCCTGCGTGAAGATGCTCATAAAACTCAACAAACTTATCGCAAATAGCAATACCTGGCATTATTCCCCAAGCGCCGTTTTTGTGTGCATCAACCGCGAAGATACCGCCGTTGCCGCTATAGCACTTGATAGCACCTTTTGTTATTTCGTTTATCTGACGAATCTTTCTTATAGGTGCCGGACACTCAACCTTTAAATAACGGAACTGAGGTATTCTGTTATAAATGTCAATTATGAAATCAAGACTCATATTAATGCCTGTTGAACGGGGGTTATCCTGAATCATAACAGGAAGGTCAACCGCATCAGCAACTGTTTTGAAGTAATAAATAAGCTCTTCACCTGCAGGGCAAGAAACCGAGGGGGGATAAAGAATAACGCCATCGGCATTACCCTCTTTAGCAGTAAGACCTAATTCAATTACACCCTTAATTGAGTTATCAATAAGGCCAACAACAGTTTCTATTCTTCCGTTTACAGACTTTAAGAAATATGTAATTACCGATTTCTTCTCCTCCAAGGTCATCTTGTGAGGTTCACTGTTGAAAGCAAACAAGCAGATGCTTTTGCAGCCGCTTTCAATTACAAAATCAACAATTTTATCAATGCCCTCATAGTGAATGCTTTCATCCTCATTAAAAGGCACATTGATTACAGGACAAACATCCTTGAACAAATACTTCATATCTATAATCCTTTCGTAAAAAATTACAATAATTTTCCGCCGTCAACAACGATTTCAGCGCCTGTTACATAAGAAGCCTCATCGGTTGCAAGGAAGGTTACTGCGCCGCCGATATCCTCAGCCTTACCTAAACGCTTAAGGGGAATACCCTGCCTGCAAGATTCATAAAACTCAGGGTCTGAAAGCACATCGTTATTGAAATCTGTATGTATGCTTCCCGGCAAAACCGCATTAACGGTTATTCCGTATTTTGCGAGTTCCAAGGCACTGCTTTTGGTAAGCATACCGATAGCGCCCTTGGATGCGCAATAGTGGGTTCTGTTTTCAGCGGCCTCATATTGCGAGATAGAAGAAATATTGATAATTCTTCCCTTACCCCTATCGAGCATAAGCTTTGCCGCATTCTGCATGCAAAGGAAATAACCTCTTGAATTTGTTTCCATAACCCAGTTCCACTCATCAACAGTGAGCTCCAAAAACGGGGTTCTTGAAAGAACTGCGGCGTTGTTTACCATAATATCAAGATGGCCGTATTTTTCTTTCACATAATTGAACATTTTTTCAATATCCTCAGGCTTAGAGGTGTCTGCAGTGATATAATCACACTTAACCCCCATTTTAAGAATTTCTGCCTGAACCTTTTCGCATTCCGTTACATTGCTGCGGCAGTGCAATATAATATCCGCGCCTGCTTCAGCAAGGCTTTTTGCAATAGCGCTACCTATACCGCGGCTTGAGCCTGTAACTAATGCGAGCTTTCCTTTTAATGAAAACATAACCTTCAAATCCTTTCTGAGATTAACACTTGAAATCATAATGTTTCATCATCATTATATATGGCAATTATATAACATACCATAATATTTTTGACTATTTATTCCAAATCTTTGTTTTCTTGCAGTTTATTTTTTAAAAAAATCAGCGATATTTTCTGTTTTTTAGATATTTTGATTAAAAATTTCTTCGTTTATTGTCAATTTTGAACATAAGCTATATAATTGACATTGCCAATTTTTTTGATATAATACAAATATGTGAGTTTTGGAAATTTATATTTACGAAGGGTGGGATTTTATGCAGAAGCTTGACCTATCAAGCCCTATTAAAATTCAGAAATTAATAGATAAAAAAACCTTTATAAAAAGCAGCCATTCCCACCCATATTATGAGTTTTTATATGTGCGCAACGCTTCATTTGACTATCTTATAGGTGATGAGATTGTTTCCCCTGTTAATAACAGCATAATTCTTGTTGATAAAAACACCATTCACAAGGCGCTTTATGCTGACAGTGATATTGATACATATATAATTTTTCAATTTTACGGCAGTATGATAGATGATGAGCTTCGCGAAGATTTAGAAAGCCTTTTTAATAACCGTCTTATAACCCTTAGCGATAAGGATGCCATGCTGATAGACTTTCTAATCAATAAAATACATAAGGAATACCAAAAAAAGAAAATCAATTACGGTTCTATGTTAAAATATCAGCTTCACGAACTTATTGAGCATTTATATCGCCTTTCCCTTAAAGATAACGGCACCTCGCAAACAACTGCACCCTCGGTTGTGCAGCAAGCGATAAGTTATATAAACGAAAATTTATTCTCCCCTACTGATGGAGAAATAACCCTTCAAAGTATGGCAGAAAGATTTCATATAAGTCCCTTTTCCTTTTCAAAAATGTTCAAGCAGGAATCGGGCATTGGCTTTAAAGAATATGTTATTTCAGCTAAGATTTTGCAGGCGAAAAAGCTGCTTGCCTCAACCGATTACCCCATAACCGAAATCGCATTTTTAAGTGGTTTTTCAGATAGCAATTACTTTTCAAGCGTGTTCAAAAAATATGAATCTCTCACTCCAACCGAATATGCAAAATTCATAAAGAAATATAATTAAAAACAAATAAAGGAGGCGAAGGGTATGTTTAATTTTTTCGCAGATGAAAGTCAACGGCAAGCTTCCCGATATATCATAGACGGTGCAGACTATAATCATATCAAAAATGTTCTTCGTATGAATATTGGCGACACCTGCCTTATAAGCTGCGGTGGCAAGAGTGATTTGTGCCGCATCGATGGCTTTTTGGGTGATAGCGTTTCATTAGAAATTATTGAGGAAAATTATAATGATACCGAGCTTCCTGTAAAAATCTATCTATTCCAAGGACTGCCTAAAAGCGATAAAATGGAATATATAATTCAAAAGTGTGTAGAACTTGGCGTTTATGCGATAGCGCCCGTTAGAATGAAGCGCTGTATTGTTAAGCTTGACGATAAGAAAGCCGCCTCAAAGCAGGTGCGTTGGCAAAGCATAGCAGAAAGCGCCGCCAAGCAAAGCAAGCGCAATATAATCCCCGAGATTATGGATGTATGCTCTTTCGGTGAGGCGCTAAAAATTGCCGAAACTCTTGATATGATTTTAGTGCCCTATGAAAATAAAGACGGTATGGCAGCCACGGTAGATGCGCTTAAAAGACTTAAAGAGGTTAAAAGCGTTGGCATCTTTATAGGCCCCGAGGGTGGATTTGAGGATGCAGAGATAGAAAAAGCACTCACTGCGGGCGCCACAACAATTTCACTTGGCAAAAGAATTTTGCGCACCGAAACCGCCGCCACCACGGCAGTTGGTATGTGTATGCTGAGTGTTGAGATGGAGTAATAAAAAAGACGGCGAGATTTCGCCGTCTTTTTTGCGATATGTTGCTTTGCAACGCGATATATTTACCTATCGGTAAATGCGATATAAACGAGCTTTAGCTCGTTTGCGATATGATATAAATCCCCTATTCACGCCCGCAGGGCATATCGTGTGCGCAGTACATATCGCGCCGTCAGGCATATCGCAAATCCCACAAGGGATTTATATCGCTGCAAAATATCTATTCAGATATTTTGCACTGCGTTCCATCGTGCTTTATTTCATAATTATCCTTTAAAATCAAATCACTTATAAACACAAACTCGTACCCCTCGTCTTTTAAACATTTTAGTATATTGGGCAGTGCTGCAGGGGTGTGGTCAGCATCGTTGTGGAACAGCACAATACTGCCGTTTTTAACCTTACTTGTAACGCGCTGGCAAATGCTATCGGGCGTAGCGTTATCTTTCCAGTCAAGAGAATCTGTGTCCCACTGAATTGTATACATATTCATTTCCTCCACTGCCTCGATAACGGCGTTATCATAATCGCCGTAGGGCGGGCGGAAGAGTGTGGGGCACTTGCCTGTTATTTTTTCAATTTTCTTGTTGCAGCTATCAAGCTCGTTTTTCATCTGCTCTTTTGAAAGCTGGGTCATATAAGGGTGGGTGTTGGAATGATTTTGCACCTGATGCCCTGCATCGCTTAGCTGCTTCACCGATTCGGGATACTTATCCACCCAAGCGCCCACC
>JAZPZA010000020.1:0-119111 GCA_045544435.1 Acutalibacteraceae bacterium | reverse complement strand
TTTTGCCTAATGGCAAAAATCCACCTCCCTCGTCAGAGGGAGGCTATGAACATTTCGTTTCGCTTTGCGAAACACAATAACTTTTCACTTTTCATTTTACACTTTTCACTCCTCGCCGCGCGAGGCAATATCCGTTTCGCTTTGCGAAACACATTAATTGCTAATTGCAAATTGCTATTTGCTAATTCATTTAATCGTGCATTATTTTACTGCTAGCGCATATATATTAATATTACTCAATTTTCTTTGGGGTGATATATGTGTTTTGCAGAATTGATGAGCTTCGCAACAAACAGGTGGTATGTGTTCGTGATGGCTGTGTTTTAGGCTTTATATCCGATATTGAGCTTGACACCGATAGCGGCGCGCTTACGGCTATAATAATATTAGGGCGACTTCGTTTTTTTGGCCTTTTAGGTCGTGAAAAGGATATAATTATCCCTTGGAGTGATATATCTGTGATAGGTAGTGAAACGGTGCTTGTTAAAACCGACCCCACCACCTTTTCAAAAAATGTGTTGCAAAGAGGGTGACTTATTTTGTAAAATACCCCAAAATTTGTGCAATTTCGCCAATTTTTAGAAAATAACTTCTATTCTAATTTCAACTTTTTAACAAAATCGCCTTGAAATGGCAGTTGAAAGTTGTTATAATATAGGTGTATAATTATGCTTGGAATTAATTTGTTTTGAGCAACAGGCAAATAAAAAACGGGAGATGTTTTTGTGATTAAGAAAAAATGCGTAGCCATGCTTCTTGCGGGCGGTCAGGGCAGCAGACTTTATGCCCTCACCGAAAAGATAGCCAAGCCTGCCGTGCCCTATGGTGGAAAGTATAGGATTATCGACTTCCCGCTATCCAACTGCATCAATTCAGGCATTGATACTGTGGGTATCCTTACCCAGTATAAGCCGTTGGAATTGAATGATTATGTGGGCTCGGGCAAGCCTTGGGACCTTGACCGATTAAACGGTGGTGTACATATATTACCGCCATATCAGGGCCAAAAGGGTGGTGACTGGTATAAGGGTACCGCTAATGCGATTTATCAGAATCTTGAATTTATCGAGCGTTATAATCCTGAATATGTGCTTATCCTTTCGGGCGACCACATTTACAAGATGGATTATTCCAAGATGATAACCCAGCATAAGGAAACAAAGGCTGCCTGCACAATTGCAGTGCTTGAGGTACCCGAGGAGGAGGCTTCTCGCTTTGGTATTATGAACACTAATCCCGATGGCACCATCTATGAGTTTGAGGAAAAGCCCGCTCATCCTAAGAGCAGGCTCGCTTCAATGGGCATATATGTTTTCTCTTGGGATAAGCTTAAGAAATATCTCACAGAGGATGAGCAAAACCCCGATTCTGACAATGATTTTGGTAAGAACATCATACCGATGATGCTCGGAAATGACGAGAAGATGATGGTTTATTGCTTCGATGATTACTGGAAGGATGTTGGTACGGTTGATTCTCTTTGGGAAGCCAACCTTGACCTACTCAACCCCAAAATAGACCTTAATCTCTCAGACCCTAATTGGCGCATCTATTCGCGCACAGTGGCACTGCCACCGCAGTATATATCGGATACTGCCAATGTTGAGCATTCTCTTATAACCGATGGTTGTGAGGTTTATGGCGACCTTGATTACTCAATTCTCTTTGAGAATGTAACCGTGGAGGAGGGTGCCGAGGTAGATTATTCACTCGTTATGCCTGGCGCGGTTATTAAAAAGGGCGCTAAGGTTAGATATTCAATAATCGCAGAAAATGTTGTTATCGAGTCGGGCGCGCAGGTGGGCAAGGACCCACAGAGCGTGGGCGCTGATAACTTCGGCATCACCGTTATAGGTGAGGGTGTAAATGTTGGCGAGGGCGCAATAGTTGGCGCCAAGCAGATGATAACAAGGGATGTTAAGAAGGAGGAAGTAATATGAGAGCATCAGTTGCAGGAATTGTGTTTGCAAACGCATATGATGAGTCACTTAGTCGTTTAACACAAAAGCGTTCTATCGCTTCCGTACCTTTTGGAGGCAGATACCGCCTTATAGATTTCAGCCTTTCAAACCTTGTGAACGCGGGTGTTACAAATGTCGGCGTTATCACCAAGGAAAAATACCGCTCGCTTATGGATCACATTGGCAGTGGCGCATATTGGGACCTTGACCGCAAAAACGGCGGTGTTCGCATTTTGCCGCCCTTTGATATTGGTGGCTCAAGACGCTATAGAGGCTATGTTGAAGCGCTTAACGGCGCTATGGACTTTATGCACAGATGCAATGCAGAGCATATCGTGCTTTGCGATGCAAGAACGGTTGCCAATGTTGATTTGGAAAGCACAATAAGAGGTCATATAAACAGTGACGCGGATATCACCGTTGTTTACGGCAGAGGTGATGAGCGCAAAAATCTGGACGACACAATGGTTTTAAGCCTTGATGCGGCAAACCGCATAACCGCGGTAGAATTCCCACAAATAATTCCCGAGGGAGAAATCAGAAGCATCGGTATATTTGTTTTCAGAAGAGATGTGCTTATCGAGCTTACAAAGACTTCATATGAAAACGGCGGCGAGAGCATCTGTAAGGATGTTATTGCTCAGGAAATCGGCGCGCTAAAGATTTTCGCTTGTCCGCATGCAGGCTTTACCTCTATTATGGATAGCCCCGCTTCCTATAAAAAGGCAAGTATGCAGCTGCTTGAAAGTGATGTTCGCCGCGAGCTATTCAACCGCGACCGTCCTATCTACACAAAAACGCGTGACGATATGCCCACCCGTTATGGCACAAAATCGGTTGTTAAAAACTCGTTTATTGCCGAGGGCTGTGTTATTGAGGGCACCGTTAAAAACAGTATCCTTTTCCGCGGTGTTAAGGTGGAAAAGGGCGCAGTTATTGAAAACAGTATCCTTATGCAGGGTGTATCTGTTGGAAAGGATACCTCGCTTGATAGGGTGATTTCAGATAAAAATGCCACTATAGGTGAGGGAATGACCATTAAGGGTACCGAAGAAAAATCGTTCATTATTGAGAAAAATCAAACTTTATAGGAGATAAAAGATAAATTATGAAAGTATTATTCGCTTCAAGTGAAGCTTATCCCTTTGCAAAATCGGGCGGCCTTGCAGATGTTGCAGGCGCACTGCCCAAAGCGCTCCGCCGCAGACTTGTTGGCTGTAGGGTTGTTATGCCGCTTTACGGCTCAATAAGCGATGAGATGCGCGAAAAAATGACCTTTTTATTCAGCATAACCGTTCCCGTTTCGTGGAGACGGCAGTATTGCGGTGTGTTTGAAGCGCATCTAAATGGTGTTATATATTATTTTATTGATAACCAGTATTACTTCAAGCGTGATGGTCTTTATGGCTATTATGATGATGCCGAGCGTTTCGCCTTCTTTTCCCGTGCGGTGCTTGAGATTATCCCTCACATCGGCTTTACCCCCGATGTTATCCACTGCAACGACTGGCAGACCGCTATGGTGCCTGTATATCTTAATGAGTTTTATAAATACGACCCGCTTTACAGTAATATTAAATCGGTGTTCACCATTCATAATATTCAGTATCAGGGAAAGTACGGAAAAGAGCTTTACGGCGATGTTTTAGGTCTGAGAGAGGGCAGAGAAAGCCTTGTTGAATATGATGACTGTGTTAACCTTATGAAGGGCGCAATTCAGTGCGCAGATAAGATTACCACCGTGTCACCCACATATTCTCGCGAGATATTAGACCCATTCTATTCTCACGGACTTGACAGTATTTTAAAGGAGTTTACCTATAAGCTTACAGGTATCGTAAATGGAATAGACTATGATGTTTATAATCCCGAAACCGACCCGATGCTATTTAAGAATTACACCGCTGAGGATTTATCGGGCAAGGCGGTTAATAAGGCTGAGCTTCAAAAATCAATGGGACTTCCCGAAAAGGCAGATACCCCGCTTATCGGTATCGTAACAAGACTTGTTAAGCACAAGGGTCTTGACCTTGTAAAGCATGTTTTCGAAGAATTAATGCAGCACGATTTGCAGTTCGTGATATTAGGCTCAGGCGAGTGGGAATTTGAAACCTTCTTCTATGAAATGGCTGGCAAATATCCCGATAAGGTGGCGCTGAAGCTTGGCTTTGATGCAGTGCTTGCAAACCGCATTTATGCGGGCGCCGATATATTCTTGATGCCGAGCCTTAGCGAGCCTTGCGGTCTTGCGCAGATGGTTGCACTCCGCTACGGCACAGTGCCGATAGTTCGCGAAACGGGTGGCCTTAACGATACCATCTCTGATAGCGATGATGGCGTTGGTAACGGCTTCACATTTGCAAACTTCAATGCGCACGAAATGAAGGACACAATACTTCGCGCTATCGATGGCTACCGTGATACAAATGGCTGGGATATTCTCCGCCGCCGCGGTATGGCTTGTAACAATAGCTGGGCGGCATCGGCTAACGCCTATATCCGTCTTTACAAGGAAATGATAGGTAAGTAGAAATTCAGCGAGGTAGATTAGTGCTAAATTTTTTTGAGATAATTAAAACGGTTATTCTCGGCATAGTTGAGGGAATAACCGAGTGGCTGCCCATAAGCAGCACAGGCCATATGATTTTAGTCGACGAGTGGATGAAGCTTAATGTCCGCGACGAATTTATGGATATTTTCTTGGTGGTAATCCAGCTTGGCGCAATTCTTGCTGTCGTGATTCTTTTTTGGAATAAAATATGGCCGTTCCACCTTAAGTCTACGCGTGTAAAGCCTTTTTTTACTTCCGAAAGTGGCTCGGCGAAGGGATTTAAGCAGTTTTGCAATAACTACATATATGTTGATAAAATTCTGCTTTGGGTGAAAATACTCATAGCAAGTGTGCCTGCCGCTATTATTGGTATAGCCTTTGATGAGCAGATAGATAGTATGCTAACGGGCGATATGCGCGCCTTTGTTGTGGCGGGCGCGCTTATAGCCTACGGTATAGCGTTTATAGTTATCGAAAGCATAAGGAAGAAAGAGAAAATTTTAAAGCTTGATGATATGCCATATAAAACAGCGCTTTTAATAGGCATTATCCAGTGCTTGGCATTAGTGCCTGGCACCTCAAGAAGCGGCTCAACAATTTTGGGCGCTTGCCTACTTGGCACTTCACGCACCGCTGCGGCTGAGTTTTCGTTCTTTCTTTCCATCCCTGCTATGTTCGGTGCCAGTCTTATAAAGCTTCTAAAGTTTTTCTTAGACGGTTTCGCCTTTACAACTGATGAGCTTATAATTTTGGCTTTAGGCTGTGTAACCGCATTTTTGGTGTCTGTGCTGGCGATTAAGTTCCTTGTGTCCTATATCAAAAGGCACGACTTTAAGGCGTTTGGCGTTTATAGAATAGTCTTAGGCATATTTGTTATTGTTTATTTTCTTTTGGAAAAATAGTTAAATAAAACACCTGCTCGTATGGGCAGGTGTTTTTGACTTTTCACAACAGACGCGTAACTCTCATAAAATATATAGAAAAGAATTTTCGCACTGTGATTATTTCGCCTTAAATCAGGCAAAAATAATAGCAGAAACAATTCGGAGAGTGAAACGATAATGAATGTAAAACGCGGAGAGATTTACTATGCCGATTTAAGCCCCGTCATAGGCTCTGAGCAGGGTGGGGTACGACCTGTACTTATAGTGCAAAATGATGTGGGTAATAAGTATAGCCCCACCGTTATTGCCGCGGCGATAACCAGTCAGCACGAAAAAAGCAATCTGCCCACCCACATAAATTTAAGTGCCGCAGCAAGCGGACTCGCAAAGGACTCTATCGTGTTGCTTGAGCAGGTAAGAACAATCGATAAGCGCCGCCTTAAAGAAAAGATGGGAACTATCGACGGCACCTCAATGGACAAGGTGGATAGAGCAATTTCCGTAAGCTTCGGACTCGGTAACGGGTTTATAGGATAATGGTATAATAGAAAAGGGAGATAGAGGGAAACCTCTATCTTCCTTTTTTATGGTGCGAGTGTTCATAACCAACCTCAAACGCGAGGTTGAAACTATAAAAAAGAAGAACCTCAGCACGCGTATTGCGTGTCGAGGCTCTCGACTGGAAAGGGAGCACAAATTCGAACCCTTCTGAATTTTTGACCTATGTGTTCGAACTCCTACATATTTTAAGTGAAATCGTTCGCGAACGCTCACGGTGAAATCAAAGGCTTACGCCTTTGGTAAAATATTTTGCTAAAGCAAAATGTGAAATTAAATCCACCAACCGCCGCAGCGATTTCACACGAGCGAAGTGAGTATTTCACCCACCCGAAAGGGTGGATTTAGTTGAAAAACCGACTTGTCGAAACAAGTCGGTTTTTCTGGTGCGGGTGAAGGGACTTGAACCCCCACGCCTGTGGCACTAGCTCCTAAGGCTAACGCGTCTGCCATTCCGCCACACCCGCATAAAACACTTTACTTATTTTACTTTAATACAATCAAAAAGTCAAGTTGTTTTATTCTTTATCTTTCATTTGGTAAATTTTGTTGAAATACTATTGCTTTTCTGTTAAAATAAAAATGGAAATTTTTTAAAAGAAAGGTAATATTTTTATGGTCAAAGCCAAAATCAAAATCTCTTGGGTGCAGATTCTTTGGGGCACAGCGGCTCTTATTATGTTTGCGGCGGCAGCACTTTCTTTGGCAACCTGGAACTACAGTATGAGCACTATTGCAGTACCTCTTGGCATAGCGATGTTTTCGGTGGGTTGGATAAATCTTTTTATTTATCACCACAATTATAAAAAAATTCACGGCTGTCGCTGGGTGCTGGCGGACGGTATGTGCACTACACTGCTTTCGGTCTTTTTGCTTTTTAACCGAATGATTGAGGCGGGAATAATACCTTTCTTTTTCGGCGTGTGGGAGCTTTTTACGGGTATATTGAAAATACTGGACTCACGCGAGTTGAAAGAGGAAAACTATCGCGGTGTAAAGCGCTTTGCAATAGCGGGCGCGGTTGAACTTATCTCAGGTATAGCGGCGCTTTTAAAGCCGATAGATGAGTTTGTGGGTATGCACGGTGTTGTGGCGTTCGTGTTGTTTATTCAGGGCTGCGGTTTCATATTCAAATTGCTTATTTACCACGATATTGTGCTTGAGAAAGATGAGCCCGAAACCGTTATATCCGCCCAATAATATGTGCATATAAAACCTTTTGCTCTTTGTGTGCAAAAGGTTTTATTTTTTTGTTTAATATAGAGTTTATCTATTGATTTTGGTGTGTTTGTCTGCTATAATTTACATATTGATAATTGATGTTACCTTTTAGTTGCGGAGGTTTAGAATGAAAGCCATAATTAACGGAAAAATCATTTTAAAGGACAGAATAGTTGAGGGAAGTGCTCTTTTATATTCTGATAAGATAGAGGGTATAGTTCCTGCCGATAAAATTCCTGCAGAATGCGAAGTAATTGATGCTAACGGCGGTTATGTTTCACCGGGTCTTATAGAGCTTCATATTCACGGATATCTCGGCAAGGACGTTTGTGACGGTGAGGAAGAAAGCATCCGTACAATTTCAAAGGGACTTCTTGCTAACGGCGTTGTGGGCTACCTTCCCACCACTATGACTGTTGATATGAAGGTAATCCGAAAAGCACTTGAGGTCTGCCGCGAGCTTAAGGAAGAAAGCAAATCTTGGGATGGCAGTGCAATACTCGGCTGTCACGCTGAGGGTCCGTTTATCAGTGAGAGCAAAAAAGGCGCGCAGGACCCTAAATACATATTAAAGCCCGATGCGGCTTTTGTTAAGGAATATTCCGATATAATCAAGATTATCACTCTGGCTCCCGAAACCGATACTGAGGATTTCGCTGCTATAAGAGAGATTAACCGTGATACGGATGTTGTAATTTCTATGGGACATACCTCGGCTGATTATGATACCGCTATGAGCAGCACCCAGGTTGGTGTTAAGCATGTAACACATCTATTTAACGCTATGACACCACTTGCGCACCGTGCGCCGGGTGTTGTAACTGCGGCTTTTAACAGCGATGTTAGCTGTGAGGTTATAGTTGATACCTTCCATGTTAATAAATGCTTTTACGATATGCTTTGGAAACTCAAAGGCAGAAAGCTCTGCTTTATTACCGACTGTCTGCCCGCGGGTGGACTGCCTTTCGGTGAATACACCTTGGGTGGCGCAAAGATTATCTATCGTGATATAGTTTGCCGTTTAGAAGACGGAACGGTTGCAGGTAGTGTTCTACAGCTTAATAAGGGCGTTTGGAATGTTTACACAAATTCATCCATTCCGCTTTGGGAATGTGTAAACTGCGCATCCCTAAACCCCGCTACTACTATTGGTATCCAAAAGAATAAGGGCTCTATTGAGGTTGGAAAGGATGCCGATATCATCATCACCGACGGTGAATTTAACATACAAAAAACCATTATCGGAGGAGAAATAAAATATGAAGCTTAAGGTTAATACAAAACTCGACCCACAATTTGAGCCGCTGTCACTTGTTTGCCGCGAAATGCGTGAGGCAACAGCCGCAGACGGTCAGGATATAGTTATCGCAGTAGAGCGTAACAAGGGATATACAACTACATACAAAACCCGTATTTTCCGCGATGGCACAGGCCACGATGAAGAAAACTTTAACTTTATTGAAAGAATGGTTAAAGCGCTTTTATGGGTTGCAGGTGGCTATAAAATCATAATTGCCGGCAGCGAGGTAGTTGGCGAAAAAATAAAGGCAGCCTATACCGACGGCGGATTAAGAGATTTCGATGTTCACTTTATGGAGCGTGTTTACGAGCAACCGTTTGAAGTTAAGGTTGTGTCTTTAGCGGATGCACCCAAGGATAAGTCTTCGGCTTCTCCTGTTGGCCGCCATCTTGACGGTTGCCGTATCGGCTTTGATGCAGGCGGATCTGACCGTAAGGTAAGCGCTGTTGTTGATGGCGAGAGTGTATATTCTGAAGAGGTTGTTTGGTTCCCCAAAACCAATTCAGACCCCGATTATCATTATCAGGGCATACTCGATGCTATGAAGACTGCCGCTTCCAAAATGCCGCGTGTTGATGCTATCGGCGTTTCAAGCGCAGGTGTTTATGTTGATAACCGCATAATGGTGGCATCCTTGTTCCTAAAGGTAAGCGATGAGGATTTTGATAAAAAGGTTAAGAATATGTATATCGATGTGGCTCGCGAAATCGGTGAGGACATTCCGATAGAGGTTGCAAACGACGGCGATGTTACCGCGCTTGCAGGCGCTATGAACCTTGGCGACAATTCAGTGCTTGGTGTGGCTATGGGCACATCTGAGGCGGCAGGCTATGTTGACCCGCAGGGCAATATCACAGGCTGGCTTAATGAACTCGCATTTGCTCCCGTTGATTATTGCAAGGACGCTATGGTGGATGAATGGTCAGGCGACTATGGCTGCGGTGTTAAATATTTCTCACAGGATGGCGTTATAAAGCTTGCGCCCGCGGCCGGAATTGAGCTTGATGAAAGCCTTTCCCCCGCAGAAAAGCTTAAGGTTGTGCAGGGTCTTATGAACGAGGGTGACGAGCGTGCCGCCGCTATTTATGATACCATCGGCGCTTACTTTGGCTATGCTATCGCTTTCTATAGCGAGTTCTATGACATTAAGCATGTGCTTATTATGGGCCGCGTTACCTCGGGTGAGGGCGGCGTTATATTGCTTGAACGCGCTCAGGAGGTTCTTGATAAAGAGTTCCCCGAGCTTGCTGGCAAGATAACACTTCATATTCCTGATGAAAAATCCAGAAGAGTTGGTCAGTCGGTTGCGGCTGCAAGCCTTCCCAAAATAAACTAATATAATTTTCACCCGATTTTTTATAAAATCGGGTGTTTTTGTTTACTTAAGCCAATAATTTTGGTATAATAAACTTACATACTATTAAAGGGTGATGTTGTGTCTCGAATATTCGGTAGAGTTGATGAGCTTATAGGGGCAACCCCAATGCTTAAACTTTCAAATATTGAACGGCTTGAAGGGCTTAAAGCGAGTATAATCGCTAAACTTGAATATCTTAATCCTGCAGGCTCCGTTAAGGATAGAGTAGCGCTTGAGATGATAAACGATGCCGAGCAAAAAGGTATCCTAAACCACGATTCTGTGATAATCGAGCCAACAAGTGGCAACACAGGCATAGGTCTTGCTATGGTGGCGGCGGCTCGTGGATATAAGGTAATAATAGTTATGCCTGATACAATGTCTGTTGAGCGCAGGCGGATATTATCAGCATACGGCGCCCAACTTGTGCTCACTGAGGGTAAAAAGGGTATGAAGGGCGCTATTCAAAAGGCGCAGGAAATTGCCGAAAACACCCCCAACAGCTTTATTGCGGGTCAGTTTGATAACCCCGCAAATTCCGCGGCGCACAGAAAAACCACAGGTGTGGAAATTTATGAGGATACTTGCGGTAAGGTTGATATATTTGTGGCAGGCGTTGGCACGGGCGGCACAATAACAGGCGTTGGCGAATATTTAAAATCCAAAAACCCCGATATTAAAATCGTGGCGGTGGAGCCTGCTGATTCTCCTGTGCTCTCGGGTGGTGACGCTGCGCCGCACGGCTTGCAGGGTATAGGCGCAGGCTTTGTGCCAAAGGTGCTTAACACCCAAATTTATGATGAGATAATTAAGATTTCTACTGAGGATGCATTTTCTGCGGGCAGGCTTATAGCCAGAGCAGAGGGCGTGCTTGTGGGTATATCCTCAGGCGCGGCTTTGGCTGCAGCTATCAGCCTTGCAAAAAGGGAAGAGAACAAGGGTAAAAATATAGTAGTTTTACTTCCCGATACGGGCGATAGATACCTATCAACCCCAATGTTTGAATGATTTTAATGAAATATAAACAGGAGAATGAATATGAAAAGAGCTTTAGCATTTGTGCTTTCATTGATATTATTGCTTGGCGTTTGCGGCTGCAAAAAAAATCCCGATGAGGTATCCTCAGGCACGCAAATAATATACGAATACGAATATGAATACGAATATGAAAACGAGGATACGCAAGGCAATACCGTTACCACTCAGAATAATTCATCAAAAAATGATAGTGAAGCTTCATCAGAAGAGGATAACGACATTTCATCAGAAAGCAGTCCTAATAAGAACGAGTCTTATTCACCTAATAAAGGCGGAAATATTAAGGATAAGAATAGTATTAGTTCAGCTAATAACTATGTAGGTAAATTTGAAATGGGAACTGCTGATGCTGACCAATCCCAAGAGTTTTGGAGTAATATCTCAGCGTATGCTATAGTATATGGCAAGGATGATAATTTGGAAGCCGTACAAATGCTTTCTGATTGTTTCCGTAACTTAGGGATTAGATTATCTGTTTATAAGGATAGCGATTATTCTTTAAGCGATAAAGAAATATTGGTCGGTGATACTAACCGCTTTTCAACAGGCGCTTCCGATGCTTCATATAAAGTGCGAATTATGGGCGAAAAGCTCAGGTTTGAGGGTAATAATGTAACCGCAGTTGAAATGGCGGTTGAAAAGTTTATAGAAAACTGTGTTCAGAATAAACCTCTTCCCCACATAGAAGGCGAGCTTTCAGGCTATCAGCAGCCGAGAAATGTAAACAACAAAATGTATAACTATGTTTGGGGCGATGAGTTCGAGGATTCATCGGTTGACTTCACAGAAAGCGACACCTGGAATATCACCCATATGATGGGATATTATTCTGACTTTGAGGTAGCCCCCAAGAATGAAATCAGACGATTTACATACGCCAATGATGGCAAGCTTGTCTTGACAGCGGGCAAGTTCGATTTCACGCCATATATTGGAAAAAAGCACTATCTTAAGAATCAAATAATAACTAAAGATTTTAAATATGCTAACGGCGGCGTGCTCACTACAAGTGAGCGAATGGTATATCGCCGTGGTTATGCCGAGCTTCGCGCAAGCGTTCCCACAAACAATGGCTCATGGCCCGCTTGGTGGATGCGCTCTACAGGCAGCAGCCTTATTAGATATGAGGATGGCTCAAGTTATTTAAATCCGATTTTCACTCTAGAGGTCGATATCTTCGAGTGCTATAGTCACTTAGGCGATAAGGTGCAGCCTAATTTGCACAAGTGGTATAAGAATACATATAATCTAAGCACAGGTGATGTTCGCGGATATGATGGCTCAATCGTTACCTCAAAATCCGATATGTATAAGTATATCGGTGCAGATGATCCTGATCAGAAGCAGTTCAGTACTGCAGTTTCAAGAACGCGTGGTTGGCAACAACTGAATCTGGCTTCTATGGGATCTACCACCGAAGAATGGCATACGTATGGCTTCTTGTGGACAGATAAAAAAATGGATTTCATTGTTGATGGCAATACCTATTACTCAATAGATCTAACTACGCCTTTTGATGGCTTTGATGATGGCAGGTATGGCTATAATCAGTATATGTATTTCTTACTTGATAATCATATTTATACTCCTGCAGCAGGCAAAAGCTCTAAATATAGTTCTAGCCTTCCCGATCCAAAGTTCGAAATTGATTATATCCGCCTTTATCAGTTAGATGGTGAAAAGGATATTATAATAAATAAATGATACAAAATGGGATAAATATGCTAAAAAGAACTTTAACATTAATCTTATCACTGATTTTTGTTTTATGTGTTTGCGGTTGCAGCAATAATGTGTATAATGCCTCATCAGATACGGTTGAGTATATCTATGAAGTAGAAACAGAGCATGAGGGCGAATCAGGTGATTTATCTAATAGCGATGTGCATATTGATAACAACCAATCCGATTCCTCATCAAGCAATAATTCCGAGACCAATTCTTCATTGGATTCTAAGCCTGCCACGGATAAAGATCAAAATACCGTAGAGCAAGTAGATCTCCGCGATGATATTATTAAGGCTTACCTTTCGGCTAAAAACGCGACACAACAATTCCAGATATTGAATGAATATTCAAACACCTTCCACGACAGCCAAAATGTTACGCTTTCGTGGAACTCTGACGGCAGTTCCCAATATACTGTTTTAATATCTGAAAACGCCGATTTTTCTAATCCATATATTATTGAAGTATCCCAAAATAATGTAAATCCCGGTGTGCTTGTGCCCGGCAAAACCTATTATTGGAGGGTTACCGGTAAAAAATCCCCCTCTGCTATTGCAGGTGGTAAGATAGCGGTGAACAACAGACCTGTGCGTTTTGTTGATATAGAAGGCGTTGGTAATGTGCGCGACCTTGGCGGTTGGACCACCGAAAGTGGTAAAACCGTGGCTTATGGGAAACTTTACCGTGGCAGACAACTTAACAATATAACAACACAAGGAATATCAGCGCTTAAATATCTTGGAATGAAGACTGAGATCGATATTCGTTCTGAAAACAATAACCCTTCTGCTACTGACGGCACAGGTCTTAATTATAAGTTCTTTAACACAACCTCTCAGTATGATAAAATTTTAAACGATGATCATAGAGAGCGGGTTACAACAAATTTCAAGGCTATATTTGCGCTACTTGCGGATGAAAACAATTATCCTATGTATATTCACTGCACCGCAGGCGCCGATAGAACCGGCACACTTGCTTTCCTCGTAAATGGTTACTTAGGTGTCAGCTATGAGGATCTCACCCGCGATTTTGAGCTCACATCATTTTCGGCGTCAGGCAAGCGCTGGCGCGGTGCAGGTAATGGAGGCACATTTGCCGAAAACGATACAGTTATGCAGAATGATAACAAAAATTATGTTGCCTGGGGCGAACTTTATAACAGAATGATGAGCGAATACGGCACTGGAGATGGCAAACTTTCCTCTGCAATAGAAAACTATCTTGTCAACTATATCGGTGTGCCGAAGTCACAGCTCGAAAGCATAAAATCTATAATGTTAGGGTATAGTAAATAATGAAACGGCTGAAGTTTTAAACTTCAGCCGTTTTTTATCGTTTAATTATTCACCCCAATATTTTCTGTCAAGGCTTCTGAAACGAATTGCCGAGAAAACATGCTCTTTTTCTATTTTTTCGCTCGCTTGCAGGTCTGCAATGGTGCGAGCTACCTTTAAAATTCTGTCATAAGCGCGAGCAGAAAGGCCTAATGAATCAAAACTGCGGCTAAGATATTCGGATGCTTCATCGGTCATAATGCAAACCTTTCTTAGCATCGCGGGGGTAAGCCGCGCATTGCAGGTAATACCCGTGCCGCGGTAACGCTCTGTTTGTATTCTGCGCGCGCGGTTAACACGCTCTCTTATCTGTGCTGAGGTTTCTGTCGGCGCGGTATCACTAAGCGACTTATAGTCCACAGGCGGCACCTCAACATGCAAATCAAGGCGGTCAAGCATAGGTCCCGAAATTTTATTAAGATATTTATTCACCATATTACCCGTGCATGTGCATTCCCTTGTGGGGTGGCCATAGTAGCCACAGGGGCAGGGATTCATAGCCGCAACAAGCATTATAGAGCTTGGATATGTAACCGTGCCCGAAACGCGCGAAACAGTCACGCGGCCGTCTTCAATGGGCTGGCGAAGCGCCTCCATAGCATCGCGCTTGAATTCGGGCAGCTCATCAAGGAAAAGCACACCATTGTGCGCGAGTGATATTTCACCGGGGCGCGGCACTGTGCCGCCGCCCGTAAGTCCTGGTGCTGAAATTGTATGATGGGGTGAGCGGAATGGGCGCGCTGTGATTATGGGGTTGTTTTTATCGAGTGTCCCCGCTACAGAATGAATTTTTGTGGTCTCTATCGATTCCTCAAAGGTCATCTCGGGAAGTATTGTCGGCAGCCGCTTTGCGAGCATACTTTTGCCCGCTCCAGGTGGACCTATGAGCAGAATATTATGCCCACCGGCGGCGGCTACCTCAAGCGCCTTTTTGGCGGTAATCTGCCCTTTGACCTCACTAAAATCAAGAATGCTCTGCGGCAAATCATCTTGCATTTCAATAGGATGAGCGGCTTCAAGCGCAGTAAATGCGGTCAGATGGTCAATAACCTGCTTCACATTACTCACGCCGTAAACATTAATGCCCTCAACTACCGCAGCCTCAGCGGCGTTATCGAGCGGCACGAAAACATTTTTAATTCCGTTTTGCGCCGCGGTTATCGCCATCGCAAGCACACCGTTTACAGGGCGAATCTGCCCGTCAAGTGATACTTCACCTAAGAATATGCTCTCGTTTATATCACAGCTTAACTGTTCAGAGGCTTTAAGTATAGATAAAAGTATCGGTAAATCATAAACTGCGCCCTCTTTTTTCTTGTCGGCAGGGGCGAGATTCACCGTGATCCTGCCGTTTGGAAAGCGAAAACCGCAGTTTTTTATAGCCGCACGAACGCGGTCGCGCGATTCCTTAACAGCGGTATCGGGAAGTCCCACCACATCAAAGCATGGAAGCCCACCCGAAACATCGGCTTCAATTTCTATCATATAGGAATCAATTCCAAATATCCCAACGCTTAAAACCTTTGAAAACATAAATATCACCCATAGCAATGATACCATAAAATTCCTGTACTGACAATAATATTAACCCTTTCGTAACAAATTATATAAAGCTAAGATGTATAATATAAATATAAAATCGAAAGAGGGGCTTTTATGAATTTCAGATATCGCCTTATGCAGTTTATGAGCGGTAGATATGG
Source organism: Acutalibacteraceae bacterium (assembly GCA_045544435.1). GTDB lineage: Bacteria > Bacillota > Clostridia > Oscillospirales > Acutalibacteraceae > UBA737. The sequence goes on along the minus strand of JAZPZA010000020.1, from coordinate 103,473 downwards.
CATTGACAATCTTTTTTATGTGCTTTTAGGTCTTGCGATGGCGCTATCGGTTGTCAATATTTTTGTGCGCTCTGTTATTTTGCAGTTTATAGTGTATGCTATTATCATTTTTGCCGTTTTTCGTTTTCTCTCACGAAATATATCAGCCCGCTCTCGTGAAAATCAGTATGTAAAAGGTGTTATAAATAAAATAATTGCCTCCCGTAATATCAAGCGTCAAAGACGGGCGGATTTTACCCATATATATAAGAAATGCCCATACTGTCGCGCGATACTGAGACTGCCCCGTAAAAAAGGCAAACACACCACCGTTTGCCCTAAGTGCTCTAAATCCTTTAAGGTGCGTGTTTTTAAAGGTTAATATTGACATATCCCCCCTTTATATTTTATAATATAATTATAAAAACAAAGGGGGATTTTTTATGTACAACAGAACACAGGTAAAGCTTGCGGCAAAGCAGGCGCTTAGAGAAAAATGGGGCGTTTCTATAGGAGTTATAATAGTGGTTGGCCTTATTTTGGCGGTATCCGCATATGTTCCTTTTGCCACAATACTCCTTACAGGTATTTTTTCTGTAGGCCTTGCAATAGTGATGCTGGAAATTGTGCGCGGCTGGAAGGTTGAATTCGGCGATGCCTTCAAAGGCTTTAATAACTTTGGCACAAACTGTCTTGCAGGTGTGCTTGTAACCGTTTTCACAGCACTTTGGTCAATGCTATTTGTGATACCTGGCATAGTTAAGACATATTCTTATGCTATGACATTTTACATACTTGCCGATCATCCCGAAATGAAACCAAAGGATGCAATAACTGCAAGCCGCATTATGATGGATGGCCATAAGTTCGACCTTTTTGTGCTTGAGCTTAGCTTTTTCTGGTGGCATCTGCTCGGTGGCTTAACCCTCGGTCTGGCTTATTTATATATTGCACCTTATATGGCAGCGGCACGCGCTAAGTTCTATGATACAATAAAGGATGAAAAGAATTTATTCCCTGTTGCTGAAGAAACTGTAGAGGAAGAAACTGCAGAATAATTTAAAAATCCAACAGCGCTTTTAAGTAAGAGCTTAAAAGCGCTGTTTCTTTGAAAGGTAGATAAATATGCCTAAAGTTAAATTTACAAAAATGCATGGTATAGGTAACGATTATATCTATATTGACTGCTTTAAGGAAAGTTTGCAAAACCCCGAGGAGCTAGCTCGAATGATGTCACCCCGCCGCTTTAGCGTGGGAGCAGATGGTGTTATCCTTATTTGCCCGTCCAAGGTGGCGGATGCCAAGATGCGTATGTTTAACCTCGATGGCAGCGAGGGCAAAATGTGCGGTAATGGCGTGAGATGCGTGGGTAAGTATGTTTATGATAGCGGAATTGCCCAAAAGGATATTATAAAGGTTGAAACGCTAAGCGGCATAAAAACACTTGCGGTTGAGGCACAAGAGGGCAAGGCTAAAACCCTCACAGTGGATATGGGCGCGCCCTGCTTTACAACTAAAAGGATACCCGTTTTGTATGACGGCGCTACAATGATAAATAAACCCATAACCGTAGGTGAAGTTGAATATAAAATAACCGCTGTTTCTATGGGCAACCCGCACGCCGTGGTATTTTGTGATAATGTGGCAGATTTACCACTCGAAGAAATAGGACCTAAGTTCGAGAAAAATCCAATTTTCCCCGAAAGCGTTAACACTGAGTTTATCCGTGTTATTGATGACAAAACACTTGAAATGCGGGTGTGGGAACGCGGAAGTGGCGAAACGCTCGCCTGCGGCACAGGCGCCTGCGCGGCGGCTGTGGCTGCGGTTGTGAACGGTTACTGCAAAAAAGGCGAGGAGATAACTGTGAGGCTTTTGGGCGGCGACCTTTATATAACCTATCTTAATGATGAGCGTGTAATGATGCGCGGAGGTGCCACAACCGTATTCACAGGAGAGTATGAGTATTAAAACAGAAAAAGCCGTCGAATTTACCCGACGGCTTTTTTAAAAAACTTCTCAAAAAAGACTTGCATTATAAAAAGATATGTAGTATAATACCTTTACCCACTAAGGGAAACAGTTAAATATCGCGGGGTGGAGCAGTTGGTAGCTCGTCGGGCTCATAACCCGAAGGTCGTTGGTTCAAGTCCTTCCCCCGCAACCAAAAAAACTCAGAACACCGAATGGTGTGCTGAGTTTTTTCTTGTTATGAGAAAAGATTTTTGGATTATTGTCTTTGGTTATGAGACCGAAGGGCGAATAACCCGAAGGGTGAGGTGGTAGTGAATGACAGTCCTGTGGACTGTCAGAGCCACCGAACCGACCGCAGTATTTTCTCCGCAGAGAAAATACAAGACCGTTGGTTCAAGTCGTCCCGCAACCAAAAAATGCAGTCGACTTTGTCGGCTACTCTTTTTCTATTCTATTTTACAGCTTCGAGGAGGCTATTGACAAAAACAATACTTCGTGATATGATGTATTATGCAAAGGGAGGTATAGTATGGATATTCAGTTAAAAAGAGGTCTTTTGGATGTCTGTGTTTTAGCGGCTATCAAGAGCGAAGCTTCATACGGCTATAAGATTATCAAAGATATGAAACCGTATATTGAACTTTCGGAATCAACTCTATATACCATTCTTAAGCGCTTGGAATCGGGGAATATGTTAACTGTTCGCACTGCGGAGCACGGCGGCAGACTGAGAAAATATTATCATATTACAGATTTAGGGCTAAAACGCATTGCGGATTTCAAGGATGAATGGAAAGAAATGTTATCTATATATCAATTTGTAACTAAGGAGGATGAGCCACATGACTAAACTTGAGTTTATTGAACAGATGCGTAAAGGCTTGAGCGGATTGCCTCAAAATGACATTGAGGAGCGTCTCGCTTTTTATAGTGAAATGATAGATGATAGAATGGAAGAGGGACTTTTGGAGGAAGAGGCGGTTTCGGCAGTAGGAGTTGTTGATGAAATTGTTGCTCAGATAATATCAGAAATTCCTCTTGTAAAAATCGCCAAGGAAAGAATAAGACCTAAAAGAAGCTTAAGCGCGTGGGAAATTGTGCTTTTAGTGCTTGGCTCTCCGATATGGCTTTCCTTAGGTATCGCTGCAGTTGCTGTAATTCTTTCACTTTACATATCCTTATGGGCTGTGATAATTTCGTTGTGGGCGGTTTTTGCATCATTGGTAGGCTATTCCTTTGGCACGGTAGTGGCAGGTATTATATTTGCATTAAGAGGTAATATGCTCACAGGAATTGCAACCATAGGCACAGGTATGCTTTGCGCAGGGCTTACCATTTTTATGTTCTTCGGCTGCAAGGCTGCAACAAAGGGCATACTGCTGCTCACAAAGAAAATTGCGCTCGGCATTAAAAACTGCTTTATTAAAAAGGAGGAAGCGTGATGAGTAAAAAAACAATTTGGGTTGTTATAGCAATTTCTCTTATTTTAATTGGAGCGATTATGTTTGTGTGGGCAATGCTTCAATATGATTGGGATTTTTCTAAGCTAAACACACAAAAATATGAAACGAACACTTATGATATAAGAGAAGAATTCGGCAGCATATCAATTAATACAGATACTGCGGATATTAAGTTTTTAGCATCCACAGATGAAATTTGCAAGGTCGTTTGCTATGAACAAAAAAATATTAATCATTCAGTTGATGTTGAGGATAACACGCTTAACATAACAGTGGCAGACCATAGAGAATGGCACGAACATATTGGTATAAATTTCAACACATCAAAAATAACCGTTTATCTTCCGAAAACAGAATACACAAACCTACTCATCAATGGAGATACCAGTGATGTTGAAATACCGAAGGACTTTAACTTTGGTGATATTGATATTTCGCTTAGCACAGGGGATGTAAAAAGCTATGCCGACGCCACTGAAGTGATTAAGATAAAAACAAGCACAGGCGATATTTCACTTGAAAATATATCGGCAGGGGCGCTCCGGCTTTCCGTTTCAACAGGAAAGACAAACTTAACAAATGTTTCTTGTAAAAGCATTATCTCAAGCGGAGATACGGGTGATATATACTTAAAAAATGTTATCGCCACAGATAAATTTGATATTGAAAGAGATACGGGCGATGTTAAGTTTGAGAATTGTGATGCCGCTGAAATTAGTATAGAAACCGATACGGGGGATGTGAAGGGCAGTCTGCTTTCGGATAAGGTGTTTATTGCGCAGAGCGATACAGGCAGCATCAATGTTCCCAAAACAACCTCAGGCGGCAGATGTGAAATCACAACCGATACAGGGGATATTAGAATAAATATAAATAAATAATTTTTTATCTGCAGATGATGAAAATATTGAGCAAGCTTATAGGTTGAATATTTGATATAATTGTGATATATTAATGTAGAGGTGTAAAGAATGTTTATTACAAATGATATTAAATATATCGGCGTAAACGACCATAAAATTGATCTTTTCGAAGGGCAGTATGAGGTTCCAAACGGTATGGCGTATAATTCCTATGCCATAATCGATGAAAAGATAGCTATTATGGATAGTGTTGACGCCGCCTTCACTAAAGAATGGCTCGATAATATTAAAAATGCTTTAGAGGGTAGGGAGCCTGACTATCTTATAGTTCAGCATATGGAGCCCGACCACTCGGCAAATATAGTAAGTTTCATAAACACATATCCTAAAGCAAAAATTGTTTCATCTGCAAAGTCCTTCACAATGATGAAGAATTTTTACGGTACAGAATTTGAGGACAACCGCATTATAGTAGGTGAGGGGGATACCCTTTCCTTAGGTAAGCATAATCTCACATTTATTACAGCGCCTATGGTGCATTGGCCTGAGGTAATTGTTAGTTATGATAGTACCGATAAGGTGCTGTTTTCAGCCGATGCTTTCGGAAAATTCGGCGCGTTGGATGCGGATGAGGATTGGGCGTGCGAAGCAAGGCGCTATTATATAGGTATCGTTGGTAAATACGGCGCTCAGGTGCAGGCTCTGCTTAAAAAAGCGGCAGGGCTTGATATAAAGACCATCTGCCCGCTGCATGGACCTGTGCTCAGCGAAAACCTTAGTTACTATATTGACCTTTATAACATCTGGTCGAGTTATAATGTTGAAGAAGATGGCATAGTTATTGCATATACCTCCGTTTATGGGAATACTAAAAAGGCAGTAGAGCTCTTGGCAGAAAAATTAAGAGAGAACGGCTGCAAAAAGGTCGTTTTAAATGACCTTGCGCGTTGCGATATGGCGGAGGCTGTTGAGGATGCCTTCCGTTACTCGAAATTAGTTCTTGCAACCACCACCTATAACGCCGATATATTCCCGTTTATGCGTGAGTTTATAAATCACCTTACCGAGCGGAATTTCCAAAACCGCACAGTGGCTTTTGTTGAAAACGGAAGCTGGGCGCCTATGGCTACCAAGGTGATGAAAGGAATGCTTGAGCGAGCCAAAAACCTTAAGTTTGCCGAAACGCAGGTTAAAATACTATCGGCTTTAAATGATGAAAGTAAAGCGCAGCTTGATGCGCTAAGCTATGAACTTGGAGGTGAAAAATAATGAAATATGTATGTAACGTATGTGGCTGGGTTTATGACGAGGCAGTAGGCGACCCCGATAACGGCATAGCACCAGGCACCAAGTTTGAGGACCTTCCCGAAGATTTCCAGTGTCCCCTTTGCGGCGTAGGCAAGGATGATTTCAGTGAAGAATAATTTGAATCCCGCGGTAGGCTAAGCTTACCGCGGGTTTTTATTACTAATTGAAAAATCTGCAGATATATTATATAATTAGGTTATTAAGTATTGCGAGGTTTACTATGATTAAAATATTATTCGTCTGCCACGGGAATATATGCCGCAGCCCAATGGCGGAATTTATAATGAAGGAATTAGTGGAGCACGAGGGATTAGAGGATAAAATATATGTAGAATCCGCCGCCACCTCAACCGAAGAAATCGGAAGTGGCGTCTATCCGCCCGTAAAGCGAATTTTAAACAGCAGGGGAATTGATTGCTCTAAAAAGCGCGCGCGACAGATAACTGCGGCAGATTATGATAAATTTGATTACATAGTTTGTATGGACGAGCGGAATCTTAGAAATATTAAATATATCATAAACGATAATGATGGCAAGGTAAGCCGTTTGCTTGACTTTACTAACACCCCCCACGATGTAGCCGATCCGTGGTATACAGGTGATTTTGACATTACCGAAAACGACATACAAAAAGGCTGTGAGGGCTTGCTCAAATTTTTAAAAAACGCGGGCATTTAACCTTGACTTTTACCTTTGCCGCGGGTATAATTAGTTTTGCACTATTTATATGCGGATGTGGCGGAATAGGCAGTTTTTGGGCGAGCGCCTCCGGTGGAGGATGCAGCGAAGGCCAAAAAGGCGTAGCGGTCGAAATTTTGAGCCGCTCCAAGGCTGACAAAATTTCGGGCACCGCAAGAGTCACGCGGGGCGCGGCTGCCCCAAAACAAATAAAGTTTTTAAATTTGTAAAGTTAATAAATATAACTTATATGCGGATGTGGCGGAATAGGCAGACGCGCTAGATTCAGGTTCTAGTGAGAGCAATCTCATGTGGGTTCAAGTCCCTTCATCCGCACCAGAAAAACCGACAAGCTTTAACTTGTCGGTTTTTAAATTACATTAGGGTAGAGCGAATAATCCGAACCCGCCTCAAAGTGGCATATTTCGGCGCTTTTTACCCAATTCATTCTTGTAAGGCTTATAGAAATATTAAGAAGAGAAGTTTGGTTTATATGATATACACATTAACTTTAAATCCTGCTATTGATTATGTGATGCGCCTCCAAGAAATTTGTGAGGGTGCAGTAAACCGCGCGTGTGGCGAGGAAGCATATGTTGGCGGCAAGGGGATAAATGTATCAATAATCCTAAAGGAATTGGGAGTTCCCACTACCGCATTAGGCTTTGTTGCGGGCTTCACGGGCGAGTTTATAAAGCAGAGCGTTCGCGATATGGGGATTGATACTGATTTTGTTCAGCTTAAAAGCGGATTTTCAAGAATAAATGTGAAGCTTAAATCAAGCGAGGAAACCGATATAAACGGCATGGGACCCGAAATATCAGCAGATGAGCTATCAGCGCTTTTCGATAAGGTTAAATCACTCAAAACAGGTGATATATTAGTGCTTTCGGGAAATGCCCCTAAAAGCGTTCCGAAAGATATTTATTCACAGCTTCTCGAAAACTTGAAAGATAGTGGGGTTGTGTTCGTGGTGGATGCCGAGGGCGACCAGCTTTTAAGCACACTAAAATACCGCCCGCTTTTGATAAAACCAAATATTCACGAGCTGGGTTCGATATTCGGCACAGACATTAAAGATGCCGATGATGCGCTGCCGTATGCTAAAAAGCTTCGGGAAATGGGCGCGCAGAATGTTTTGGTGTCCTTAGGTCACGCGGGCGCGCTGTTAATAGATGAGCAAGGTGAAATTCACCTTGCTGCCGCACCGAAAGGTGAGGCTATAAACTCAACAGGCGCGGGAGATACAATGCTTGCGGCATTTATATGCAGTTATCTTGAAAACTCGGACTATGCAAAGGCGCTAAAATTCGCCGTTGCGGCGGGCTCTGCTACCGCCTTTTCAAGCGGACTTGCAAAGGCTCAGGATATTTACCACCAATATTCGAATATGTAAAAAACAGAGAAGCAGAAGCTTCTCTGTTTTTTTAAGCTTTTTTATTTTTCTGATATATTTCGTTTATGAATTTAGTAACGCTCTCTTTATCGTTCTTTGAAAATGACCTCAATGTGTTAATAAGGCTTTTTTCGTTTGCGGTTAGCGTCATAGGCGGTTCAGCCATAGGTATTTTAGGCTCAGGCTCCCGAAGCTGAGTAACAGGTAATGCGGGTTGTTGCTGAACAATGTTATCCTGACCGTAAAACAGCATATTCACCGAGACATTAAAAACCATCGACATTTTTAAAATTAAATCGGGTGTTGGGTGACCGTGACGCTCCATTCTGGCATAGGTGGTCTTTTTGAGCCCCAGCGCCTGCGCCGCCGTTTCCTGAGTGTAGCCCGCAAGTTTGCGGTAGCGAATTATTCTTTCATTAATTGCATCGATATTTTCTTGCATATTATCACCTGTTTTTTATTGTCAAGCGCTTGACTTGACGGGTCACAATTGATATAATGGTTATCAAAGTTATGCTGAAGTGGCTCAGTTGGTAGAGCAGCTGATTCGTAATCAGCAGGTCGTGGGTTCAAGTCCCATCTTCAGCTCCAAATAACCTAAAAGTCTGCAAAAATGGCTTTTAGGTTATTTTATTTTACAATAATTGTCGAAAAATGTCAAGAAAATTTAATTTTTGGTGTTTTTTGTGTAAAATAAAAATACAAGCCTATTTTGTCGAAAAGAAAAAAATATTTAGGGTTTATCCCAAAGCACACAAGGTAATAATTTAAATGTAATTACGGAGGTGTTGCGGGATGTACGGTAATAAGGTTGTCATTTGCGGGGTGGACACTTCAAAGCTGCCGCTTTTAAAGGAAAAAGAAAAAGAGAGTCTGCTTCGTGAGGTGAAGGCGGGCAGTAAGCGAGCGCGCGATGAGCTTATAAATGGGAATTTGCGCCTTGTGCTAAGCGTAGTACAGCGTTTTGCAGGGCGTGGGGAAAACCCCGATGATTTGTTTCAGGTCGGCTGCATAGGTCTTATAAAATCAATAGATAATTTTGATATCACGCAAAATGTGCGCTTTTCAACCTATGCCGTTCCAATGATAATCGGTGAAATTCGTCGATATTTGAGGGACAATAATTCAATAAGGGTGAGTCGCTCTATCAAGGATACCGCATACCGCGCTATGCAGGTTAAAGAGCAATATATAAATAAGCATCAAAAGGAGCCCACCGTCACCGAAATTGCCGAGATGCTGGGCATCCCGCGTGAGGATGTGGTGATAGCGCTTGAAAGCATTGTGGACCCCGTATCACTTTATGAGCCTGTTTATTCTGACGGTGGCGACACAATATATGTTCTCGACCAGGTGGGCGATAAAAACGACGATAAAAACTGGCTTGACGAAATATTCTTAAAGGAATCCATAAAAGCGTTATCCGAGCGCGAAAAGAAAATTTTAAGCCTACGCTTTATGCAAGGCAAAACCCAGATGGAGGTTTCAAATGAGATAGGCATCTCTCAAGCTCAGGTTTCACGACTTGAAAAAAATGCGCTTAAAAAGATAAAGTCATAAAACGATACCGCCGTCTTTAACTGACGGCGGTATCGTTTTAACTTTGGTATTCAATCCATTCCACTTCGGCTTCTGCAAAGTAATACGGTGAGAAAAATTCTGCTTTGTATTTATAAAACTCGCTTTCGGTTATTTCCTTATTGTTATAATAATAAATTTCTTGGTCGCCCTCTTGTGGAGTTTTGCCGTCGAAATATTCGTCAACAGTAACATTTAAATCACGGTCAATGCTTGCAAATATATATGTTGTTCCTGTTGTTGTTAGAGACCAATGAATTTTTCCGTTTTTCAAAATGCTTGTATTTGACGACTGCGCCGCAGGGGTTTCATAAATCATTACAACTTCACCGTCTTTATAAGCGAACACCTGTAAACAGTAAGCGTCTGTTATCATCTCAGGAATATTATCACCGTTAAGGTCATAAAAGGTATATCTGTCTATGCCCCGTTCTAAATTGAGATTCTCTAAATCCGATATATAAAACAAATCTTCGTAATTCTTTTTGTCGCTTAAATTTTTAGCCGAAATATTACCACTTAAAAATTGGTTATACGCATTTATTGCAGTATATTCTACCGAATCATTTTCGAACCTTACCGAATTATTATTAGAAACTGTCGAGGGCTCGAATTTTAAAAATTCAATATCTTTATTGTTGTCATAAAGATATTTTGCCTCTTTTATTATTTCTGCGTCTTTTGAAATGTTTACCCATGTGCGTTTGGGGTAGCCGAGTTCTTCGTCAGCATAGTGGTCTTCGGCGAGTTTTTTGGTTGCAATTTCGTTATTCTCAATTGTGAGATAACTGTAATGCTCACAGCTGCCGCCCACCGTGAAGTAGAATATTCCTGGGTACTCCTTGGATTCCGATGAAAACATTCTTAAGCTACCTGTTAAAAAGTCATGACTGCCTATCTGTTTTATCTCATCTTCATATGTATAAATCGTAATTAATGTATTGCTTTTCACAAGGAGTTCTTCTGTGCCATTTCCATCTATGTCTTTGAACGCGTAATTAAATTCACGGTTTTGTGTGTAAAGACCGTTAATTAATCCGTAATAGGAGTTTTGAGCGGCTGTGGCTGATTCATCCACAACACTCTCGGTGAAAAAACCTTCGTTGGTGGCAATGTTTAAAATTGCATAGCAAGAAAGCTTTTCCTTAAGCTTCTGGTCTGAATTATACCAGCTTAAAAATTCTTCGGATAATTCGCTTACGGGTGTTTGCGGGGTGTAAAGTAAAAATTCGTCGCCGCCTTGTATACCGTAAGGGGAAGATGCGATATATTTAATGCCGTCTTCTATCCATTCTTCACCCTCTTCGTGTTTGGCTTGAAGCTTTTTAAGAGTTAAAGAATATGTGTAATCATTTATTTTTGTTATATCCTTGAATTTACCGCTAAATTCGCATATAAACTTCGTTCCGTTAGGATAATCCTCGCCTATAGCAGCATCACTATCGTTGTATATACCTGTAAAGCTGCCGTCGGGATTTACAGTCAAGGTTGTGTGCCAAGCGCCTGCGCCGCTTGAAAAGGTAAATTCTAAAGGCAGAAAGGATAAATCTGCATTCTTTTTTGGATTTGTTAAAAAACAAACGGCTACCGCAATGCTCGTAACCAAAGCCACAATAACAACCCAAAAAGCAGGTTTTTTATAGTTTAGTATAGAATTAATTCTTTCTTTAACCCCTACTTCACCAAATGCCACAGGGCATGCCATAATCATCTTGCGGTTTGCTCCGCAGGAAAGTAATGCCGCTGAGTAGCCTTTTATGTCGGATATATCCATATTTTTTATAACCTTTTCGTCGCACGCCTTTTCAATGTCGCGGCAAAGTAATATGTATGCAACCCATAAACATGGATTAAACCAATACACTGTAAGCAGCAAAAAGCCAAGGGGCTTCCAAAAGTGGTCGCGTCTTTTAAGATGAGCGTTTTCGTGCTGAATTACATAGTTTATCTGCTGCTCGGATATACCCGAAGGCATATATATTTTAGGTTTAATTATACCCAGAATAAATGGCGAATCAATATTATCGCAATAATATATGTTATCGCGGAAAAGAAGCGAAACCCTTACTTTTTTGTATAGCAAAGCATATGACAAAATGCCGTAAATCAGCATTGCCGCCACACCTATAACCCATATTATTGATGCTATATATATAACAATTTGCAGCGGATTAACACTTGCTCCTATCTGCGGGGTAAAAGTTTCGGTGATAATAGGATTAACAGAATTGTTTATTATCGGTATACCGGTGTTAATTGTGGGTGTTTGCGATATAGCAATATCCTGTGGAATAGGCTCGGTGCTGGGTATAAGGCTTAGTATGCTCTCTAAAGAAAATGGCATAACAAGGCGTAGTGCCACCAATCCCCATAGCAAGCAATTTATCCATTTAGGTGCTTTTTTAAGCAATAAGCGCAGCACTACAACCGCCAACACAAGCCAGCTTGCATTAATGCACATATTAAGCAGTTTAAGAAATAAATCTCCCACGGTTATACCTCCCCAAAAGCATCAATCATTTGTTTGATTTGCTCAACCTCTTGAGCGGTAAGTGCCTTGCGTGAGGCAAATGCTGCAATAAAAGCAGGCAGCGAGCCCTTAAAGGTTTCATCAACAAAGCGCTCGCTTTGAATGGCGTGAAATTCATCCTTGGATATAAGCGAGGTTACGGTGCTGTTTTCTGTCTTAAAAATACCGCGTTCACATAGCTTTTTTAAAACAGTATAGGTTGTGGTGCGTTTCCAACTAAGCTCTTTTTCACAAAGACTTACTAATTCTTTAGTAGTAATAGGAGCGTTCTCCCATACTATATCTGCAAAATGAGCCTCAACTAACCCGAGCTTTATTTCTGCCATAACATAACCTCCAAAATGTTGTCTATTGTCAATAGACTGTATATTTAGTCTATCGATAATAGACAGTATAGTCAAGTAACAATTTTGTAACATAAAAAAGGCGGGGATTTATCCCCGCCTTGACATATTAATCATAAATATATCCGTGTGCTACATTTGGGTCGTAAAGATAGAAATACGGAAATTCTTCAAAATACTCATAAAGCGCGTCATAGGCTTTTTGTTCGGGTATGCTAAACCCTGCAATACCCTTGCGCTTTTCATTTGCTTTAAGGTCTTCTGCTGAAAAAATCTTTTCAGAGCCGATATTATCAAAATACTCATATCGGTAGAATTCGTAAAGGCGATCCTTTGCCGAAATTGCGATTTCTTCGTTTTCGTCCTTTGCAAGCTTGGTGATATATGGAACGCCCTCATCACCAAGCTCGTATAAAGCCGCGATATCTATATTGGGAAGTGAGTCATCTACATAGCGGTCATAATTATATTTAGCGGCAAAGGCGTTAACATTAACAGCTCCCAGAATCAGCAAAACACAGCCCGCCGTCACAAGAGCGGTTTTAAGCACCTTTACCCTAGCGATATAAACCTTAAGTAAAACGCTTATGAAGACAACTCCCAAAAATATCATAAACGCGCTGGTTGTTATTCTTAGCACCGTCATACCGAAGCTTTCAATATAAAGCGCCATCTTAGAAAGTGCGGTGGCTATTATAAGCATTGTGAAAAGCGCTATAAAGGTGCTTATTATTTTTATGGAAACGGCAGTTTTACTGTCCTTTTTAGTGGAAAGACCTAACGATAAATATATGATAAGCAAATTAATCGCCGCAATAGCCGCCATTTCAAAAAAGCCGCGGCGGGCATATTCTGCCGCGGTGAAATCATAGCCCTCAGGCAAAAAGCCACTGAAAGCGCTGAAAAAGTAGGCAAGCTGCGAATATAAATAAAGCAGATACAAAACAGAAATCACCGAAAGGAAAGAGATTATATAAATATTATCAATTCCCTTGAAATTAGTCTGCTTAAGCTCGGAAACTCTTTGCTTTCTTAGAGTAAAGCCGTAGGAAATCACAAAGGCGGAAAGGCCGATGCCGAATATCGCTTTTAATAAGGTTGTGAAGGTGTTTCCTAATATGTATGTGAAAAAGCCCTCAAAGGCGGAGTCAGAGGATATAAGCAGCGGCACGATTACAAAGAGCACTGGTATAGCGCAGGCAATGCCCACAAGTGCCTTAGCAAAACCTTTTTTGTCGCCATCTGCGCCCGAAAGAAGCGATTTTACAGAAATAAACACATTAGATATTGAGCCTATAGAGGATTTTAAAATTCCAGCAAAAAAGCCAACATCACCATCGGCTTCCTTATTGGGGGTAACACCATGCAGAAATACAAGGCTGAGTATTGAAATTTCTAAGAAAGAAAAGAATTTTACGCTTTCGTTAGAGGTTGCAAAAAAGCATACGCAGTTACCTACTGCCAGCAGCGCGCAAATAATTGGTAGCGACTCTAGACGGCATCGGTTGTAAAAATATACTGCTAATATGCAAAGCATTAAAACTGCCGAAATGCTAAATCCCACCGCAAAGCCGCCGAATATACCGAAAATCGACATAACTATGCTTGAGATTACGGCAAAAATCGAAAAGATTATATCGCGTCGTTCAATTTCAAAGGGCTCGGGAATTACTTTTTCACCAAAGTAATCTATCTTAGGGGACTGGTTTTCCTTGCTTTCCATCATTTTTCCTCCTTTTTATAACTTATAATATCACCCGGCTGGCAGTCAAGCGCTTCACAGATAGCCTCCAAGGTGGAAAAGCGCACAGCCTTTGCCTTACCAGTTTTCAGCACCGAAAGATTTGCGGGCGTTATTCCTATTTTTTCTGCAAGCTCTAAGGAGGTCATTTTCCTAATCGCCAGCATAACATCAAGATTTATCTCTATCATAAATGCCTCCTTATATTGTCAGGTCGTTTTCTTCGCGTAATGCTACTGCGTTTTGCATAACATTTTTAATAATGCGAAGCATAAGTCCCATAAAGCCTGCGGCGATAGCCACGAAAAGAAACGGAACATAAAAGATACCGCCTGCGAGTGTTATTATTGCAACCGCGAAGCAACACCAAGAAATTCTTCTAAGCGCCTTGGTGTTAAATTCTGTGAATATTTCATCACGCTTTATGTTAAAAAGAAGCTTTATAAGATTATAAAGGGTAACATAGGCAAAAACAGCGCTTGGGTAAAAACACGCGCAAAACACCGTTAGAATATGCTTTATGGTTGAAAGCTCTCTCCAGCCGCGGTATTTTGTGAACCAGATTTCTACCATCCACGGACCTATGAAAACGAGGGCGGTCAAAATTGCCAAAAGGATAAAACAAATGATAATTGATAATGCTACAGAGCGTTTTGCGTTCCACATAAAAGTTTTCCTCCTAAACCTTTTTCTGCCATTATAATATCACACGAATTATCGTTTGTCAATAATTAAATTATCGAAAAACGATAACTAATTGCCGAGAAACAAAAAATTGCCCCCGACAACCGTCGGGGGCATTATATATAAAGGGGTTACTATCGGTACCTTGCAGATAGTAAATTACTATCGCCGATAAAGCAGGATATCCTTTACTTACCCCTGCTTTATTCTATGCTTTAATTTTCAATTGGTGACTTTCTTATAAACAGAACGCCCAGTGTGTCAGCACCGCAGTGTGAGGAAATGGTGCAGCCTGCGCGGGTGAGGAAAATTTCCTTAAAGATACCCGTGGCTTTAACCTGTTCAACAACCGAGTTAACTATAGCCTCGTCACAGCCCGCGTGGGTTACAAACACACGCGCGGGGTCGATGTTATCCTTATCGGCAAGTCTTTCGGCAACATATTCGCTAAGCACCTTGCCAAACATACCGCGGTATTTTTTGCCAACGCCCATAGCGCCGTTTTTTACTTCGATGCAGGGCTTTAATTTAAGCAGGTTTGCGCCCAGCATTGCCACAGCCGAGCATCTGCCGCCCTTGTGCAGATATTCAAGGTTATCTATAATAAATGAAGCGTCAACACAAGGAACTAATTTTTCAATCTCCTCAACTATAGCCTTAGCTTCCATACCGCTCTTTGCCATTTCGGCAGCAGCCACAACCAAAAGGCCACCACCGGTGGAGAGGTTCTTAGAGTCGATAACATAAACATTATCAAATTCTGCCGCAGCAAGGCAGGTATTATTATATGTGGAAGACATACTTGAGCTTATGGTGAAATGAATAACCGCAGAGCCGTCAGCCGTGAGCTCCTTAAAATAATCGATGCATTCGCCCACATTGGCAGCGGTGGTCTTGGGTAGCTCGCCTGTCTTTGCGTGATGAGCGTAAATATCATCGGGGGTGATATCAATGCCGTCACGGTAAACCTCGGTGCCGAGAGTTATGCCAAGCGGAATTGTGCGAACACCATAGCGTTCCTTAAGTTCTACACTTAAATCGGTGGTGCTGTCGCTTGATATAATAATATTATTAGCCATATTTATTCCTCCAAAAGTTGATTTATCAACAAAAGTATTATATCACCAATTCTCACATAACACAATATTTAATTTTTGTAATAATTTTGTAATCCAATTTTTTGTAATATATGCTATAATATTCTTTGAGGGGATGAAAAATGTCGTTTTTTAAAACAAAAAGCAATATTGTTTTCAGTATAGTTGTCTTTTTGTTGATAATCGCAATTGCTCTTTTGAGCTTTGCGGTATACCGCCAGAATGATGAGTATGTGAAAGCAAGCGCAACTCTCAGCGATAACGAGGCACAGCTTGCCGAGGCTGAAAGTAAGATAGCCGAGTATTCTGCCGAGCTTGAAAAAAGTCGCGCCGAAGCGCAAGCGAGCGCGCAGAAGCAAAGTGAGCTTGAATCGCAGCTTCAGTCTGCTATAGAGCAAAAGCAAAAGTTAGAGCAGGAAAATGCAGGTCTTAAAAAGCAGATTCAAGAGCTTACTGTCAGAAAAGAACTTCAGCGTCAGATAGCGCTTAACAATGTGAATCAGGCAGATGCCGCCGAGGGTGGCGTCTGCTATCTTACTTTTGATGACGGCCCCTCCGATAACACCCTAAAAATTTTAGATATTCTTGATAGCTACGGCATAAAGGCGACATTCTTTGTGGTGGGCACCGCGAAGACAGATTATCTTCCAATAATTCAGTCGAGAGGCCACGCGATAGGTCTTCACTCGGCAACACATAGCTATTCGCAGATTTATGCGAGCGTGAGCAGTTATCTCGGCGACCTTAAGAGCATATCCGATATAGTTCACAGTAAAACGGGCATTAGAAGTAACATAATCCGCTTCCCAGGCGGCAGCAGTAACTCTGTGAGCCGAAAATATTGCGCGGGCGTTATGACCGAGCTTACCACTCTTTTACCCACTATGGGTTATTCTTATTACGACTGGAATGTATCCTCTGGGGATGCCTCGGCAAGAAGCGTTCCCGCTAACACTATTGTGAGTAATGTCTTAAACGGAGCTCGCGGCAAAAGCAGTATATGCGTGCTTATGCACGATACCTCTGCCAAGGGCACCACGGTTGAAGCGCTTCCCGCTATGATAGAGGGACTTCACGCGATGGGTTTTCGGTTTGCACCTCTCACCGCCGAGGTTTATGGCTTTCACCAGTCGGTTATAAACTGACATAATTTTCTTGACAATACCTACCGCCAAAGTTAGAATTATTAGGTACTTAATCTAACTTCGGCGGTGATTTTTTGAAATCGCAATCCTTAAAGGTTGTAAGCGGTGTTATGTATTTTTTATCCGCTGTGGCGGTGGCAGGACTTATAGCTCCAAGCTTCACCACACTTCGTTTTTCTCACGGCGAAAAATTCATAACCGTATTTATAATATTCGCTTTAGGCTTTATGGCTTCAAGGCTTTTATGTGTCGGCGCAGATAATGAAAAGGCACAAATAATTATGAAAAAAACATTTATATGGCTTTTTTTAGTTTATGTATTGGTTGTAATTGACTTTACCCTAATAAGCGAAAGCTTTGGCAGAAGCCTTTCCAATATATTTCTACTTGATAAAACGCAGGCGAAAAAATATATCAGTGAAAACACGAATTTTGTTCCCCTTGGAACCATAAAGCTTTATTTGAACGCGCATACAAAGGGTAATATAGAGCCTTATATAGTTGCTGAAAATCTGCTTGGCAATTTTCTCGTTTTCACACCCTTTGCGTTTTTTATCCCTATAGCTTTTTGTAGGGTGAAATCTGCACTTAAATTTTTGGTTATTATCAGTCTAACGGTGGTTGTTATCGAGTTTTTGCAGATAGTGTTTTTAACGGGCTCTGCAGATATTGATGATTTTATACTTAATGTTTCGGGCGCCATGGCGGCATACGGTGTGCTTCGAATAAAATCTGTAAAGAAATTTACCGATAAGATTTTAAGAAAGGGTGAAGCAGGTGAAGGCTAAGGCATACGCGAAGATAAATCTTACCCTTGATATTATTGGAAAAAGAGCGGACGGCTACCACCTTATAGATTCGGTGATGCAGTCGGTATCCCTTGCGGATGAAATCACTGTGGAAAAAGCCGATGAAATCACTGTGGAATGCGGAAAGAGCGAAATCTGCGGCGAGCATAATATAGCCTATAAGGCGGCGCAGAGCTTTTTTTACCACACTAGTCTTTCGGGTGGCGCGAAAATAGCCATAGAAAAACAAATACCTTTAGCTGCAGGTCTTGGCGGCGGCAGTGCAGATGCCGCGGCGGTGATATGCGCCCTTGATAAAATTTATGATACTAAACTTTCTATGGCAAAGCTTCAACAAATCGCCCTCACCGTGGGCGCCGATGTTCCTTTCTGCATTAGCGGCGGTACCGCAAGGGTTGGGGGAATAGGTGAGGAAATAAAGCCCGTTAATGCCTGCCCCGACTGCACCCTCGTTTTAATAAAGCACGGCAAAAAGCTTTCAACTGCCGATATGTATAAAAAAATAGATAGCGCACCAGCAGTATGCCGAAACACACCAAACGCTGTTGATGCACTCGCTTGTGGCTCGCTGCAAAGCCTATCGAAGAATATAGGCAACGCTTTTAGCGCAGTTTGCTTTGATGAAAATTTAATAAATGATATGAATGCTACCGCGCCGTTTGCGGTATCCCTTTCGGGAAGCGGACCCACTGTTTTTGCACTGTATGAGGATAGCGCCGCTGCTAAAGCTGCCGCAGAAAAGCTTGAACACTTAGGCTATAACCCGATTATCGCAAAGCCTGTGAAATGTGGAATAGAATTTGAATAAAAAAACAAACTCCTGCCAATATTTTCCTTGAAAGTATTTTGACAGGAGTATTTTTTATGAAAGAAAAG
Organism: Acutalibacteraceae bacterium; assembly: GCA_045544435.1. Taxonomy (GTDB): domain Bacteria; phylum Bacillota; class Clostridia; order Oscillospirales; family Acutalibacteraceae; genus UBA737. Next base: position 85,007 of record JAZPZA010000020.1, on the reverse strand, counting down.
GTTAGAAAAAATATAGAGCTTGGAGTGCTCTTTGGTCTTATTTGCGCCATAACGCTCAGCTTCGCCCGCTTTGAGATGCGTTGCGATGAACTGCGACACAATGTTTTGCGGCTTCATATAGTGGCAAATTCAGATACCGAAGCCGACCAAACGCTAAAGCTTGCAGTTCGTGATGAAATTCTTGAAAACACATCGGCGTTTTTTGAAGGCTGTGCAGACCTTAGCGCCGCTGAAGCCGCCGCACAGCAAAATCTCGATTTAATCACAGATATAGCGCAAGAAGTAATTCACGAAAACGGCGCTTCGTATGGCGTGGGGGCAAGTGTTGGGGATTCCTATTTTAGCACACGCGAATATGATGATTTCACACTGCCGGCTGGCACATATCGCTCGCTTATTGTAACCCTTGGTGAGGGCGAGGGTAAAAACTGGTGGTGTGTGGTTTTCCCAAGCGTGTGTTTGCCCGCCGCGGCTGATAAGGCGGAGCTTAGCGACAGCGTATCGGAGCAGAGCGCCAAGGTGGCAGAAAACCCGCAAAAATATGTAATGAAGTTTAAAACAGCAGAGATTTATGAGGAAATAAAGCAGTATTTTGCAAGAAATAATAAAAAATAAAAAATTTTACTTGCTTTTTGCATCGCGATGTGATAATATTCTAATGTTACAACGAAAGAAAGGGGTGACAAGGATGAAGGAAGGTTTACATCCTGAGTACGAAAAGGTAACAATTAAGTGTGCTTGTGGTGCTGAATTCGAAACACGCTCTACAAAGAAGGATATTCGTTTGGATATTTGTTCTAAATGTCATCCGTTTTTCACTGGTAAGCAGAAGTTGGTAGATACCGGCGGACGTGTTGATAGATTTAAGAAGCGTTTCGGTATGGAAGACAAATAATTTTTACCGCAATTCCGCAACCATCATTATATGGTTGCGGTTTTTTGTTTTAAAAAGGAGGTGCATTTGTGAAGGAATATATAACCATAAAGGGCGAAAGCAGCGCCTTATATGAGGAAAAGCATTCTCGCTTTATCGCCAATGCCTACCACTGCGAAAGCGAAGAGCAGGCGAGCGGTATAATTGCAGAGCTCAAATCAAAATATTGGGATGCGCGGCATAATGTTTATGCCTTTATCCTTCGCGATGGCACCGCCCGCTTTTCTGATGACGGCGAGCCCCACGGAACCGCGGGAAAGCCGATACTTGATGTTATCAAGGGAAGCGGCATTGTGGATGTTTTGGTGGTGGTTACCCGTTATTTTGGCGGAATACTTCTGGGCACTGGCGGCCTTGTTCGCGCTTATAGCACAAGCTGTAAGGATGCGCTCGAAAATGCCTGTCGCGTACAGATGTGCCCGTGCAGTGAATATATAATTGTGTGCGATTATAGTGCTCATGCAAGGCTTGTTTCGCTTATAGAAGACTCTGGCGGTATGATAACTAATACCGAGTTTACCGATACCGTTAAGATAAGCTTTGTGTTAAAGCTTGATGACGCGCACGGCTTTGAAGATAAGCTCAGAGAAGCCTTTTCGTCAAAGCTCACGGCAAATTTACAAAAAAATTCACTTTTTCCCTTTAATATTTAAAAAATACAGAGGATTTTTTCTTTTCTTTACTAATATATTTAATAACAACATAAAAAGGGGGCGGAAGAATGGAAAGTGTTAGAGAGATTACCGAGCGGATAGAGCGTGAAACGCTATCAAGCTATGCAACGCTTAGTGCCGATACGAAAGGCCGCGCCACACCTGAGCGTGAGTGCGAGCTTCGCACCGCCTTTCAGCGTGACCGTGACCGCATAATCCATTGCAAGGCGTTTAGGCGTCTAAAGCATAAAACGCAGGTCTTTCTTTCCCCCGAATCGGACCATTACCGTACCCGCCTTACCCACACTCTTGAGGTTTCGCAGATAGCCCGCACCATTGCGAGAGCATTGCGCTTTAATGAGGACCTTACCGAGGCGATAGCCTTAGGACACGATTTAGGCCATACCCCGTTCGGTCACGCAGGCGAGCGCGCCTTAAATGAGCTTTTTGGCGGCTTTACCCATTTTGAGCAGAGCGTTCGCGTGTGCGAGCGGCTTGAGCGCACGGGGCGCGGACTTAATCTAACCGCTGAGGTTTTAGATGGTATTCTCCACCACACCCGCGGCGAGTGGGCGGGAACCCCCGAGGGCAAGATAGTCCGTTTTTCCGACCGCATTGCCTACATAAACCACGATATTGATGATGCGGTGATGGCGGGCATTATCCGTGAGGAGGATATACCCGATGATATAAGACGCTCTCTTGGTACAAGCAAGTCGCAACGGATAGACTGCCTTGTGAAATCGGTGGTGGAAAACACCCGCGGCGCAGATGTTAAAATGGATGAGGGCATCGAAGTATTTTATAATAAACTGCATGAATTCCTTTTTGAATATGTCTACAGAAACCCCGTTGCCAAGGCTGAGGAGGCTAAGGTGCAGGGAATAATGAACGGTATATATGAGTATCTTGTTAAAAATCCTGATAGGCTTGATAATGAATATAAGCTTATATTGGAGCAAGAGGGTATTGAGCGTGCGGCGGCAGATTATATCGCGGGCATGACCGACCATTTTGCCGTTACAACCTATTCCGATATTTATATACCAAAGGCTTGGAAAATATAACGATATAAACTTATGAGAAAGGCAGGTGTTTTTTAGTGGCTATACCCGAGGAGGTTATAAACGAGATAAAATACCGAAACGATATTGAATCGGTTATGGCGCCCTATGTGAATTTAAAGCGCAGGGGCAAGAACTTGGTGGGACTTTGCCCTTTCCATAATGAAAAAACACCATCCTTTACCGTATACCCCGAAAACGGCTCGTTTTATTGCTTCGGCTGTGGAGTGGGCGGCGATGTTTTCAGCTTCGTAAGACAAATTGAAAACCTTGATTATATCGAGGCTGTAAAATTACTTGCCGAGCGCAGTGGCATAACACTGCCCGAGGATGGGTATGACGATTCGATGCAACGGTTAAAAAATACCGTTTATGAGATAAACCGTGAAACGGCTAAGTTTTATCATACATATCTTATGTCCCCCGAGGGCAAATGGGCGCTCGATTATTTAATGGGCAGAGGTCTTTCCGTTTCCACTATAAAGCACTTCGGCTTGGGCGCCGCCCCCGATAGCTGGGATACCCTTATAAAGCATCTTAAAGCGCTTGGATATACTATTCCTGATATGATGCAAGCAAATGTTATAGGGAAAAGTCAGAAAGGCACATATTATGACCGCTTCCGTAAGCGTGTGATGTTCCCTATAATCAATATCCGTGGCAGAGTGATAGGCTTCAGTGGCAGAGCGATGCCTGGGGAGGATAAGGCGGGCGGCAAATATGTTAATACCGCCGATACCCCTGTTTATAAAAAAAGCGACAATCTTTTTGCGATGAACTTTGCTAAAAATCACTGCGATGAGCGGGTTATATTGGTTGAAGGTAATATGGATGTTATTCAGCTGCACCAAGCAGGCTTTGAAAACACCGTTGCGGCGCTTGGAACATCGTTCACACCTGAGCAGGCGAAGCTACTTAGCCGTTATACTAAAGAAATAGTGTTGACTCTTGACTCGGATGCCGCAGGTCAAAAGGCGGTAAAGCGGGCTGGTGAGATACTTAAGGATACGGGCTTAGAAGTCAGGGTAGTAGTACTGCCTGACGGTAAGGACCCCGATGAATTTATTAAAAAGCACGGCTCTGCACGATTTAAGGCGCTTTTAGAGGGCGCTGTCAGCGAGATAGAGTATAAACTGCTAACTGCGGTCGAGGGTATAGATGTTACTCAGGATGATGGGCGGCTTCAGTACCTTGCCCGTGCGGCGCAGATAATAGCTGAATCTAATGATGTTATGACGCGCGATCTTTATATCGGCAGACTTTCGGATAAATATGGCGTATCCCGCACAGCGCTTGAAGGCAAGGTTGATGAAATAAGAAAATCCAACCGCAAAAAGCGGGAAAAACGGGAAATATCGGAAATAATAAGTCCTAAATTTGATAGGGGAGATGTTAATCCCGAAAGGCGGTTTTACCCCGCGGCGGTAGCGGCGGAGGAAGCGGTTATAGCGGTGCTTATGCAGCATCCAGATTTTTATGAAACCGCCTATGAAAAACTAAAGCCTGATGATATGCTAACTTCGGTTAACCGCAGGATATATTCGGCTATAACCGAGTGCATAAAAGAGGGAAGAAATCCCGATTTATCCTATTTCGGAGAAATGCTGTCTGGGGCGGAGATGGGTTATCTCGCATCGCTTGCCAATAGCGAAAAAGGTGATAAAAACGCCTTGATTGTATTAAAAGACAGTATTAAGGTAATATTAGATGAGGGAATAAGGAAAAAATCGTCAGATGTTAAGAATATGTCTAACGATGATTGGGCAGAAAGTCTTAAAAAGATAATAGAATCAAAACAAAAGGGGAACTAAAAGCAATGGCAAACACTAAGAATGAGCAAAAAACACAAGAAATGAACGAGCAAGAGAATATCCTTGCAGCTGAGGAGGCTGCAAAAAAGGATGCTCTTGACGATATAGAAAACGCTCCGGATGACCTTGAGGAGCTTATGACCGACCCCTCTGTGCTGGAGCTTGATTTTGATGAGGAGCCAACCGAGGATGAGCTTAAGCTTGAAGAGGTTGATGTTGATAATCTTGAGGATGATATTTCGGTTGAGAATATGTCGCTCGATGATCCCGTTAAGGTTTATCTTCGCGAGATAGGTCGTGTTCCGCTTCTCACCTCTGAGGAGGAAATCGCTCTTGCTATCAGGATTACCGAGGGTGATGAATATGCAAAGCAGCGTCTAACCGAAGCAAACCTTCGTCTTGTTGTAAGTATTGCGAAAAAGTATGTGGGCCGCGGTATGTACTTCCTCGACCTCATTCAAGAGGGTAATGTAGGACTTATAAAGGCGGTTGACAAGTTCGACCACACCAAGGGCTTTAAGTTTTCAACCTATGCTACTTGGTGGATTCGTCAGGCTATAACCCGCGCAATCGCTGACCAGGCAAGAACCATAAGAATCCCCGTTCATATGGTGGAGACTATTAATCGTCTTAAGAAGATTCAAAGCCAGCTTCTTCACGAAAACGGATATGAGCCCAGTGAGGAGCTTATAGCCGAAAAGATGGAGCTGCCCGTTGAGCGCGTTCGCGAGATAATGCGTGTGGCTCAGGAGCCTGTTTCTATGGAAACACCCATAGGCCCTGAGGAGGATTCCCGCCTTATGGACTTTATCCGCGATGAGGATGCTCTTGCTCCCGATGACGCCGCATTAAAGACCATAACCAATGAGGATATTGATAGTGTTCTTCACACCCTCACTCCCCGTGAGGAGGCAGTTATCCGTCTGCGCTTTGGCCTTAAGGATGGCCGTTGTCACACCCTTGAGGAGGTTGGCACAGAATTTAATGTAACCCGTGAGCGCATCCGCCAGATAGAGGCTAAGGCACTCAGAAAGCTTCGCCATCCTGTAAGAAGCAATAAATTTAAGGATAGATAAAGGCTTTTTTCTACATAAAAGCCTTTAAAAGTAATATAGCGTATAAACTTCACATATAAAATAGTAGAAGTTAAAAGAATTGGTGGGTGATAAAAATGTTCGTTGATATTGATGACGATATTAAAATAGTCGGGGATAAGCCTTCGGAGGATGTTCGCCGAAATAAACTGGGCTCGCAGCAAAACACATCTGCCGACCGCCAGAAGATAAGCGGCGCAAAATCGGCGGGCGAAGCCGTTGCGCTTAAATTTATCGCCGATGCCGAAAACACAGATTATGATGGTGCTCGGGAAAGTGATATGCTGTTGCAAAGAAGATTGCTCCTTTCCTTCACGGCTACCGCGGGCTTTGAGCAGTATATTAATGATGACACACTTTCAGGCATTGCGCAGAAAAGCTTTCTTGACACACTAAAGAAGCACAGTGAGGAGCTTTACAATTCCTCATCCGATACGGGCGCTTTTTCGTTTTATTATTTAGCATTTCGCAGAGGCGGTGAGGTAGACCGCCGCATGGGACAGACCTTTGCGATGCTTTGCCTCCACGATGGCGACCCCATATTCCAAGAGCTTGGCGAAGCGCTTTACTGCTGGTTTTCCTCGGTGGTGCGCAAAGCCGTTAAGGAGCATATCAAGTAACATAAAACCTCCCTTTAAAGCATAGTCTTAAAGGGAGGTTTTTAATATGCCAAGTATTTATTTAAGTCCGTCCACTCAGGAGTTTAATCCTTATATCATCGGCGGTAATGAAGAATATTATATGAATCTTATAGCCGATGCGATGGAGCCATATTTATACGCAAGCGGAATTTCTTTCACACGCAACACACCTGATATGACCGCCGCCTCATCGATAAGGGAATCTAATATGGGGAATTATGACCTGCATTTGGCGCTTCATTCTAATGCAACGGGTAGTGGTGATGGTGCGCGTCGGGGGAGTGAGGTTTACTATTATCCAACAAGCGTGAACGGCAGGCGAGCGGCTGAGATATTAGCCAATAATCTAAAACTTATATACCCTCTGCCTGATTTAGTCCGAACTGTACCCACAACCTCACTCGGTGAGGTGCGCAGAACAAAAGCGCCTGCGGTGCTCATTGAATTTGCCTACCACGATAATTATGAGGATGCAGTGTGGATAAGGGATAATATCGAAGCTATTGCTGCAAATGTGGTGGTATCACTCACCGATTATTTTGGTATACCGTTTGTTGTGCCTACAACTTAATATAATCTTAAAGGTTTATATATTGCTTTTTAATAAAAAATGCGGTAAAATTATTTTACTGCATTTTTTATTTCTATAGGAGGATAAAATGAAAAAAATAAATAAGCTTTTAAGTACAATACTGTGCCTTGTGATTATTGTTTGTTGCTTTGCGGCAATACCTGTAAGTGCTCTTACATATCCTGCTATGGGAGAAATATCAAGCAACAGTGGCAAGGCGGCTATATATTCATTACCAGGTACTTATGGTCACGAAACAGCAGAAAATAAAAACAAATCAAAGTGGCTGTGTGATCTTACAAATGGCACACAAATAAAGGCCCTTGGCATAGAAAAAGACGGAGATGGCGATCCATGGTATAAAATTAATTACGGCGAAAATTTTGCCAATACAGGATATGCCTTTGTGAACCGAGTGTTAGTGAATTATGAGTTTTCATTTGATGAGGATTTTGAAGAAAATCTTAAAAATTTCCCCGAAAGTTATCACAAGGCATTGCGGCAGTTACATATAAAGTATCCTAACTGGAAGTTTGTTGCAAACGACCTTGACTTAACATTTAAAGAGGCTGTTGAGAAACAGTATGGTGTATCAAATGTAAAAAATACGCGCAAATGGGTTGAGTTTACATACGGTGGTAACGAGTGGCGTGATATGCGTGCTTATGATAGTGCCACGGATAAATGGATAACGCTAGAAAAGCGTTGGACATATGCCTCGCGTGCGGCAATTGAGTATTTTATGGACCCTCGAAACTCACTTAATGAGGATATGATTTTTGCATTTATGCAACAGTCCTATCAAGAGGAAGCAAATATGAAGGATAGCCTGCGCACCGTTATAAAGGGAACATTTTTAGAGAACGGATACGATAAAAATGGCGATGGTGTAGCTGAAAAGGATGCCTATATCGAGGATTTAATTGCCGCCGCAAAGGAAAGCAAGGTAAGTCCTTATGTGCTTGCGGCTGCAATAATAGTTGAGCAGGGTGTAGGTGGCACATCGAGTCTTATTTCAGGTGTGTATTCCGGTTATGTGGGCTATTACAATTTTTTTAACTTCAACGCCACAGGCTCTACAGAAAAAGAAATAGTAGAAAACGGTCTTAAGTATGCTAAAAATAACGGCTGGAACAGCCGCTCTGCAGCTATTATAGGCGGCGCAAAAAAATATGCTGACGGATATATAAGCGTAGGTCAGGATACATATTATTACAAAGATTTTAATGTATTAAAAGAGTATTGGGGTAATCAGTACGCGTCTGCTCTTTATGATGCGTGGACTAAAGCATCATATCTTAAAAAAGGCTTTATCACAAATAACGAATCAACCGCAACCTTTTCAATTCCGGTTTATGAGGATATGCCATCGGCGGCATATCAAAAGCCATATTTTTGGCAAATAACACCATCTGATACAGGCGTATATAAAATTATACCAAATTCAGATTGGCAGGGTAGTATTAGCTCTCAGGATTTGATGATATATGACAAGCAAAACAATCGTATTTTATATAACGAAAACAAAAAAGGCTGGCCGCTGGTAAAAAATCAGAATTACAACATATATCTTAATAGTTATTATAACGAAGACATAATTTCAAATATAACCTGGCAGCTTACAAAAGTAACTGACACCATATTCCCCGACACCGATGCAAACGGTTGGTACAACGAAGCGGTAATATATTCGGTAGGACGCGGAATAATCGGTGGCTACGGAAATGGTAATTTTGGAACAAGTGACAGCATACAGCGTCAGGACTTTCTGGTAATGTTGGCGAGGTTAGACGGGGTAGACCTATCACAATATGAGAACAGCCGCAGTAAATTCTCTGATGTTGCCAAAAACAGTTACTATGAAGCTGCCGTAAACTGGGGCTATGAAAACAAAATAGTAACGGGCTATCAAAACGGTAAGTTTGGCGTAGGTGATAAAATCACCCGCGAACAGTTGGTGGTATTCCTTTGCAGATATGCCGATTATAAAAATAAAGGCGTAGACTATAAAAATGAAACCAAAGAAAATGCATCAAGAACCTATTCCGACTATACAGATGTATCTGAATGGGCTGTTGATTCTGTGCTGTGGGCTCTTGAAAAAGGTGTAATCAAGGGTAAAACCAAGACCACAATAGTGCCGCAAGGCAACGCCGAACGCTGTGAAGTTGCACAGATTTTATATAATATCTTCTTAAATGATATTTTTTAAAAATGCGCAATATATAAATAAAACGCTCTGCTTTTATAAAGCAGAGCGTTTGGTTTTATGCTTCTGATTTTTTCGAATTTTTTATAATTCCCATAATCATAATAACAGCGATTACCAAAAATAAAATTATTCCTGCGATTATCAGTATATTGAAGCCTGCAAAAACATTGCCGTCTTGCGCTTCGAGCTCGTGAATCCTAAAACTTGAAACGATGTTTTTAACTGTATCAGATGTATCCTCACCTGAATTATAGCAAGATAGGTAATAACTGTTGCCACCGCAAACGGTTATGTATTGTGTAACGGTGTAAATTCCGCCGCTATCGGTCAGCGTATTCTTTGTGACTATGAATTTTCTATCGGAAATAGTGGTTATCTCACCACTGTTTTCGCCACAAACAGAAACCATAAACTCATTCAATTTCTCATCATTAAGATATTCTATATCACCCACAGATGATGAAAAATTATCTGTAAACGCGGAAAGTCTTATCTGAGTCGTGGTATCATCCGATACTGCAAGATATAAAATTCCATTTGTGTTAAAAAAGATTTTAAGTTCACCAATTTGCATATTAAGCTTTTGCGATAAAGCGGTCAGGTCGTCACCCGCGCGAGCGGAAGTGAAATCATCACCCGCGTTTATCTCATATTCATAAACCACGGCTGAAACCTGAAAGCTCAGCAGCATCATTATAACGGCAACTACCGCAAATATTCTGATTTTCAAAAAATCACCTTTATATAATATTATTCTGTCGCTTTGCAGCGGTAAGGGTGTTCTTCATAAGCATTGCTATGGTCATCGGACCAACGCCGCCTGGAACGGGTGTGATATAAGAAGCCTTTTTGGATACCGCTTCAAAATCCACATCTCCGCAAAGCTTACCTTCGCTTCTGTTCATTCCAACATCAATAACAACGGCGCCCGATTTCACCATATCTGCGGTTACGAAATTTGCTCTGCCAACTGCGGCTACAAGTATATCCGCTTTAGATGTTACCTCGCTCAAATCCTTAGTGCGCGAGTGGCAGATGGTAACCGTTCCGTTTTTATGAAGCAGCAGCATTCCCATAGGCTTTCCAACTATGTTAGAGCGGCCGATAACAACACAGCTTTTGCCCGCAACATCAATGTTATAATAAGCGAGCATTTCCATAACACCTGCGGGTGTGCAGGGCACAAAGTCATAGTCGCCTATCATAATCTTGCCCACATTAACAGGGTGGAAGGCATCCACATCCTTTTCAGGGGATATGGCATTTATAACCGCCTTTTCGTCAAGGCCTTTTGGTAGCGGTAGCTGGCATAAGATGCCGTTCACAGTCTTATCTTTATTAAGCTCATCAATAAGCGCTAAAAGCCTTTCTTGTGTGGTATCTGCGGGAAGCACAAACTTCTTGGAAAGAATGCCTAACGCCTCGCAAGCCTTTTCTTTGTTGGCAACATAAATTTTTGAAGCGGGGTCCTCACCCACAAGAATCACAGCAAGGCCCACTGTAATGCCATTTGCGTTAAGCTGTTTTACTTCCTCAGCCACCGCCTGCTTTACAGCCGCCGATACTGCCTTGCCATCTATTATATTACTCATTATCGCTTTTCTCCTCGTTTTCTTCAAACATTGAAGTATATGTCTTTTCGCTTTCTGTTGTCTTTTGATTGCGACCTATAATTATAATCGCGGCAATAGCGCCAAGGCAGATAATAATAGATAACAGGCAGGAAACCTTTATGCTTCCTATCATAAGACTATCTGTTCTCATTAGCTCAATTATTGCTCTGCCAAAGCCGTACCACGCGCAGTACATAAGCGAAATTTCACCGCTGAAACGGCGCTTTTTAGAGAAGTGGTTAAGTACGAAAAAGCCTGCTATGCACCATATTGATTCATAAAGGAAGCACGGGTGAACAAGTCCCTCGCCCATTTCGGCTATAGTGCGGTTGCTTTGCATTCCCCACCAAGAGCTTCCTGTGAAGCCGCCGTAAGCCTCCTGATTCATAAAGTTGCCCCAGCGACCTATACCTTGTCCTATAAGAAATGCGGTGGCGGCAAGGTCGGTCATATCAAAAAATTTTAACTTTTTGATTTTGCACATCAAAGCGCCGCAACCAAATGCCCCTATAACACCGCCGTAAATGGCGATTCCCGAAAAGCCTGATGAGCTTCCAAAGCCAAAGAAATCACCAATGCTGTTTATTTTAACTCCGTCAAACAGAACATAGTAAATTCTCGCGCAAAGAATGGCAACGGGCGTTGTGACTATTACAACATCAAGCATACGGTCCACATCAATTGAGTAGCGCTCGGCGTTTTTAAGTCCGTAAATAACCGCCAGCGTAAAGCCTAAGGCGATTATTATTCCATACCAATAAATATCCCAGCCGCCGCCTATGGGTATGGAAAAGGCGATTGGATTAAGCGTCATATTAATACCGAAAAGTGTAACATTATATGTCATTTATACTTCCTCCAAAGGATTTATAACCGATAAAACTGCGTTTTCATCACTAAAAACATCAAGGCGTTTTAAAACATCGTCATAAGAAACGGTTTTTAAAAGCTTTATCTCGTCAAAGAGATTATAATTGAACATTGCGCACTCGGCAAACTGCATCGCCACGCTTTCAACACTGTTAAATCTCCTGATGGCCGCGCCGTACATACCGCACTTTACCGCCGAAAAGAGCTTTTTATCAATGCCCTCAATGCGAAGACGAGCAATTTCCTTTTTTATTTCCTGGGCCACGCGCTGAGGGTCTTTTGATTCGCCCTCAAAAATCACAGCGGCATAGCCGTTGCCTGTGAAGTATTCGCAGTCGAACTCATCATTTATAAGCCCCTCGTTCATAAGACGCGCGTAAAGGTCAGAGGCGTCACCACAGATTATCTCAAGTAGTAAATTCACGCACACCTTGCTTTTAAGTCGGCGGTAGGATGTGGTGATTTTTTGTTTATATCCTAAGCAAAACATAGGCATCTGCACCGCGAGCTTTTGCTCAACAAAGTTTGAAACCACAGTTTGGGGCTCGCAGAATTCACCTCTTGAAATCTCCACGGGCGCGTGGTTATTAATGCCCTTTTCGATTCTTTCCAAAACCTTATCTGCATCAACATTACCCGCAATGCAGATAAACATATTAGCGGGGTTATAAAAGGTTTCATAGCACTTATAAAGCAAATCGGCATCTATCTTAGAGATTGATTCCACCGTTCCCGCAATATCAATTCTCACAGGATGGCAGTGATACATATTCATAAGTAGATTAAACATAACTCGCCAAGAGGGACTATCGTCATACATTCTTATCTCTTGTCCGATAATACCCTGCTCCTTTTTTACCGTTTCCTCTGTGAAATAAGGAGACTGCACAAAGCCAAGCAGTATATCTAAATTCTCATAAAATCTGTCACTGCAGGAAAACAGATAGCAGGTTCTGTCAAACGAGGTAAACGCGTTTGCCGATGCGCCTGTTTTAGCGTACTTTGAAAAGGCATCGCCATCCTCGCTTTCAAAAAGCTTGTGCTCAAGATAGTGGGCAATACCCTCAGGCACTGAGATTTCCTCGCCGCCGTTTTTGGAAAATTTTGTATCTATTGAGCCATACTTAGTTCCAAAAATCGCATAGGAAGAGGAATACTCCGCCTTTTCCATAATGTAAATTTCGAGCCCCGAAGGGTGAACAGCCTTTATATAGCTTTGCTCGATAGAGCTTTCAAAGAGTTGCTTTTTCATTATATTTCACCCTCCTTGGGCATAAGGCGATAAACCGTGTGAAGGTTAATGCCGTTCGCGGCTTCAATCACCTGCTTTAAAGTAACCGCGCTAATCATTTGCGCCATTTCCTCAGGGGAGGTAAGTGTGTCGTTTGCAATTTTTATTGAATACCAAACATCTAAAAGCCCTTGAGAATCGTTATAAGTGTTAAGAGAGTCGATAATGCTCTTAATCGAGGATTCAAACTCAAAGTCTGAAATTTCACCGCGCTTTATTGCTTCAAGCTGATTTAATATTTCGGTCTGCGCCTTATCGGCATTTTGAGCCTCAACACCGCTGTCTACCGAAAGCAGTCCCTTAACCTTAACGCAGGAGGCTGAGCAATAATAGCAAAGGCTCATTTTTTCACGAACATTATTAAATAGCTTGGAATAAGGTCCACCGCCCAAAATATCGCACATAACTGTGAGCGGCGCGGCTTTGGAATCGTCACCGCAAAGCTCGCTTGAAAAGCCCATACAAAGCTTGCCTTGGGCCACATCCATTCTTTCGGTAACGGTGTTCACTTTGTCTGCCGCCTTTGTGGGAACTGTGGCACGGCAGTCGCAAATATCTTCGCGGTTTACCTGTGAAAGTTTTTCGGCAATACCGTCAAAAAGTCCTGAAGGCATATTGCGGGATATAACATTCACGCGAATTTTGGCGTGGGATAAAACATTAGCCCAAGCCTTAAAAAGGCTTTCGCCTGTTATTTTGTTTATATCCTCCTCGGTGCCGCACTTAGGCGTGCCATAGGCATCGTCTTTATACATTTCCTCAAGCATTCTTTTTTTAGCATAAAGTCTCTTTTCGGCAATTTCGCCGCGTATATGCTCTATTGCCTTGCGCTTTTCACGCTCTAAATCCTCTGTGAAAAAAGAGCCGTTTTCTGTTTTTGGCTCGAAAACAAGGCTTGTTAGCAGCTCTATCGCCTGGTCACAAAGTGATTCGTTATCTAATGTGAAGCGGTCCTCAATAACCGATATGCAAATTTTAAGCAGCTGATAATCTCCAACCTTTTCCGCGCTTGCAGTAAGGTCTGCCCCGTAAAGCTTTGAAAGCTTGAAATTAAGGCGGGAAAAATCAGGATATTTTTTACTGCAGTTTGTAAGCACGAAGGGCAGCAGTGCATATTCTGCCGCCGTTTCGCGAGCGAGCGGCATATAAAAATTGAATGAAATCAGCGTGGTGTTAAAGCGGGAATTTTTTATAAAAACACCCTCAGCACCGTTTGAAAGCTTAGTAATAGTTGCGGACATTTTATCCCTCCAAAAAATACTCAAAACTGCTTTAGCATTTCATAAAGCGTGCAAACAGGAAGACCTACTATGTTAAAATAGTCACCCTCTATTCGAGAAACAAAAACTGCGGCGGCGCCCTGAATGCCGTAAGCGCCCGCTTTGTCCATCGGCTCGCCCGATTTTATATATGCTTCTATTTCCTCATTGTCAAGCTCGCGAAATGCGACATAAGTGGTAACTACCTTTGTGATTGCGCTTTGCGCCTTTTTAACCGTAACACCCGTGAGTACTTTATGCGTGTTACCCGAAAGGCTTTTAAGCATTCTGCGGGCATCCTCAGCGTTTTTTGGTTTTCCCATCACGCTGTCACCGAAAACCACCACAGTATCTGCCGAAATCACAGTATCATCTTCACTAACACGAACAGCCTCTGCCTTTTGGCGGCTTAGTCTTGCCACCTCATCCTCTATAGGAAGCTTGCTGTTAATAGTTTCGTCAATATCCTCAGTAATTATTTTAAAATCTAATCCCATAAGAGAAAGCAATTCTTTTCTGCGGGGCGATTTTGAGGCTAAAATTATTCCCATAAGGTAAATACTCCCCCATTCTTTATTTATATATAATATCATACTTATAAATTATTTGCAATGGCATATATAGTATATCTTTCCCTTGTAATTACTATATTTCTGTGGTATAATTGGAAATAATTATATGTATAGGTGGTTTTAGTTATGAAATGTCCTTATTGCGGTTATGAAGAAAGTAAGGTTATTGATTCCCGTCCAACGGATGAGGGCGAGCGCATCCGCCGCCGCCGCGAGTGCTTAAAATGCGCTAAGCGCTTCACAACCTATGAGATGATTGAAAATCTTCCCATAGTTGTAATTAAAAAGGATGGCTCCCGCGAGACTTTCGACCGTCAGAAGCTGCTTACTGGTATGCTTCGCGCGTGCGAAAAGCGTCCTGTATCGCTTGAAACGCTCGACCGCGCTATCAACGATATTGAGGCTGTAATACAAAATTCTCTTGACCGTGAGGTACAAAGTGATAAGATAGGCGAGCTTGTTATGGAAAAGCTTAAGGATATCGATGAGGTAGCCTATGTTCGTTTTGCCTCTGTTTACCGTCAATTCAAGGATATAAACACCTTTATGACAGAGCTTAATAAACTTCTCAGCAAATAGGAGAAATATAGATGAACCACAATGAAATGATGGCGGAGCTTCTGCTGCCGCACATTGATAAAACTCCCGAATATTATGAAAATTTATATCCTGCCAGAAATTTACCTGAGGGTGCGCGAGTTACGCGAATTGCGCCAAGCCCCACGGGTTATCTGCATTTAGGCGTGCTCTTCACTTCACTTGTAAACCGCATCACAGCCACATCAACAGGCGGTATATTCTACACAAGAATAGAGGATACCGATAAAAAGCGTGAGGTTGCGGGCGGCATAGAGGATATAATCGATGGTCTTAACCGCTTTGGCATCACCATTGATGAGGGCTTTATAAGCGGCGCAAAAGAGAGTGGTGAATATGGCCCATATCAGCAGAGTCGCCGCGCCGAAATTTATCAGACCTATGTTAAGGATTTAATCAGAAAAGGACTGGCGTATCCGTGCTTTTGCACCGCTGAGGATTTAGAAGCTGTAAGGCAAGTGCAGGAGAAAAATAAGATTCGCACAGGCTATCACGGCGAGTATGCGCGCCACCGCGATATAAGCTATGATGAGGCGAAGGCGCTCATTGATGAGGGCAAGCCCTTTGTTATAAGACTGCGTTCAAGTGGCAGTGAGCAAAATCGCATCGCGTTTGATGATACTATTAAGGGCAGAATTGAAATGCCTGAGAATGATGAGGATTTCGTTCTTCTTAAATCAGATGGCATACCCACCTACCACTTTGCGCACGCTATTGATGACCATCTAATGCGCACCACACATGTGCTTCGAGGGGACGAATGGATTTCCTCCACACCTAAGCATATCGAACTTTTCAAAATTTTAGGTTTCAAGATACCTAAATACGGTCATGTTTCACCTATAATGAAGCTTGATGGCGGCGCCAAGCGCAAGATTTCAAAGCGCAAGGACCCCGAGGCCGCAGTCCATTTCTTTGCCGAGCAAGGATATGAGTCTGCCAGCGTTATTGAGTATCTTATGACCATTGCCGCCTCTGATTTTGAGGATTGGCGAAGAGCTAACCCCACCGAGGATTACCGCAAGTTCAAGTTCAACCTTAAAAAGATGAGCGTTTCAGGCGCACTTTTTGATGAGAATAAGCTAAACGATGTAAGCAAAACAAAGGTGGCTATGATGAATAGCCGTGAGGTTTATGAGAAGCTTACCGCTTGGGCGCGTGAGTTTGACGGTGAGTTCTATAAGCTTTTAACTGCAAATCCTGAATTTTCAGTGAGAATGCTTTCCATAGACCGCGATGGCGCTAAAAAGCCTCGAAAGGATTTAGCACGCTGGAATGAGGCTAAAGAGTATTTTGCATACTTCTTTGAATCTCTTTATACACCATGCCACACACTTCCTGAGCATATAAAGGCTGAGGATGCAAAGGCGTTTTTGGCAGAATATAAAAAGGTTTATAACGCGGCTGATGATAGGCAGGGTTGGTTTGATAAAATAAAATCAATTTGTCCTGCTCTCGGCTTTGCGGCAGAAACCAAGGAATATAAGCAAAATCCCGATGCCTTCAAGGGAAGTGCGGGTGACCTTAGCACCGTGCTTAGAATTGCGATAACAGGTCGCACCAATACGCCCGACCTTTGCAGCATTATGGCAGTTTTGGGCAAAGAAGAGTGCATAGGGCGCATAGACAAAATGATTGAGGTTTTATAATGGAAGAAAACAAAGCTTTAAATGATGGAGTTGTAGAGGCGAAGCCCTCTAACTTTATCTATGATTTTATTGATGAGGATTTGGCTGAGGGAGTATACAATAGGGTGCAAACCCGTTTCCCGCCCGAGCCTAACGGATATCTGCATATAGGCCATGCCAAGGCTATATGTATAGATTTCGGCACTGCCGAAAAGTATGGCGGCAAATGCAACCTCCGCCTTGACGACACAAACCCCACCAAGGAGGATGTGGAGTATGTGGACGCTATTAAGGAGGATATAAGTTGGCTCGGCTTTAATTGGGATAATGTTTACTATGCCTCCGATTATTTCGATTTTATCTATGAGTGCGCGCTTCGCCTTATTGATAAGGGACTCGCCTATGTTGATGAGTCTACACCTGAGCAGATTCGCGAAATGCGCGGCACCCTTACCGAGGCAGGTGTTGAAAGCCCCTACCGCAACCGTCCCATAGAGGAATCTCGTGAGATGTTTGCCCGTATGACAGCGGGTGAGTTTAGCGAGGGCGCAATGGTGCTTCGCGCAAAAATTGATATGGCTTCGTCAAACATCAATATGCGCGACCCCATTATCTACCGCATTTTAAAGGCTCACCACCACAGAACAGGGGATAAGTGGTGCGTTTATCCTATGTATGACTTTGCGCATCCGCTTAGTGACGCTAAGGAGGGTGTTACCCATTCCCTTTGCTCACTCGAATTTGAAAACCACCGCCCGCTTTATAATTGGGTGTTACAGGCTGCAGATATAACCGACCAGCCTCCCCGTCAGATAGAGTTTGCAAGAATGAATGTAAACTACACCCTCACCAGCAAGCGCAAGTGCTTAAAGCTTGTAAATGATGGCTTGGTTTCTGGTTGGGATGACCCTCGAATGGCAACCATCTGCGGTATGCGCCGCAGAGGCTACCCTGCCGAGGCTGTTCGTGCATTCGTTGATAAAATCGGCGTTTCCAAGGCATATAGCGTTATTGATTACGCTCTTTTAGAGTCTTGCGTTCGCGACTATCTAAATGAAAATGCCGACCGCGCTATGGCGGTGCTTCGTCCGCTTAAAATAGTTATCGATAATTATCCTGAGGGACAGACTGAGGAAATTGCTGTTGAGGTTAACCCCAACAAGCCTGAAAAGGGAACGAAAACAGTTACATTCTCACGCGAAATATATATCGAGCAGGATGACTTTATGTTAGACCCTCCAGGTAAGTATTTCCGCCTTTGCCCCACTAAAGAGGTGCGTCTTAAGGGCGCTTACTATATTAAGTATGCTTCCCACGAAACTGATGAGCAGGGCAATATAACCACAGTTCATTGCACCTATGACCCCGAAAGCCGCGGTGGCGAGACGCCTGATGGCAGAAAGGTTAAGGGCACACTGCACTGGGTGAGCGCAGACCACTGCGCAACCGCCACAGTTCGCCTTTATGACCGACTTTTCAATGTTGAAAATCCAAGTGATGAAGAGGGTGTTTCCTCCTTTGCGGATAACCTTAACCCCGAATCTCTCACAGTGCTGGAAAATTGCAAGATAGACGCTTCGCTTGCCAATGCTCAGGTGGGCGATACCTTCCAGTTTATGCGCCAAGGATATTTCTGCGTTGATAAGGATTCCACAAAGGAAAACATAGTCTTTAACCGCACGGTTGCTTTAAAAGACTCGTTTGCGAAGAAAAAGTAATGAAAGTAATAGATATATTTAATTTCCTTGATAGCTGCTTTCCTGTGTCCACTGCTTGCGATTTTGATAATGTGGGCTTGCTTGTGGGCGACGGCGAGCGGGAAGTGAATACCGCCTTAGTCGCGCTTGACTGTGATATCACCGCTGTTGAGCTTGCTCGTAAAATGGGCGCACAGCTTATCGTTACCCATCACCCCGTTATTTTTGACGGTCTAAAAAGCGTTACCGCGGGAAGTGTGGTTTATGAGCTTATAAAAAGCGGTATTTCTGTTATAAGTATGCACACAAACCTCGATATCGCCGTAGGCGGTGTTACTGAACGGCTGTGTGAGGCTATAGGGCTTACTGAGATTAAATCCTTTACCGCCCACGATGGATTTGTTATCCGCGAGGCGAAATGCCCCATAACCGATGCCAAGGAGCTTGCTTTGCATATAAAAGAAAGCCTTGGCGGCGGTGTGCGTTTCGTTGCGGGCAAAACACCTGTAAACCGCGTGCTTGTTTGCTCAGGCTCGGGCGGCGATTTCTTAGAGGATGCGGTGGATGCTGGCTTTGACGCGCTTATCACCGCTGATGTTAAGCATAATGTGTTTATAGATGCTGTAAACAACGAAATATCGCTGTTTGATGCAGGGCACTATGCAAGCGAAAATATGATAGTTGCCCCATTAACGCACCTTTTAAGCGAGGAATTTAAAAGTATAAAATTTATTCCTCACAGCGCCGATAAAATTAAATATGTATAACACAAAAAAGCCTCTGCGTTTTAGCAGAGGCTTTTAAATTGCTAATTTTTAATTTTTTTGAACTCGGGTATCTGCGCTAAAACTATCGCGTCGAACACAAGTAGGCAGCCTATAATTTCGTTACCCTTTAGAGCGTTGCCTGTGATAATCCAGCCGCCAAGCGCCGCAAACACGCTTTCAAGGCTCATAGAAAGCGAGGCTATTGCAGGCTCGGCATAGCGTTGCCCCACGATTTGCAATGTGTATGCGATACCGCTTGATACTATTCCCATATAAAGAATCTGGGGTATTACCGATATGATGCTTGAAAGATTTATAGCATCCAGATCGAAAAGAAGCGCGAGAATTCCCGAAATTATGGCGCTCACAACGAACTGAAACGCCGAAAGGCGCACGCCGCCTATGATATTACAGTATTTATCAATAACGATGATATGTAAGGAAAAGGTGAAGGTGCAACCCAAAACAAGCAGGTCAGCAATATAAAAGCCGCTAACACCCTCAAAAAGGCAGAGCATATAAAAGCCTGCTATTGCCACCAAAACTGCACCCCACACTATGGCGGGCACCTTTTTTCTTGCGAATATAGAAAGTAACGGCACTAAAACAACATAAAGCGCCGTTATAAAGCCCGAACGTGCCTCAACGGGCACGCCGTCAGGATAGGCGGCTATGCCAAACTGCTGAAAGTTTGTTGAAACCGCAAGCGCCACACCGCAGGCAAGACTTCCTATCAGCAGTGTTTTCTTGTTTAATTCCTTGGGGATTATAGCGAAATCCTTATTTTTAATAGACTTAATTCCCATAAAGGTAAACAGGAACGCTGCGCCTATAAACGAACGCATTGAATTAAAAGTGAAGGTTGGAATTTTATCTGCAGCATCGTTCTGAACAACAAAGGCAAGTCCCCACAGTAGTGCCGCAAGTATAAGTATACCGCTACCCTTTATATTATTTTTCTGCACCTTGTATCTTATCCTTTCTCATAGTAAGGGAAATCCGATTTTTCTGGGTATCCACACCCAGCACCCAAACAGTAACTATATCACCTACCTTAAGCACCTCACTTGGATGCTTGATAAAGCGGTTTGTGATATGTGATATGTGAACAAGCCCATCCTGATGAACGCCGATGTCCACAAATGCGCCAAAGTCAATAACATTTCTAACGGTGCCCGTAAGCTCCATACCCGTTTTCAGGTCCTCCATAGACATAATATCCTGACGAAGCATCGGCGCGGGCAGTTCATCACGCGGGTCACGGCCCGGCTTTTCAAGCTCAGATGCAATATCCTTGAGTGTGGGCACACCTATTTGAAGCTCGCTTGCAAGTGCTTCGGCTCCGCGGGCATCTATCTGCTCGGAAATACCCTTAACATCACCTGATTTAACATCATTATCAGTGTAACCGCAAAGCTTTAATAGCTTCTCGGCAGCCGCATAGCTTTCGGGGTGAACTGCGGTGCCATCAAGCGCATTTTTGCCATCTATAATGCGCAAAAAGCCTGCGCACTGCTCATATGCCTTGGGACCGAGCTTTGAAACCTTTTTAAGCTGGGTGCGGCTTGTAAATGCGCCGTTTTCCTCGCGGTAGGTGACTATGTTTTTAGCAACAGCTTGGTTTATACCCGAAACGCGTGCAAGAAGTGGCACCGATGCGGTGTTAAGGTCAACACCCACCGAGTTTACGCAGTCTTCTACAACTCCGTCAAGCGAGGAGGAAAGCGCCGCTGCGGGCATATCGTGCTGATACTGCCCAACACCAATAGCCTTAGGGTCTATTTTAACAAGCTCAGCGAGTGGATCTTGCATACGGCGCGCTATTGATACTGCGCTTCGAAGCGACACATCATAATCGGGAAATTCCTCTGCTGCAAGCTTTGATGCCGAGTAAACACTCGCGCCCGCTTCGCTTACCACCATATAGGAAAGACCATCATCAAGCTCTTTTATAACTTCGGCGGCAAAGACCTCTGTTTCGTGGCTTGCGGTGCCGTTGCCTATTGCAAAGGTGCGAACGCTATGCTTTTTAACCAGCGCCTTGATTTTAGCCTTTGCCTCATCTATTTTACTGTGTGGGGGAGCGGGGTAGATAACACCGGTATCGAGCACTTTGCCTGTGCCGTCAACAACCGCTACCTTACAGCCTGTTCTGTAACCTGGGTCAAGACCTATTGTAACCGTGTTTTTAACAGGCGGCTGCATAAGCAGCTGTTTGAGATTTTGCGAGAACACCTTTATGGCATCACAGCTTGCTTTTTCTGTGAGTATAGAGCGCATTTCACGCTCAACAGATGGGAATATAAGGCGGGAAAATGCATCCTCTGCCGCGGTGGTTACAGCAGCCGTGCAGGCTGAGCCCACCTTAATATGGTCGCGGGAAATGATAAACATAGCCTTAGCCTTGTCAAATTCCACCGAAACCTTTAAAAAGCCCTCTTTCTCGCCGCGGTTTATAGCAAGCACACGGTGGTTTGCTATCTTGGAAAGCGGCTTGCGGTAATCGGCGTACATTTCATAAACATCCAACTCTTCCTTAGCCGCTTTAACTGCGAGAACGCCATGCGCCATACAAACAAAGCGCATTCTTTTTCTTATATCGGCATCATCGCTTATAAGCTCGGCAATAATATCTAAAGCACCTTGTAGCGCAGCCTCTGCGCTTTCAACGCCCAGCTCCTCGTTAATAAAATCTGCCGCGAGGGTTATTGGCTCAGCGCTATCGGGGCTTTGCGAATAAATAAGCTCGGCAAGCGGTTGAAGCCCTTTTTCTTTGGCGAGTGAGGCTCTGGTCTTTTTCTTCTTTTTATAGGGCCTATATAGGTCATCAAGCTCGGTGAGCGTAGCAGCGGCATCAATAGCGGCAGCGAGCTCATCGGTGAGCGCACCCGCCTCTTTAATTGCCGCCTTTATCTTTTCAGCGGTTTCTTGCAAATTTTTAAGATAGTTAAGCCTATCGGTAAGCTCTCGAAGCAGCTGGTCATCAAGGCTGCCCGTTGCCTCCTTGCGGTAACGCGCAATAAAGGGTACGGTGTTGCCATCGTCCAGCAATTTAACTGTGTTTTCAACCTGCCAAGGCTTTAGTTTAAATTCAGCGGTTAGTTTTTCAAGTATTGTCATATCCATTCTCACTTTTTAAAAAATATATGGAAATTATACCATAAATACTTATATTAAGTAAATAATAATATTTAAGCTTTTATTGTTGCTTTTTGTCTGTAAAAAAGGTATAATGAATATAATTATACAATGTATAAAATATTTTGGAGGACTTTGATGTTAGAACTTAAAAACATTTGCTTTTCTGCTGAAAGCGAAAACGGTGAAAAGCAAATTTTAAAGAATATATCAATGACCATAGATAATGGCTTTATCGCTATCACAGGCCCTAACGGCGGCGGTAAGTCAACCCTTGCAAAGGTTATTGCGGGAATAATAAAGCCAACCTCAGGTCAAATCCTGCTTGATGGTGAGGATATAACCGAGCTTTCTATTACCGAGCGCGCAAAAAAGGGTATCAGCTTTGCTTTTCAGCAACCTGTGCGCTTTAAAGGAATCACCGTGCACGACCTTATCCGCTTAGCTTCGGGCAAGGAAATAAGCATATCAGAAGCCTGCGATTATCTTTCTCAGGTGGGACTTTGCGCGCGCGACTATATAAACCGTGAGGTAAATGCATCCCTTTCGGGCGGCGAATTAAAAAGAATTGAGATAGCAACCGTTTTAGCGCGTGGCACAAAGGTATCGCTCTTTGATGAGCCTGAGGCAGGCATCGACCTTTGGAGCTTTAACAACCTTATAAATGTTTTCGAAAAAATGCACAGCACATTGGGCGGCTCGATAATTATAATATCCCACCAAGAGCGCATTCTTAATATTGCCGATAAGGTGGCAGTGCTAACAGCGGGCAATCTTTCGGCATACGGTGCTAAGGGTGATATACTTCCCGAATTGCTTGAGGCTTCAAGCTCGGTTTGCCCTGTGCTTACCGATAAAATGAAGGGGGCGCAGTGATGAACGATACCGAAAAGCAACTGCTTAAAATAATTGCTGATATGGATGGCACTCCCGAGGGAGCCTATAATATCCGTGCAAACGGTGCCTTGGCTGAAAGACATGTTACCGAGAATGTTGATATCCGTAATAAAGAGGACAAGCCTGGTATAGATATAATTATCCGACCGAACACCAAGGGTGAGACGGTGCACATCCCTGTTATAATTGATGCGAGCGGACTTAACGACTTAGTTTACAATGATTTTATAATCGGCGATGATGCCGATGTTACCATTATGGCCGGCTGCGGCATTCATAACTGCGGAGATGAAGAGTCTCGTCACGACGGTATCCACACCTTTTTTGTGGGTAAAAATGCGCGTGTTAAGTATATTGAGCGCCACTATGGCGCGGGTGACGGCACAGGCGGCAGAAATATGAATCCCGTAACCGTTATCAATATAGCCGAGGGCGGTTATATGGAAATGGAAACCAGCCAGATTAAGGGTATTGACAACACAGCCCGCGTAACCAAGGCGGTGGTCGCCGATGGCGGCACCCTTATTATCCGCGAAAAGCTTATGACTCACGGCACCCAGCATGCCGACACAGATTTCACAGTTGACCTAAACGGCGAAAATTCGAGCGCTAATGTGGTTTCTCGTTCGGTAGCCTGCGATAGCTCAACACAGATTTATAAATCTAATATAAACGGCAATAACCTTTGCACAGGGCACACCGAATGCGATGCCATTATTATGGGAGATGCAAAGGTAAGCGCTATACCAGAAATCAATGCAAATCATATCGATGCGTCGCTCATCCATGAGGCAGCTATCGGCAAAATTGCGGGCGAGCAGCTTATAAAGCTTATGACCTTGGGCCTTACCGAAAAGCAGGCAGAGGAAGAGATAGTAAACGGATTTCTAAAATAATTAATTATTGATTATTTTGTAAAAAAATGGTATTATATATTTCATAGGAGGGGATGCAATGAGCAACGGGATTAGCGTTACAGCATCGGTTGTAACATATAACGATATTGCCCGCGCCCCCGAAACCTGTGAAAGTATTCGCGACCATACAAAAAAATACCCTTTAAAGCTTTATGTTATAGATAACGCCTCTTGTGATGGCACCGATAAAAAGCTCAGTGAAATGGGCTTTGAGGTTTTGAAAAACACTAAAAACGAAGGCTTTGGTGCGGCTCATAATAAGGTGTTATCAAAAGAATTGGGTAAATATCACTTTGTGGTAAATCCCGATATCACATTAGGCTCAGATGTTATTGCCGATATGGTGGATTATTTTGAAGCTAACCCTCAGGTGGTTATGGCAATGCCGAGGATTCTTAATACCGATGGCACTGAGCAAAAGCTTCCAAAAGAGCGGCCCACCTTTAAAAGACTTTTTTTGGGAAGACTTTCGGATAAAATCAGAAGTGATTATGTCTGGGCGGACAAGCAGTTGGAAGTCCCCACCGATATAAACTTCTGCTCAGGCTGTTTTTTCTGTATAAGAAGCGATATATTTAAAAAAATCGGCGGCTTTGATAAGCGGTATTTTATGTACCTTGAGGATGCTGATTTATGCTTGGAGGCTAAGAAGTACGGCAGCGTGCAGATACTTCCTCAAATTAGCGTTACACACGCTTGGGAAAGGGAGAGCTCTAAAAGCTTAAAATATTTATTTATTCATATAATTTCTTGCTTTAAATTCTTGTTTAAGTGGAGGGGTAGCATTAAATGAAAATTATGATTACAGGCTCACGCGGTCAGCTTGGTAACGAGCTGCAGTCGATTTTGAAATCAGGCAGAAGTGAAATCGGCACTATGCCCGAGGCACTTTGCGGCGCCGAGATAATCCCTGCCGATATTGACGAGCTTGATATTGTTGATAATCAGGCAGTAATGGCATTTGTTAAACAGTGCCGCCCCGATGTTATAATTAACTGCGCTGCTATGACTAATGTTGACGGCTGCGAGAGTGATTATGAGACCGCCTTCAAGGTAAATGCGATGGGTGTTAGAAACTTGGCTCAGGCGGCAAAAGAAAACAATGCTAAGTTTGTTCATGTTTCAACCGACTATGTTTTCGCAGGAGATGGAACAAGACCTTATGTTGAGTGGGACCTTGTAAATCCGCAGAGTGCATACGGCGCATCAAAAGCGTTGGGCGAAAAATATGCGCTTGAGTTTTGTGATAAAACCTTTGTTGTTCGCACCTCTTGGCTTTATGGATACATTGGCAAAAACTTTGTTAAAACCGTTCGCCGTGTTATTCGTGAGCGCGGTGGAATTACAGTAGTAAACGACCAACGCGGCAACCCCACCAATGCAAATGATTTAGCGCATCATCTGCTAAAGCTTGCTCTTACGCAGGAATATGGCATTTATCATTGCACAGGTGAGGGCGAATGCACATGGTATGATTTCGCGGTTAAAATTGCGGAATATTCAGGACTTGGTGACACAGTTAAGCCCTGCACTTCCGAAGAATTCCCCACCCCCACCAAGCGCCCGGCTTATTCTTCACTTCGCAACTTGGCGCTTGAATGCACAGTAGGTAACCAAATGCGCGATTGGGAAATCGCTTTAAAAGAATACATTTCTAAATTGGAGGACTAAAAAATGAAAACCTATTTAGTAACAGGCGGCGCAGGCTTTATCGGCTCAAACTTTGTCATCTATATGCTTAATAAGTATGATGATGTTAAAATTATAAATGTTGATAAGCTCACCTATGCCGGCAACCTCGAAAATCTTAAGAGCGTTGAAAACAATCCTCGTTATAGCTTTGTTCAGGCAGATATCTGTGACCGCGAGGCTATCACCAAGATTTTCGAAGAAAATGAAATCGATTATGTTGTAAACTTTGCGGCTGAAAGCCATGTTGACCGCTCTATCACTAACCCTGAAATATTTGTTAAGACAAATGTTGAGGGCACCGTTAATATGCTCCAGTGCGCTAAGGTTGCTTGGACTGTTGGTGACGACCAATATAAAGAGGGTGTTAAATACCTTCAGGTTTCCACTGATGAGGTTTATGGTTCTTTAGGTGAAACTGGCTACTTTATGGAGACCACTCCGCTTGACCCCCACTCACCTTATTCCTCCTCAAAGGCTGCTGCCGATTTCTTTGTTAAGGCATTCGGCGATACCTATAAATTCCCCGTTAACATAACACGCTGCTCTAATAACTATGGCCCCTACCAGTTCCCGGAAAAGCTTATCCCGCTTATTATGAACAACACACTCCAGCACAAGGATTTGCCTGTTTATGGTGACGGCATGCAGATTCGTGACTGGCTTTATGTTGAGGACCACTGCAAGGCTATTGATATGGTTATCCGCGGCGGCAGACTTGGCGAAGTTTATAATGTTGGCGGCCATAACGAGCGTCCTAACATATTCATTGTTAAGTCTATCATCGAATATATTAAAGAAAATGTTGATGAAACCGTTGGCGAACATATGATTAAGCATGTTACCGACCGCAAGGGCCACGACCGCCGTTATGGCATCGACCCACAGAAGATTAAGGACGAGCTCGGCTGGTATCCCGAAACCTGCTTCGAGGTTGGTATTAAGAAGACACTCAAGTGGTACCTTGATAATAAGGAATGGTTCGATAATGTAACCAGCGGTGCTTATCAGAACTACTATGAGAATATGTACAGCGCAAAGAAGGAGCTTTAATTAATGGGTAAGTTTAACTTTATTAAAACTTCTATTGATGGCGTAATAATCGTTGAGCCAACAGCCTTCGGCGACAGCCGCGGCTACTTTATGGAAACCTACCAGAAGGAGGATTTCAAGGCAGGCGGCATTGATATTGATTTCGTTCAGGATAATCAGTCTATGTCCACCAAGGGCGTGCTCCGCGGACTTCATTTTCAGATAAATTATCCGCAGACCAAGCTTGTGCGTTGCGTTCGCGGTGAGGTTTTCGATGTTTGTGTTGACCTGCGTGAGGGCTCACCCACATTCGGTAAGTGGGAGGGCGTTATCCTCTCGGCAGAAAATAAGCGTCAGTTCTTGGTGCCAAAGGGCTTTGCACACGGCTTTGTGGTGCTCTCTGACGAGGCAGAGTTCTGCTATAAGGTGGATGATTACTATCACCCCAATGATGAGGGCGGCCTTATGTGGAATGACCCTGATATAGGCATAGAGTGGCCTATCCCTGCCGATATGGAAATCAAGCTTTCTGATAAGGATAAGCTGCATCCTGCGTTTTCAGAGTATAAAAAATAATTTCAAATAATAAAAGCCTCTCTTTAGGGTATGATAATCCCAAAGGGAGGTTTTATTATGCAAAAAGGATCAACAATGTCTTTTGTAAAAGGGATAGGCGCAGGCATGGTGGCAGGAGCCGCCGCAGTTATGGTGGGCAAAATGGTGATGACCGATAAGCACAATGTTTCTAAAGGCTCTGCTAAGGTTGTAAAGGCAGTCGGCGAAATTGTTGACGGCGTGCAGACAATATTCAAGTAATTCACAATTCACAATGCATAATTCACAATTAAGATTCTTCACAGCGCAGCTGTTCAGAATGACAAAAAATTAATTCAATCTTTAAATATGTCATTCTGAGCGTAAGCGAAGAATCTAAAAAAACAAGCCTCTGCTTCAAATTTAAAGCAGAGGCTTGTTTTTAGTTAATTATGCATTGTGCATTGTGAATTGTGAATTTATTTTGCTTTTCTTTCTTTATACATAACCCACAGCGGGCCCGAAACGAACAGTGATGAAACACAGCCCGATAAAAGACCGAATGCCATTGGTATTGCAAATGAGCGAAGTGTTGTGAGTCCGCAAAGCTCGGATACAACAACTATCGTCATAACCGCACAAACGGTGGTTGTTGTGGTTACGATGTTTCGAGTGATTACACCGCCGATACTCATATCCATATTCTCACCAACAGAGATTTCGGGGAAGAGACGCTTGTTTTCTCTAACCCTGTCGTAGATAACGATGGTGTCGTTAAGCGAGTAACCAAGAATTGTGAGAACTACCGCCATATAGTTGGAATCTATCGGCAAGCGGAAGATAACGCAAGCAAAGAAGCTTACCAGTAGGTCAAGCACAAGCGCTGCAAGCGCAGTAAGTGCTGCGGAAACGCCACCGATTTTTCTGAAACGGATGCCCACATAAATCACAACAAGCGCGGCGGTTATAACAACTGCCACAAGGCTCTTTATAAAGAAGCTGCCTGCAACAGTGGCGCTAACAGAGGTGGAGTCATAAAGCTCGATTTCGTTTTCTTTAAAGCTCTCCTGAAGTGTGGTTGTTATATCCTCCTGAATTTGAGCCGAAATCGACTGCTTGCCAGCCAGTGTGATAACATAGGTTTTAACATCACCCGCAAGAGAGGTGTTAGCACTAACAGAAAAGTCCTGCTCTAAAACACCGTCAACCGCTGATTTGAAATCATCTTCAGCAAGGTCGCCTGTATATGAATAGGAAATCTTTGTACCGCCTGAGAAGTTGATATCAAGCTTAGGACCTGCGATAAGAGTTACTATAATGCCTGCAATTATTACTAATGCATAAGCAATAATTGAAATTTTGAAAGCCTTTTTAGTATTTATTGTTTTATTATTAGCCATTTTTCTTACCTCCGTAAAAAGCGGGCTTTCTCATAAATTTAAGCTGAGAAATACTCTTAAGCATATACTTGGAAGCAAGAACGCCCATAATAAGGTTGAATATAACGCCGATAAGAAGTGTGTAACCAAAGGAATAAATGGAGCCTGTTATCGAAGTTCCAAACAGCGACATAATGGGTGAGAACAGCTTTGCAAGCAGGCTATCGGGTGAACCAAAAGCACCCATAAGAACTATCGATACGATAACGATGGTAACATTACCGTCTATAATAGCGCTAAGACTGTTTTTGAAGCCTGACTGGATCGCCGCATCAATGCTCTTGCCCTTTGCAAACTCATCACGAATACGCTCGGATGCGATAACATTACAGTCAACACCCACACCGGTAGAAAGAATAATACCCGCAATACCGGGGATGGTGAGTGTGAAGCTGGAGGCCGAGGGGAAGAAGCCAGAAATGCAGGCGATAGAGCCCGCAAGCTGACCTAATAGAGCGATAGCAGCCACAACGCCGTTTACTCTGTAACGAGCTATCATAATAACGCAAACTATAGCGAATGCCACAGCGCCTGCGATAAGCATAACCTCAAGAGCATCAGAGCCCAACGAGGGAGAGATTATCTGCAGCTTGCTTTCATCAACGGTGAGTGCGAAGGGGAGAGAGCCTGCGTTAATCTTGTTAGCAAGGTCGGTTGCCTCCTCAGCATTTGCCATACCGTCAATAGTAGCAACACCGCCTGTAATGGTCTGCTTTACTGTTGGAGCTGAGATCATATTATCATCCATCCATATGGAAATGGTCTGTCCAACATACTGAGCAGTCGCGGTAGCAAATTTAGAAGTGCCAGCATCGGTAAGCTCAAGGTAAACTATGTAGTTATTATTTTCGTCAAGTCCTGCCTGAGCTTGCTTAATATCCTCAGAGCCTTTAAGGATAACATTGTTTTTATCCTCACCGCCGCAGAAGGTGAGCATTGCGGTCTCACCCAATTCCTGAACTGCCGCCTGAGCGTCAAAATCACTCTCATCAGCCGCCCAAGGGAAGCGAACTATTATCTGATGGTTAAAGCTATCGGTATAAACCTCGTAATCGGTGATATTGTTGTTTACAAGACGAGTTTCAATAACCGACTTTGCAGCAGCCATATCCTCATCTGTGATTTCAATACCCTCCTTATCGGGGGAGAATACCGCCTCAACACCGCCGCTGATATCAATACCCCAGCGAATGTCATTAGCGCCTTTGATGTAAACCTGTCTTGTGTCACCGTAGTAATTTTCAATTCCAAAGAAAGCCAGATAGGTTAGGGCTAAAATCAGAGCGAAAATCACAAAGAAGGTTGACTTGCGTGATCTTTTGGACTTCATTTTCCAAATCCTCCAATAATTTATTATTATATATTATACTAAAGCAGTATAGCAAAGTCAAACAAATTAAGCTTTGTCAGATATTAGCTTTTCGAGTGCCGCAACCTTTACTGCTGCGCAAAGAATAACCGCTGCGGTTTTCATCTCCTCAGCACTTGGATATGTGGGAGCAATTCTAAGGTTTGAATCCTTAGGGTCAATACCGTAAGGATACGCCGCACCCGCAGGGGTTAGAATAAGACCCGCGTTAGCGCAAAGCGCTTCAACACGCTTGGCGCAACCCTCAAGCACATAAAGGCTTATAAAATAGCCGCCCTTTGGGTTGGTCCAGTGCGCGATACCTGTGTCTTTAATGCGGTTTTCGAGCTCTGTGAGAACACTTTCGAATTTCGGACGAATAATTTCGGCGTGTTTTTTCATATGCTGATATAATTCTTTTGCCGATTTAAACATTCTTGCATGTCTGAGCTGATTAAGCTTATCAGGGCCTATTGTTTGAAACTTCATTCTGCCCTTGAGTATAGCCACATTGTTAGGACTTCCCGCCATAACTGCAACACCTGCGCCTGGGAAGGTGATTTTTGATGTGGATGCGAATATAATGGGAAGGTCGGGATTTCCCGCTTTAACACATTCATCATAAATGTTGAGCAGACTGTCACCCTCATCATAAAGGTCGTGAACTGCATAGGCATTATCCCAGAAAATTTTGAAGTCGCGCGCCGCGGGCTTGAGCGCGGCAAAGCGGCGAACCACTTCATCACTATAGGTAACACCCTCGGGGTTTGAGTATTTAGGAACACACCATATACCCTTTACCTTTTCGTCCTTAATAAGCTCCTCAACAGCATCCATATCGGGGCCGTCCTTATGAAGCTCAACAGGTATAAGCTCGAAACCAAAATATTCAGTAATGGCAAAATGACGGTCATATCCCGGGGCGGGGCACAAAAACTTTATTCCCTCTTGCTTGCCCCAAGGCTCACCTCCGAGACCGTGTGTCATAGCCTGAGCGATGGTATCAAACATCATATTAAGTGAGGAATTTCCTCCAACGATAATCTGGTCGGGCTTAAGACCTAAAATTTCTGCAAAAAGATTTTTAAGCTCACAAAGACCGTCAAGTCCGCCATAGTTGCGGCAGTCAATACCGTCAATATTCTTAAAGCCTGTGTCGTTACCAACAAGGTCAAACATTTTTTCGCTTAAATCCATATTATCTCCACCAGGTTTGCCGCGTGACATATCGAGTGTGAGATGTAGTGAACGCAGCTGCTCATATTCTGCCTTAGCCTCGCGGTATTCGGCCCTAAGCTGCTCCTCACTCATTTTTAAATAATCAGACATATAAAAACCTCCAACAGGGTAGTGTAAATAATATTAATATTATACCAATTATATAATATAATACATTTTAATGTTTTTTTCAAGTGCCCCGTTTAACAAAAAACACTTGACTTTTAATAATTCGAATGTTAATATTTTACTAACAGTTAAACCGATGATTAAGAATAGTAACCTTAATTTGAAGCTTTTAGAGAGCGGCTGATGGTGGGAATGCCGTAGCGAATGTTTTGGTGAATGGACTTATGAGGGCGACCGAACGAGCGTGAGCTTTAGTAGCAGTCGACGGGGTGCACCCGTTATAGTGCGGCTTATATGTTGGTATAAGTGTGAGGCGGATGATATTTCATCAACAAGGGTGGTACCGCAGGATTTGAGTTTTAAAGTCTTGTCCCTGTATTTTCAGGGATAGGATTTTTTGTTTTTATGATTATACTAACTAAACGATGGCGCAAGCCTGCTGAAATTTGAATTAATCAACTTAATATAAATTTACGGAGGAAATAGAAATGAAATTCAATGGCGTTGATTTTGATACCTATTTTAATAATTATCCCGATAAGGAAGGCTTTTTTGGTAAATACGGCGGCTGCTACATAGAGGATAACCTTAAAGCGGCTATGGCTGAAATCACAGAGGCGTATTATTCAATTTGTCAGTCCAGAAAGTTTATTGCAGAGCTTCGCAGAATAAGAAAGGAATTTCAGGGCAGACCCACCCCTGTTACCCATCTTGAAAGACTTTCCGATGCTCTTGGCGGCAAGGTGCAATTATATGCTAAGCGTGAGGATCTTAATCATTCGGGTGCGCATAAGCTTAACCATTGTATGGGCGAAGCGCTTTTGGCAAAATATATGGGTAAGAAAAAGGTTATCGCCGAAACGGGGGCCGGTCAACACGGTGTAGCGCTTGCTACTGCCGCCGCATATTTCGGTCTTGAATGCGATATTTATATGGGCTCTGTTGATATAAAGAAGCAGGCTCCCAATGTGGCGCGAATGAAGATACTCGGCGCCAATGTTGTTGAGGTTACCCACGGTCTTGCCACGCTTAAAGAGGCAGTTGACGCGGCTTTTGATGCGTATAGCAAGGAATATAAGGATTCCATTTACTGCATAGGTTCGGTATTAGGTCCCCACCCATTCCCAATGATGGTGCGCGATTTCCAGAGCGTTGTTGGAATTGAAGCGCGTGAGCAGTTTATCGATATGACAGGACATCTCCCCACATCTATTGTTGCCTGTGTGGGCGGCGGCTCAAATGCTGCGGGACTTTTTGCAGGCTTCCTTAATGACCCCGTCGATATATATGGTATCGAGCCTCTTGGTCGCGGACCAAAGCTTGGCGACCACGCGGCAAGCCTTAAATACGGCACCGAGGGTATAATGCACGGCTTTAACAGCATTATGCTTAAGGATGAAAACGGTGAGCCCGCGCCCGTTTACTCGGTAGCAAGCGGTCTTGATTACCCCTCCTCAGGTCCTGAGCACGCATTTTTGCAGGGCATCGGCAGAGTAAAATATGATGTTATAGATGATGAAGAAACTATAGATGCTTTCTATAAGCTTTCCCGCCTTGAGGGTATAATCCCTGCAATTGAAAGCTCACATGCTGTAGCATACGGTATGAAGCTTGCAAAAACTATGGACCACGGCTCAATTCTTATCAACCTTTCAGGCAGAGGCGATAAGGATATGGACTATGTGATTGAGAAATACGGCATAAGATAATAAAAAATTGACTGCTGAAGTTCAGCAGTCAATTTTTTTATTGCAATTCATCAAGAGTGAGTGTAAAGCTTTCAATAAATTCTTCAAGAAAAGCATCGGCTTCGGGTAGATTTAATGCCTTTATTGCTTCAAGGGTTGATTTTTCAGCAGAGGAAAACTCGCGGTTTCCCGAATTTCTTTCCTCGATGCATTTGATAAGCGCTGAAATTTTATCTGCCGCTTTTATGATGCGTGCGGACTGTTCATCTACATTATAAATAGGGGAGAAATCCTCTCTTATATCGGTAGGCAGCATATTTATAAGTTTTTCTTCGGCAATATCCTCTATTTCCTTATAAACACTTTTAATGTTCGCGTTATAGTATTTAATAGGTGTTGGCATATCACCTGTTATTATCTCGCTTGTATCGTGAAACATTGCGGCAACCGCAACTGCATTTGCATCAACCTTGCCGCCAAAACGCTTGTTTTTGATTATTGCAAGCGCGTGGGCTATAAAGGCGACCTCAAGGCTGTGCTCGCTTAAGTTTTCCTGCCTTGTGTTTCGCATAAGACCCCAACGGTATATATTTTTCATTCTGGATAGCATCGCATAAAAATGGCTTGCCAAAATTATCACTTCCTTTATTGAATATTATACCAAAACTTGTTATAATATCAATATATAATTTTTATTAAGGTAGGGGATAGAATGACCTTTTCATATAATAAGCTTACCTCGCTTCGCCCCCAAAAGGAAAAGAGGCTTTTTACATTTTTAATAGCTATGGCGGTTGCCGCTTGCTTTTTTGTGCCCTATATGATTTTAAGTGAGGGATATTTCACCTTTTTCGGTGATTTCAATGTTCAGCAAATCCCATTTTATCAGATGTGCCATCAGGCAATCCGCGAAGGTAATGTTAACTGGAGCTTTACTACCGACCTTGGCTCTAATTTTGTGGGCTCTTATGCATTTTATCTGCTTGGCAGTCCGTTTTTCTGGATAACACTTATTTTTCCTAATTCCTTTGTGCCTTATCTTATGGGCCCGCTGTTTATATTAAAATTCGGCTGCGCCGCGCTAACAGCATATATGTATATCCGCCGTTTCACTAAAACTGCGCAGGCGGCAAGCCTTGGCGGTCTTTTGTATGCATTTTCGGGCTTTTCTATCTATAATATTTTCTTTAACCACTTTCACGAGGCTATAATCGTTTTTCCGCTTCTGCTTTTGAGCCTTGAGCTGCTCATAACCGAAAACCGCCGCGGCGTGTTCGCGCTTTGTGTTACCCTTAGCGCGATTACGAATTACTTTTTCTTTTTCGGTATGGTGGTATTCAGCATAATTTACTTCTTTGTCCGTCTGCTTTCGGGCGCTATAAAGGTTAAGATTTCCCGCTTTGCAGTGCTTGCGTTTGAAGCGGTAATAGGCCTTTTGATGGCGGCGGCTCTGCTCGTTCCCGCACTTTCTGCTATAACCGATAATTCCCGCGTTTCTAATATACTCCTCGGCTGGAACGGTATCACCTATGGCAAGGAGCAGATATACCTAAATGTTATCCAGTGCTTCTTTTTCCCGCCCGACCTTCCTGCACGCCCTGTCTTTTTCCCACACGCCAATGTGAAATGGTCCTCCTTGGGGGGCTGGCTG
Organism: Acutalibacteraceae bacterium; assembly: GCA_045544435.1. Lineage (GTDB taxonomy): Bacteria > Bacillota > Clostridia > Oscillospirales > Acutalibacteraceae > UBA737. Next base: position 50,053 of record JAZPZA010000020.1, on the reverse strand, counting down.
CCTGTGTTTAGTATGGTGGGCGTTTTCACTTGGTTTATTCATAAAAAGGGTAGTTGGCTTAAACGAATTATCGCAATATGCGCCTTTATGGCAATGGTGCCTATTTTAAACAGCGCCTTTTATGCTTTCAATTCGTCATACTATGCGCGTTGGTTTTATATGCCCATTCTTATGATGTGTCTTGCCACCGTTATGCTCACCGAGGACAACTCGGTAGACTGGTCCTCAGGCTTTAGCTGGGTTAGCGGTATCACACTTGCCTTTACCGCCGTAATTGGCTTTTTCCCGCAGAAAAACAGTGAAGGTGAGCTTGTCTTTGGTCTTTACACGCCAAGTGAGGACGGCACCTATATGGTGCGCTTCTTTGTGACCTGCCTAATAGCAATAATTTCGCTGTTTATTTTAAAAATGCTGCTTAAAATACTGAAAGACGATAGAACCGCATTTTATAAAAGCGCTATAGCCTATGTATGTGTAATATCGGTTATATACGCTAATGTGTTTGTGGCACTTGGCAGAACGCATTCTTATGAAATAAAGGAAGTTATGATAGACCAGCTTATCGAGGGCGAGGTGGTGCTCGAGGGTGAAAGTGAGGATTTCCGTGTTGATGTTTATGACGGTGTTGATAACACGGGTATGTATCTGGGGCTTCCCACAATTAATGCGTTTCATTCTGTAGTGCCTGCGTCCATTGTTGATTTTTATGAGTATATAGGTGTTGACCGTTCTGTTGCCAGTCGCCCCGACACCGATATCCCCGCTATAAGACCTCTGCTTTCGGTGAGGTATCTGCTTAATCGTAACGGCGGTGATAGCTTTGTCGAGGATGGCGAAACACTTATGCCCGATTACGAATATGTAAAAACCAGTGGCGGATATTATGTTTATGAAAATAAGAATTATATACCCTACGGTTTTTCATACGATTATTATATGAGCCATGACTTTTGCGGCAGCTATAATGTGGAAAGCCGTTCCCGCCTTATGCTTAAGGCTATATTGCTTTCAGATGAGCAGATAGAAAAATATGCCGGCTATATGACAGATATTGAAACACTCAATTCCGCAGGCAATTATTCCGACACGCTTGGTACCACGCTTAGTTTATCGGATGATGCTATGGCTGAGGATTGCGCTGCTCTTCGCGCCACTGCGGCAGATAATTTCAGCACCGATAACGGCGGCTTTACCGCCACCGTTACCCGCGATAGCAAATCCTTAGTGTTTTTCTCTATTCCCTATGATAAAGGTTGGTCCGCCACAGTAAACGGCGAGGCGGTGGAGATAGAAAAGGTTAATGTCGGATTTATGGCGGTTCCTGTTGAGGCAGGGGTTAGCGCTATTCGCTTTGATTATAAAACACCGGGGCTCACAGCGGGTGTGATAATTACTGTAATATCAGTAGCCGTGTTCCTTATATACTTTGCAGCCGCTTCGCTTTATATAAAAAAGCATCCCACCGATACCGAATACCCCGAGGGCGACATGCTTATCGAGCAATGGCAAAAGGATGATATTGCCGAAACAGCCGCAATTTATAAGTCGGTGATATCCGAGCGCAAAAGCATTCTCGATGACGATATACTACCCGATGATAATTCGCAAGAGACAAGCCTCGAAGGCGGATTTAAAATCGATACCGACCTTTTAAAATAATTAGCAATTAGCAATTAAAAACCACATTGCAAGGAAGCTTTCCTTATAATGTGGTTTTTATATATGTACCGTAGGGACAGGCGTCCTCGACTGTCCGCCAAAAATTAATGAATAATGAATGATGAATAATGAAAAATGAATAATTTCGGTGTGCCTTACGGCAAGAATATAAAAGGCCCTCCTTGCCTAAAGGAGGGGGGACCGCTTGCGGTGGGAAGATAGTAAAACTATTACGCAACACGAAAGACAGGGAACCGTACCTTGTCTTTCGCAATAATTGCTAATTGCTAATTGTTAATTACTAATTTCCTTTTTATCCGTCCAAGCATACTGCGCACCCTGCGCAATATAAATCTTACAGGATAGCTTAGCCTTATATATATAACGTAAGCGCGATAACCCTTTGAGGCTTGGCAGTTTATATATTTACCCCTGCGGTAAAGGCTGTCAAGCACGCCAATTATCATATTGCGTTTCACATATTCATTTGTATATGTGCTGTCGCCCCTTATTATATATGTGCCGTCAGGCAGAATTTTAATTATCCTGTGAAGTATAAGCTTGTCGCCCTCTCTGTACCTATAAAGCACAACATCGTTTACCTTAAGCGGATTTACCACTCTGTTTATCACCGCAATATCCCGATGCGTTTTAAAAAGAGGTTTCATACTCGCCCCCGAGGTAAGGCAGGATACCTGTGGTTGAGTTTTAAGCTTTTCCTCCACAGAATTAAGATTTACCGCATCATTCATATTAAAAGCTCCGCCTTTTCAAGCTTTGCGATGAATTCATCAACCGTCTCTTCGGCGTCAGATAGCGTGGCATCACTATATTTTTTTAAAACAGCGTCGATTATTTCATCGCGCGTAACATCACTTTTTAGCATATCAAATATAAATGCGCCCGTTTCATTAAGCTTTATATAGCCGTTGAAGCGGCCGCCCGTATCACCAACCGATACAGCCACCGTGTCACCCGCAACATTATTTACCACAAAATCATACTTGAGCTTCAAAAAAACACCGCCTTTATTAGAATGATACGATAATAAAAAACAATTGTCAATGCGCTTTTTGTATACATTTTCAAAATTGATTAAAATTTTTTATAATTTTTATTAAATAATATCATTTTTCTGCTTGCAATTTGCAATTGACGGTGCTATAATGTTACAGTAGCCGTAGAAGTACGGTCTTGTTTGCGTACCTATTTTTTCGATGCCCTTAGGGCACATAATTTATTTGGCTTATTGCCGGTTAGGAGAAAATCGACATGTCTAAGAAATTCTTAAGCAGAGCTGTCGCAGCCATACTTATGATGGCAATAATTACATCAATGTTCCTCGGGGGCACCGTAAGTGCGGAAACCGTCGAAGCAACATATGATATCAAATGCTCGGTTGAGCTTCAGGGCGATACTGAGGCTTATGCTCTGGTAACCTTTACCGCAGCTCAAAATGAACCATTTTCTGCAGTTGATTTCATAGTTGATTCAAGTGAAGTTTTAGCAGTTGCTACTAATGGTTCGTGCTCTGCATCCACTGCTGATCCTATAGCTTTGGTTGGTGCTGAATTTGTTAGTGCTGAAATGTCCGATGGCGGCGTCGCTTTTGTGCCTGAAATAGGGGTTTCAGGCCCCACCGAAGAGTTCCCTGATGATCCTTATGCTGTTCTTGCTGTCGGCGATGGCGCGAAGGACAACAATGTGCAGGATGACACTCGTAGATTTTATAACTCACTCACCTTGAGACTTAAGTTTGAGCAAATAGATGGTCCGGACAATGGTACTGGCGTTAGCGGCTTGGGTACTTGGAATAGATATGTTGTAAAGATTGACGATATTAATATGTCGGGTGAAAATAGTAAAACCTATTTTAATGTTACAAACTCAGATAGTGTTACAACTTCTACAGAGTCTGCATTTGAAGATTATATCCATGTTCACACTTATAGTCGTTCAATTGGTGCTGTAAATAAAGAAGAATACTATGAATTTTATGATACAACATGTAGACTTTGTTCTACACCAATTAAACAGGTAAGGCCTGATGATGCAACTAGAACTATGGAGTCAAGATATGCCGTTCGTGGTATTAATACTTATTATAACGAATCTACAGACACACTTGATATTAACATTCTAACCAATAAGCGCGATGGTTACAATTTCAAATTGATAGTTTGCCCGAGTGATGGTTATAAGTATCATCAATTCGGCGGAAACAGCGAAGTTGAAGGCGCTCAAAGCAGAGAGAATATTTCGGTAATAGAAGGTGAGGAGGAAGGTGGATATATAAAATTCACCTTCACAGGAGCTCCAGCAAGGCATATAGGCGATGACTTATTGTTTACAGTTTTGGCAGATAATGGAACCTCCTTTAGTTGCGGTCCCACAAAGGCTTATAGCATTGCTGATTACTGCTATGAAGTAGTTAATGGCACAGCTGTTTATAGTGATGGAAGCACTCCTACCGCTGCCGATAAAGCGCTCTTTGCTTCCTTGCTTGATTACGGCGCAGCTGCACAAACCTATGCAGGTGAAACTGCTACGGCAAATGCAGAGCTTGCAGAAGAATTAAAGAATGCCTATAATGCTGTTACACTTTCCCAAACGAATACGGAACCAGAAAATATTGCCGAGTTAGCAGACTGCAAGGTGCACACAACCTCTTTAATTCTTCGCACCAATGCTTCCCTTAAATTCCAATTCGCTTTCAATGGTGAATATAAGCAGAATGAGAAAGTGGAAGTAACCTTTAAAAATGGTGAAGAAACTCTTGCCACCGTAAATGCAACTCAAATGCAGTATGATGAAAAATCAGGTAGGTATCACGCTTACACACTTGATATCGGCTCAAGACAAATGAGAACACCGATAACAGTTACTATAACATATGATGGTACCGAAATGTTCGTAGGCACTTATAGCGTTGAAGGCTATGCAATTAAGGCGCAAGCGAAGCTTGATGAGGCAACAACCGAAAACAATATAGCGAAGTACACAAAGCTTTCAAATGTTGCCAAGGCTTTGGTTTACTATAACGATATGCTTCTAAAACGCTTCCCAGTAGAGCAGTAATGATACATCACTAAATAGGAGGAGAAATTGAAATGTTTAAAAAAGCAGAAATCGATATTTATAACTTAGATTTAGACGATGTAATCGTTACAAGTCTTCCCACATTAGAGGACGAAGAAACCGAAGGACTTTAATAACAAGCCCCAAAGCGGTGTGCATTATGCACACCGCTTTTTCTTTTTATCAAAAATCAAAAATGAATAATTTCGATCTGCTGCTTGTGCGTCACGGAATAAAACGGGCGAGCAGTGCTCGCCCCTACGCAGGAGATATATAACCACATCGTAGGGGCGGTCATTGACCGTCCGTTATTTAAATTTCGTTCCGTCTTGCGAAACTCATTAATTGCCGATTGCTAATTGAAAATTGCTAATTTTTTATCGCCTCTTTTTTGCGACATTATTTTTACCATTTGTGCAGTATAATTATATTCGGTGACGGTGATGACAGTCTATGCTGATATACTTTTCCTTATAAACCTAATAGTTGATTATTTTCTGCTGCGCTTGACAGCGGCGATGTTACGACTAAAGCCGCGTCTTTGGCGGCTACTCTTGGGGGCAGTTGCAGGCGGCGCTTTTTCTCTTTACATATTTTTACCGCAGTCGCACCCTGTTTTTGAAATAATAATCCATATTATAATGTGCGCAATATTATCGGTTGTTACATTCGGCTTTAAATCATTAGTAGCCTTTTTTCGTGCATCAGCCGTTCTTTTTTGCGTAAACTTTGCTTATAGCGGGGCTATGATAGCACTTTGGTTTATTTTTAAGCCCTACGGAATGGTTATAAATAATTCGGTGGTGTATTTCAATATATCCCCTATTTTTCTGATAATATTTTCAGTTTCAGGCTATTTTTTAACCTCGCTTTTGCGGCGGCTGCTTGCTAAAAAATTCCCTCAAAGCGCACAGTGCGAGGTAATGCTATTTATAAATGAAAGAAGTATTAATCTTTCAGGAATTATTGATACAGGCAATTCCCTAAAGGACACCTTTGGTATTGCAGAAATAATCATTGTAAGTAAAGATACCGCCGATAGGCTTTTAGGTACTAACGCGCGCACAGATGAGCTTTCTTGCCGCTACCGCGCCATACCCTGCACCACAGTGGGCGGCACTGAAATTCTTGATGGCTACCGCATAGACCACGCGCGGATAATATATAATAACAGAAATCATTTTTTAAAAAATGTGATAATTGCAATATCGCGCGCGCCGCTTTCAGGCGCTCAGGCGATAATTAATCCTGAGTCAATTTAAAACCGATAAATATGGGGTGTTTATATGAATGTAAAGAAACTTCTTCAAAAAATACTTATAAGGCTTAATCTTATAGAGCCGATTTATTATATAAACGGCCCCGAAACACTACCCCCGCCGCTTACAGCCGAGCGCGAGCAACAGCTATTAAACGAGCAAAGCGAGAGCGCAAAAAATGAACTTATAGTTCATAATCTAAGGCTTGTTGTTTATATCGCGCGCAAGTTCGATAGCACCCCCACAGGTATTGAGGACTTAATATCTATCGGTACAATAGGTCTTATTAAGGCAGTGAACACCTTCTGCCCCGATAGAAATATAAAGCTTGCTACCTATGCCTCGCGTTGTATAGAAAACGAAATACTAATGCATCTTAGAAAGGTATCCTCAAAGCGGCACGAAATATCTATTGATGAGCCTCTTAATACCGACTGGGATGGCAACGAGCTGCTGCTTTCAGATATACTCGGCAGTGATGGTGATGAGGTGAGTCGAGGGATAGAGCAGGAGGATGAGCGCCATCAGCTAAAGGGTTTTGTGGCATCCCTGCCACCAAGGGAAAGGCAGATAATGGAGATGCGCTTTGGTATGAACGGCTACTGTGAGTACACCCAAAAGCAGGTAGCAGATACCTTAGGTATATCGCAGTCCTACATATCCCGCCTTGAAAAGCGAATAATCGGGAAATTAAAAAAACAGATTGAAAAAGCAGTTTAATTGTTGTAAAATATCGTTGGTGATATTTTTGGAATACATATTGGTATACTTAGCTTTTATAAATATAATCGCCTTTTTTATATGTTGTTTAGATAAGCATCTAGCGCGGGTTAATGCCTGGCGCATCAGTGAAAAGCTTCTCTTTACAGTAAGCCTTATAGGCGGCGCATTGGGTATGTATATTGCAATGCGTATTATCCACCATAAAACGCTTCATAAACGCTTTATGATAGGTCTGCCTATTATAATTATATTGCAAGTATTGTTCTTTCTGTTCTTGACAAGAATAATATAGAAATGTATAATAGTATTAACAAAATATAATCTTCAGGGCGGGGTGAAATTCCCCACCGGCAGTAAAGCCTGCGAGCCCCCAAAGGGTTGATTTGGTGAAATTCCAAAGCCGACGGTATAGTCCGGATGAAAGAGGATAAATTTGATTTTTTAATGTTTTCGCCCTTGGAGATACCAAGGGCGTTTTTTGATTTTGGAGGCAATTATGAAAAAAGAAAACATAAGAAAAATTTCGGTCACTGCGGTGATGGGTGCGGTGGGCTTTGTGCTTATGCTGCTTGAGTTTCCACTGCCGTTTATAATACCGTCATTTATAAAGTTTGATTTTTCCGAAATACCCGCACTTATAACCGCCTATGCCTTAGGTCCTGTGTGGGGAGTTGTGGTGTGTCTTATTAAAAATCTATTGCATCTTTTTATTACCTCCACCGCGGGTGTAGGGGAGCTTTCAAATTTTCTGCTTGGTGCTGTTTTTGTGGGAACAAGCGGCATGGTTTACCGCTTTAACCGTTCAAGAAAGGGCGCTTTACTGGGCGCCGTTTTGGGCGCTGCTTTAATGGCTGTTGTGAGCATTGCAACAAATTATTTTGTGGTGTATCCTTTTTATGAGGTGTTTTACGGTATGCCGATGAAGGTGATAGTTGGTATGTACTCGGCACTGCTTCCCGCTGTAGATAATCTTATAAAAGCTCTCGTTATCTTTAATCTACCCTTTAACCTTGCAAAGGGCATTATCGACGCCGCCATTTGCTTTGCGGTTTATAAAAGGCTCTCTCCACTGCTTAAAAACGGTAAAAAAGGGAAAAATTAAATATTGACAAATACATAGCAAAGTATTAAAATAAATCAAGTGAATTAAATATCAGTCCTTATCAAGAGTGGCGGAGGGTACAGGCCCGATGAAACCCGGCAACCTGATTTTTTCAAGGTGCTAAATCCTGCGGATAATCCGAAAGATGAGGTTTTTAAAAGCCGCTTATCTTTTGGTAAGGGGCTTTAATTTTTATGGGGGATTTTTAAAATGTCTAAAATGTTATTTACATCCGAATCTGTAACAGAGGGGCATCCCGATAAGGTTTGTGACCAGATTTCCGATGCGATACTCGATGCAATGCTTAAAGCGGACAAGTATTCCCGCGTTGCTTGCGAGACCTTTTGCACCACGGGTATAGTTAATGTTATGGGTGAGATTACCACTACTGCTCAGGTGGATATACCCGATATCATTCGCGGTGTGCTAAGGGATATTGGTTATACTGGCGGGGATTCCTGCTTCGACGGCAACACCTGCGAAATAGTAACAGCCCTTGATAAGCAGTCACCCGATATTGCTTTGGGCGTTGATAATTCGCTCGAATTTAAAGGTGGCGATGAGGATAAGTATAATCTCCATGGCGCGGGAGATCAGGGTATGATGTTTGGCTTCGCTTGCGATGAAACACCTGAGCTTATGCCACTTAGCATTTCCTTGGCGCACAAGATGTCCTATAAGCTTACAAGCGTTAGAAAATCGGGCGAGCTAAGTTACTTACAGCCCGACGGCAAAACTCAGGTAACGGTTGAATATAATAACGGTGTACCGACCAGAGTTGATGCGGTGGTTGTATCCAGTCAGCACAGTGCAAGTGTAGACCTTGAAGTTTTAAGAAAAGACATTCTCGAAAAGGTTATAAAGCCGATTATCCCTGAAAATCTTATGGATGAAAACACTAAGATATACATAAACCCCACAGGTCGCTTTGTTATCGGCGGTCCTCAGGGTGATACGGGACTTACAGGCAGAAAGATAATCGTTGATACCTATGGCGGCATGGCTCGCCACGGCGGCGGCGCCTTTTCAGGAAAGGACCCCACAAAGGTTGACCGTAGCGCCGCATATGCTGCACGCTATGTTGCAAAAAATGTTGTAGCGGCGGGACTCGCGCGCAAGTGCGAGGTACAGCTTGCGTATGCTATCGGTGTTGCAAGCCCCGTATCTGTTATGGTGGAAACCTTTGGCACAGGTGTTAAGGATGATGAAATTATAGCAAATGCGGTAACAAAGGTATTTGACCTGCGCCCTGCTGCAATAATCGATAAGCTGGAGCTTCGTCGCCCGATATACCGCAAGACCTCAAATTACGGTCATATGGGCAGAGAGGATAGCGACTTTACCTGGGAGAAAACCGATAAAGCCGAGGAATTAAAGAAATTGGTTTTAGGTGATTAATATGTTTAAAATATTGGAAAAGAAAAAATTGAATGATGCAGTTACCAGCATCACCTTGGAAGCGCCGTTTATCGCGCGCAAGGTTGAGCCAGGTCAGTTTGTTATAGTAAGAATAGATGAAATGGGCGAGCGCATACCGCTTACCGTTTCCGATTTTGATAGAGAGGCCGGCACCGTTACAATAGTGGTGCAAGCAATAGGCTATTCCACTAAGCGTCTCACCGCTTTAAATGCGGGGGATAGCGTGCAGGATGTTGTGGGACCTTTAGGTGTTCCCACACATTTCGGCTCCCCTAAAAAGGCGATAGTCATAGGAGGTGGCGTTGGCTGCGCAATAGCATATCCGCAGGCAAAGGCGCTTTATAATATGGGTGTGGATACCACAATTATCGCAGGCTTTCGTTCAAAGGACATAGTTATCCTTGAGGAGGAAATGAAAAAAGTAAGCCATAAGCTTTATATCACAACCGATGATGGCTCTTATGGCGAAAAAGGCTTTGTAACCGATGTTTTAAATCGCATTACCGATAACGATACCTATGACTTGGTTATCGCAATAGGCCCCGTACCTATGATGAAGTTTGTGTCCCTTGCCACTAAGGAAAAGGGAATTAAAACAATCGTGAGCCTTAACCCCGTTATGATAGACGGAACGGGTATGTGCGGTGGCTGCAGGGTTAGCGTTGGCGGCGAGGTTAAGTTCGCTTGTGTTGACGGCCCCGATTTTGACGGTCATCTCGTTGATTTTGATGAGCTTATGCGCCGCAACAGCTTTTATCGTGAAGAGGAAGCACACGCTTGCAGAATGGGGGTAGAGAATAATGGCTGATATGTCACCCAAAAAGGTAGAGATGCCTGTTCAGTGTCCTACTGTAAGAAACAAAAATTTCGATGAGGTAGCATTAGGTTATACCCCCGAAATGGCAATTGCCGAGGCAAAAAGATGCCTTAACTGCAAAACACGCCCGTGTGTTGCAGGCTGTCCCGTTAATGTTAAAATACCCGAGTTTATAGGAAAAATTGCCGAGGGCGATTTCAAGGGCGCTTATGAAACTATAAACGAAACAAACGCTCTGCCCGCGGTTTGCGGCAGAGTTTGCCCGCAGGAAAGTCAGTGCGAGGGAAAGTGCGTTCGTGGCATCAAGGGTGAGAGCGTAGGAATAGGTCGCCTTGAGCGCTTTGCCGCCGATTATTACAGAGAAAATTGTGAGCCGACAGTGCCAGAGATTACTAAAAACGGCAAAAAGGTTGCCGTTATAGGCGCGGGTCCTTCGGGTCTTACCTGCGCTGGCGACCTTGCTAAAAAAGGTTATGATGTGACCATATTTGAAGCCTTCCACACACCAGGCGGTGTTCTTATCTATGGTATACCTGAATTCCGTCTGCCCAAGGAAATCGTTAAGAGCGAGATAAAAGGCTTAGAGGCTTTGGGTGTAAAAATTATGACCGATATGGTAATCGGCAAGGTGCTCTCGGTAGACGAGATAATGGAAATGGGCTTTGAGGCTGTGTTCATAGGATCAGGCGCTGGTCTTCCTATGTTTATGGGAATTGAGGGCGAGGGAGCCGTTGGCGTTTATTCTGCTAACGAGTTCTTAACTCGAATAAACCTTATGAAGGCATATTTGCCCGAATATGATACACCGATTAAGCACTCAAAATCGGTGGCGGTTGTAGGCGGCGGCAATGTTGCTATGGACGCGGCTCGCAGCGCAAAAAGATTGGGCGCTGAGCATGTTTATATAATCTACCGCCGTGGCGAGGAGGAAATGCCCGCCCGCCGCGAGGAGATTCATCACGCTAAAGAGGAAGAAATCGAGTTTAAACTCCTTTGCAACCCTGTTCGCATTGTTACCGATGAAAACAGCCGTGTAACAGGCGTTGAGTGCGTGAGAATGCAGCTTGGCGAGCCCGATGCATCGGGCAGGAGAAGACCTGTTGCTATAGAGGGCTCTGAGTTTATAATCAATGTGGATGCAGTTATTATGGCGCTTGGCACCTCGCCAAATCCGCTAATTCGAAGCACCACTCATGGCATTGAAGCCAACCGATGGGGCTGCCTTGTTGTGGATGAGAATATGAAGACCACAAAACAGGGCGTTTATGCAGGCGGTGATGCCGTAACAGGCGCCGCAACGGTTATTCTTGCGATGGGCGCTGGTAAAACCGCTGCAGACGCAATAGATGAATATTTAAACAAAAAATAACAAACTCTAAAATGGGAGGTTTTAATATGAGTGATTTTAACATAGAAACTAAATGTGTTCAGGGCGGTTATACCCCAGGAAACGGTGAGCCGCGTCAGATACCGATAGTGCAGAGCACTACCTTTAAGTATGCTACAAGCGAGGATATGGGTAAGCTTTTTGATTTAGAGGCTTCGGGATATTTCTATACCCGACTTCAGAATCCCACCAACGATAGTGTGGCTGCAAAGATTTGTGAAATGGAGGGCGGTACCGCCGCAATGCTTACCTCTTCAGGTCAGGCGGCATCCTTTTATTCCGTTTTTAACATCGCTTCCTGCGGTGACCATATAGTATGCTCCTCTGCTATATATGGCGGCACATATAATCTTTTCGCCGTTACGATGAAGCGTATGGGCATCGACTTTACATTTGTTTCTCCCGACTGCTCAGATGAGGAATTAGAGGCGGCTTTCCGCGAAAACACCAAGGCAGTTTTCGGCGAGACCATCGCAAACCCTGCGCTTAGTGTGCTTGATATTGAGCGCTTCGCAAATGCAGCTCACGCGCACGGTGTTCCGCTTATAATTGATAACACCTTTGCCACCCCTGTAAACTGCCGTCCGTTTGAGTGGGGAGCAGATATAGTTACACATTCCACAACCAAGTATATGGACGGTCATGGCGCAGGCGTTGGCGGCTGCATAGTTGATAGCGGTAAATTTGACTGGACAAAATATCCCGATAAATTCCCAGGACTATGCACACCTGATGAAAGCTATCACGGCGTTACCTATACCGAGCGTTTTGGCCTTGCGGGCGCATATATAACCAAGGCTACAGCTCAGTTGATGAGAGATTTCGGCTCAATTCAGTCGCCGCAGAATGCATTTCTTTTAAATTTAGGTCTTGAAAGCCTGCACCTTAGAATGAAAAAGCACTGCGAAAACGGTCTGGCAGTTGCAAAATTCCTTAAAGCCGACGACCGCATCGCTTGGGTAACCTATCCTAACCTTGAGGGCGATAAATATTATGACCTTGCTCAAAAATATTTGCCAAACGGCGGCTGCGGAGTTGTAAGCTTCGGCGTTAAGGGCGGTAGAAAGGCTGCTGAAAGCTTTATGAAAAATTTAAAGCTTGCCGCAATTGAAACACATGTTGCAGATGCGCGAAGCTGTTGTTTGCATCCTGCAAACGCAACACACCGCCAGATGAATGATGAAGAATTGGCGGCGGCAGGAATTTCACCCGACCTTATCCGCTTCTCTTGCGGAATCGAGAATGCCGATGACCTTATCGCAGATATTAAGCAAGCACTTGATAATATCTGATTATTTTAAAAAGGGAGGCCTAATATGCCTATAAAAATACCTAACGACCTTCCCGCAGTGAAAACTCTCGCGGATGAAAACATTTTTGTGATGACCGAAACCCGTGCCATTACACAGGATATCCGTCCGCTCAAGATTTTATTGCTCAATTTAATGCCTAAAAAAATAGAAACCGAAACCCAGTTATCCCGACTTCTCGGCAACTCACCCTTGCAGGTGGATTTCGAGTTTATTCACACCAAGAGTCATCAGTCTAAAAACACCTCAGCAGAGCATCTTTTTACCTTCTATAAGACCTTTGATGATATTAAGGATAAAACCTTTGACGGTATGATTATCACGGGCGCGCCCGTTGAGATGATGCCCTTTGAGGAGGTTGAATATTGGGATGAGCTGTGCGAGATAATGGAGTGGACCAAAACCCATGTTCACAGCACATTCCATATCTGCTGGGGCGCTCAGGCAGGACTTTATTATCACTATGGTATAAATAAGCAGCCGCTCAAGGAAAAGCTTTTCGGTATATTCCCACACAAGGCAGATTATAAAAAATCGATACTCTTCCGCGGTTTCGATGATGTGTTTATGGTGCCGCAGTCGCGCCACACAACCGTTAAAACAGAGGATGTTGAGGCAGTTAAAGAGCTTAAAATTTTAGCTTCTTCGGAAAAGTGCGGAATTTATGCCATAGCTACAGAGGGCGGAAAGCAGATATTTATCACAGGGCATAGCGAATACGATGCAGATACTTTAAAAAATGAGTACCTTCGTGACCTGAATGCAGGACTTCCCATAAAGGTGCCTGAAAATTATTTCCCTGATGATAATCCGGAGCTGCCCCCACAGGTCACTTGGCGCTCGCACGCAAATCTTTTGTATTCAAACTGGCTTAACTATTTTGTTTACCAGACCACACCCTATGATATTAATGAAATCAAAGAAAAAAAGGAATGATGGCTTAGCCATCATTCCTTTTTTGTTTTTTGGGATTTTACTTTGTAACAGTGTCTTCTATTAGCTTACCCACAACGAGATAACGCTCGGTGTCAACAGATGTGCAGGTTGAAAGGGTGATTATCTTGTCGGTTGTTTCAATCGAAACTCCCTCTCTCACACGCTTCGCAACCGATGTTGGATTAAGGCATTGGTCGATAAAAGCTTGATAATCAACGGTGTTTTCAAATTGGAACGAATTCAGAAGATGGCGGTCATCATAAACAAACGCCGAAGCGATTTCATATTTGAGAATGTGACCGGGGGTATAAACATAAATATAGCGATTCTGCTCAAAGAAGTCTGCACCGCGGAAGCGCTTCAATGTTCCAAACATAGTGCCGTTGAGCATATTATGTCCGTAAATTACGGTGTTGGGGTCTGAAAAATCCTTATCGTTCAACTGCTGAATATAAATAGCTCCAGTTCTCTTTTGTGCGCCGTTCATATCATGGTCGAGGTAGAAATCCTCATCCGTGGTGATTCCGCTTCGCAAAACAGGGTAGTCAATAATGGTGCCGTCCACCTGAATCCATGCGCAAACCTCAGGATTTTCCACCTGAAGCGCATCAAAGTTTATGGGGTTTACGGGTGCTTCGGTGGTAACTGTGGAGGAAATCGGATTTTTAAAATCACCAAAATCTTCTTTCACGGGAACCAAATGAGTTATAAGCACTATTATTGCCACAGTGCATAATATAGCGGAAAGCGCAAAAACAATAAGCCATGTGATGCTTTTTTTATTTGCGTTTTGCGGAGTTATAAGCTCAAGCTCTTGATTGAAATTTTCTTCCATAAAGTCACAGCCTAACCGTTATATTTTTTGCTTGCCTTGATTTCGGTCTTGCCACCCATATAAGGCCTTAGAGCCTCGGGAATCTTTATGCTGTAATATTCACCGTCAAAGCAAAGATTGTTTTCAAGAAATGCGATAAGCATTCTGGGAGGTGCCACAACAGTGTTGTTGAGTGTGTGTGCAAGATATTTTTTGCCGTCCTCAGCCTTTATGCGAATGCCAAGTCTTCTTGCCTGCGCGTCACCAAGGTTCGAGCAGGAGCACACCTCAAAATATTTGCCCTGCTTAGGAGACCACGCCTCAACATCATAGGATTTAACCTTTAAGTCGGCAAGGTCGCCCGTGCAGCATTCAAGTGTGCGAACAGGAATATCCATACTGCGGAAAAGCTCAACTGAGTAGCTCCACATTTTATTAAACCATTCCATGCTCTCCTCGGGCTTGCAGATAACTATCATTTCCTGTTTTTCGAACTGATGTATTCTGTAAATACCGCGCTCCTCAATTCCGTGAGCGCCCTTTTCCTTTCTGAAGCAGGGGGAATAGCTTGTAAGAGTCATCGGCAGCTCGGCTTCGGGAGTAATTGTATCAATGAACTTACCTATCATCGAGTGCTCGGAGGTACCTATAAGATAAAGGTCCTCACCCTCAATTTTATACATCATAGCGTCCATTTCTTCAAAGCTCATAACGCCTGATACAACGCGGCTTCTTATCATAAAGGGTGGAATGCAATAGGTAAAGCCCTTATCTATCATAAAATCACGCGCATAGGCAGTAACTGCAGAGTGAAGACGCGCAATATCGCCCATAAGGTAATAAAAGCCTTCGCCTGCAACGCGGCCTGCGGCTTCCTTATCAATACCATTAAAAAGCGCCATAATATCGGTGTGGTAGGGAACTTCAAAGTCAACCTTGGTCTGCTCGCCATACTGGCAAACTTCAACATTCTCGCTATCGTCGCGACCAACGGGCACGCTATCGTCAACGATATTTGGTATCTTCATTTGCACTTCTTTAAGCTGAGCCTCAAGCTCAACCTCGCGTGCTTCAAGCGCTTTTAGTTCCTCAGCCTGCTGAGTAACGAGCTTCTTGGTTTCCTCAGCCTCTTCGCGCTTGCCTTGTGCCATAAGCATACCAATTTGTTTGCTGATTTTATTGCGGTTTGCGCGAAGATCGTTTGCACGCTGATTAGCGTCCTTTTTCTCGTTATAAAGCGCAATTGCTTCGTCAACGAGCGCAAGCTTAGAATCCTTAAATTTTTTCTTTATGTTTTCCTTTACAATATCAGGATTTTCACAAATAAATTTTATATCCAGCATTTTTTGTTCCTCCGTTTAAACGGTTAAGTATAATGTAAAAGTATATCATAAATAGTAATAACTGTCAAAGGGTATATAACGGTTTTTTGTGCCGAAAATATTAAAGGTGATAAAATGAAAAAGAGAAATTATAAAAAAGCTAAGGACACCTTTGAGGTGGCGGCAAATTGTGTTTCGGGGCAACCACTCGACTCAATGGAAATGATAAACAAATATGGCACCTATGAAATCCAACCGACATGCGACAGCGATAACGATTTCCCAAAAATCGCACAAGGTCTGCCAAGTGCCGATAAAAGAAAAATCGTTGATAGGGATTAAAAAACTTAATCTATAAAGATAATGCGGCACTCCATAGAGGGGATACCTACACTAAGAGTATCGCTCTTGGCAGTGGTGTTGGTGTGCGGGTTGTAAACGGTTATTGACTTACCGCTAATATCGCCTTGGTAGTTAACGGTTATGTTATCAATGTCATTTTGGTCGATGTTTACGATAAGATAAGCATCCCTTTCATTATTGCTCTTGTGAAGTGCAATAATGTTGCGGCTTTCGGGTGAAGCAATATTGTTAACACCGCATTCGCGAAGCAAGTCGCCCAGTCCGTCAAGACCGCTTGCCGAAATCACCTTGCTAAAGCTCTTTGTAAAATCATCGCAAAGCGCGGTGTGAGGCGGCAGAATAAGCACAGCTTCATCAGAGTTAAAGCATTCGGGCGCATTACCGGATGCTATTTTTTCAAGAATGTCATCGTTGATAAAATTAAAATCTGCTCCAGAGCGCATTATCTCCTGCGCCACACCCTTCATAAAGGCTTCGGTTTCCTTTATATCATCGGAGAAATCCTTGCGCTTATCAACACTCCATGTAGCATAAGTCTGCGCTCTGAAGGTGTTGTTTGGAATATATACATAACAGTTTCTAACGGGTTTTGTGTCATCAAGCGCCTTGCCTATATTTGCACAAAATTCGCAAGACTCCTTCATCTCATCTTCACTCATACAGAACTCGGTGTAATATGAGAAGAATCTTGTAATACCAAGCGCCCATTCAAGAGCGGTTGCGGTTTTATAGGTAGCAGCGGACATAACAGGAATGTCGCGCATAATGTTAGAAACCTCTGCCATACATTCGTCACGGTCATAAAGAGCCGTTGCAGAAGCCGCAAATTTAGGAGCGGTAGAGTAATTTAGTATCTGCTCAGGTGAAGCGAACAGCAAATCGCAGCCGGGGTAATGCATTATACCTAACTGTTTAAGAAGGTCACCGTGTGTATAAGGATGCATCCAGAAATCTTCTTCATGCAAGAAATGACCGCCGTAAAGAATTTTATGCTCGTCACAATACTCGCGATAGTTTTCACTGTAGCTGTGATAAAACATATCCGATGCTGTTTCCCAGAAGTTTGCTCTGATGCGGCGACCTTCATCGCCCATATCAAAGAACAGGCGGGGAAGTGCGCTCATAAGCTCGTAACCGTGCTGCGAAGCAAACTTAGCCTCAATCTTATCACTCCAAGGAATATAAGGCGTGAAAGCAACCTTTGAATCGGGAATATCAATCACCTTGAAAACATCATTCTGCCTTGAATATACCAATTGGCAAAAATCCTCGCAATATGTATCTCTGCAAAGGGCAGGAATCTGCGCTTCGTCGGTGAAAGCGCCCTCAACAAGCTCATCAATATTATCTAAATATTTCTTATAGCCGCCATAGGTGGTATCTAAAAACGCTGTAACGGCATCGCGGCTTAGAGTGTCAATATATCTGCGAACACCTCTTGTGTTGTAAGAGGTTGTGCAGAATTCAAACGCCGCCTTGCCGAAAAATGCGAAAATGCGCACACAGCTGTCGGCTTTATTGTTGTAAAGAATGCCGCCGTTAAAGCTGCGGCTATCAGAAATATCGCGGAGTGTGTCAAATTTCGGCTCGCCCGACTCATCAAGCTCGCAAACAAATGCCGCAAGGGCGTTACTATATCCGTGGGGGCTATTGATGCAAGCAAGCTCGCCTGCGGCAGCATCGGTGGTTTCAACTGCCAATGATTTAGCCTGGTGTTCGGGGTATTTATGCACAACGGTGCCGCCCGCACTTCCGCTGGGGTAGTATTTTTCGTCATATATCCACACAGAAAGGCCCTGCTCATTTGCGAACTTTATAAGCTGGGCGGCTTCTTTTATGCTTTCTTCGGATAAATAATCACTAAAGGATGGATTCAAAGCCAATCCGCCGTAGCCGAGCTCCTTAAGCTTCAAAATACGCTCTTTTGGTGTAGGCAGCTTAGTGTCTTGCGGCAGACTGCAAGGAATAAATTTAAAATCATGTACAATTTCAAAGGGACGGAACTTGTTATCATTTATCTTTTTCATAATATTGCTCCTTTGGGCTGATTGCCTTGAAATAGCGTGAGTTGGTCTGTAAGCCGAGTTCTGTCTTGCACGGTTATCTATCTCGACGCGCAGTCGCCTGCGCGCTCCAGCCGCTTTTCGTGGCACATCGGGCAAATGTATAGCCACACTCAGCGTTGCTCCGAATAGGGTTTACAGGGCTTTAATGTCTCCAAAAAAGCCGGTGAGCTCTTACCTCGCCTTTCCACCCTTACCAACTAAGACTTTACAGCCTTAGCGGCGGTATATCTCTGTTGCACTTTCCCTAAGGTCACCCTCGGCAGCCGTTAGCTGCTATTCTGCCCTGTGGGGCTCGGACTTTCCTCATATACAAAGTATACGCAACCGTGAAACCAACTCACAAAAATATAATACCACAAATTTATGCCTGTGTCAAAGCCTCTGTCTTTAGAATAGTATAATATGAAAAATAAATTAAAATCGGAGGCTTATATATGGAAAAACAGTATCCGAAATACTTTTTAGCCGCAAATTCCTGTGAAGGCTTTGTGTCCCATTTTGGTGATAGCTTTGTGCCGCGCGAGGGCTGGCGCGCCATTATCATAAAAGGGGGACCCGGAACAGGAAAATCCTCGTTTATGAAATATATGGTGGCTCGTGCTGCCGAAAAAGGATATAGAGTGGACCTTTGTGTTTGCTCATCCGACCCCGATTCTCTTGATGGGGTGGTAATCTGGGATATAAAAACCGTAATTCTTGATGGCACCGCACCTCATATAGTAGAGCCTAAATACCCCGCCGCCTGCGAGGAAATACTTAATCTCGGTGAGTTTTGGAACCGAGAAAAGCTTTTTATGAAAGCGCAGGAAATAATATGCGTTACCGATGAAAACAAAGCACTCCACAAAACGACAAAAAACTATCTTGCCGCGGCAGGTCAGCTTTTATATGATAATTTAAGGCTTGCCCGCAGATATACAGACCAAGCAAGGGCTTACGCATTCGGCGTAAGGCTTGCTCGAAAGCTTATCCCACAAAGCTCGCAAAAGCAGTCGCGCGAATGGGTTCGGTTTATAGGCGGTATCACACCTAAAGGGGTGGTTGGCTATAAAAACACCGTAAATGATTTTTATAAAAACAAGATTATAATCGAGGATAAATTCGGCGCGGCTTCAAGTTGTATTATGGAAAAGGTGAGGGAAGAGGCGCTTAAAAAGGGCTATGAGATAATAACACTCAGAAATCCGTTTTTACCCTCTCAGCTTATCGACCACATATTAATTCCTGAGCTATCCCTCGCGTTTGTCACTGAAAACGAATATATTAATTTTGGCGGCAGTGAGCGCCGAATCCATGCTCGCCGCTTTGCTGATGTGGCTATTATGCGCGAGTATCGCGGCAGAATGCTTTTTAACCGCCGCATCGCGCGTGAGCTGTTGCTTAGCGCCGCGGCAACACTCAAAAAAGCCAAGGCGGTACACGATAAGCTTGAAAAATACTATGTAGATGCTATGGACTTTGATGCCATCGCCCGCTTAGCCCCCAAAATCGCTGAAGATATATTAAAGAATAATTAAAATCAAAAGACTCTGCTTTGTAATTAAAGCAGAGTCTTTATCGTTTTATTAATTTAGCATTATAAAAGTTCGATTCCCATTTCTTTGCATCTCTTTATCTCCTCATCGGGCCATACGGAGGCGTGAACTTCACCGATATGCGCCTTTTGAAGCAGTAGCATACAAAGTCTCGACTGACCGATACCGCCGCCTATAGTAAGCGGCAATTCATCGTTCATAAGCGCCTTGTGGAATGGAAGCTCCAAGCGGTCGAGCGCGTTTTCGCTTTCAAGCTGGCTTAAAAGACTTTGCTTATCCACGCGAATTCCCATTGAGGAAATTTCAAGCGCTGAGTCTAAAACCTTGTTGTAAATAAGCAGGTCGCCGTTGAGCGCCCAATCGTCATAATCGGGGGCCCTGCCATCGTGCTTTTCGCCGTTTGAAAGGCGTGAGCCTATCTGCATTAAAAATACCGCGCCGTATTCTTTAGCAATCGCATTTTCTCTATCCTTTGAGGAAAGGTGAGGATATTTTTGCAAAAGCTCCTCACTTGTTATAAATTTAATATTGCGTGGCAGATAATTTTCAAGGCAAGCATATTTACGCTCAACAAAATCGGCAGTTGCAAGAATAGCAGCGTATATGCGGCGAACAGTGTCCTTTAAAAAGTCAACAGTTCTGTCCTCAGTCGAAATCACCTTTTCCCAGTCCCACTGGTCAACATAGAGCGAATGAATATTATCGCACCTTTCATCGCGGCGGATAGCATTCATATCGGTGTAAAGACCTGTGTGCAGCTTAAAGCCGTATTTACCGAGCGCCATTCGCTTCCATTTTGCAAGCGAATGCACAACCTCAACCACTTCACCCGACTGCAGTATATCAAATGTAACGGGGCGTTCAACGCCGCTTAGGTTATCGTTAAGACCGCTGTTTTGCTTAACAAACAGAGGTGCTGAAACGCGGCTTAAATTGAGCGCATCGCAAAGATGCTCCTCAAACTTATGCCTTAGCGAGCGGATAATGCTTTGTGTTTGTAAAACATCAAGTTTAGATTTATACATAAAATCACACCTAATTAAGAAATATTGCCAACTGTTCTGGGGTAAAGAATAACATCACGAATATTCTGAACACCTGTAACATACATAATAATTCTTTCAAGTCCCAAGCCAAAGCCGCTGTGGGGAACCGAGCCGAAACGGCGAAGCGAGATATAATCCTCATAGTCCTCAAGTCTCATTCCTCTTGTGTTCATAGCCTCAAGAAGCTTATCAAGGTCTGCCTCACGCTCGCTGCAGCCGATGATTTCACCAACTGTGGGAACAAGCAAATCGGTAGCGGCAACGGTCTTGCCGTCAGCATTCTGCTTCATATAGAATGATTTAATCTCTTTTGGATAGTCTGTTAGGAATACAGGGCGCTTACATACCTCTTCAGCGATATAACGCTCGTGCTCGGTCATAAGGTCACAGCCCCATTCCACGGGGTACTGGAACTCCTTACCGCTTTGCTTTAAAACTTCAATAGCCTCGGTATAGGTCATAACCGCAAAGTCACGGCTAACAACATTCTGGAGCTTTTCGATAAGTCCCTTTTCGAAATGCGCGTTAAAGAACTTAAGCTCCTCAGGGCATTTATTAAGCACAGTGTTTATAATGTGCTTAATAAGGTCCTCAGCGATTTCAATTATATCGGGAAGCTCTGCAAAAGCTACCTCAGGCTCCACATGCCAGAACTCTGCAACATGGCGTGGGGTGTTGCTCTTTTCGGCGCGGAAGGATGGGCCAAAGGTGTAAATCTTACCAAGCGCCATAGCCGCAACCTCGCCCTCAAGCTGGCCAGAAACCGAAAGAGCGGCGCGTCTGCCAAAGAAATCGGCGGCATCGTATTCTTCCTCAGATTTATATTCGTTACTATAACCGATAGTGGTAACCTTAAACATTTCACCTGCGCCCTCGCAGTCGCTGGCGGTTATCAGCGGGGTGTGTATATAGGTGTAATGTCTGTCTTGGAAAAATTCGTGAATGCAAGCAGATACCACCGAGCGCACGCGAAGCACAGCGTTAAAGGTGTTGGTGCGCACGCGAAGCGCGGGTATTGTTCTTAAATATTCGAGTGTGTGGCGCTTTTTCTGCAAGGGGTATTCGGGTGGGCATTCTCCTAAAACCGAAATCTCTTTAGCATTGATTTCAACCGAATCAGCCGCTACTACCGATTTTACCACAGTGCCCACAACCTTAAGTGAGGTGCCAAGCTTCATAAACTCTGAAATCTCGCTTAAAACGGATTTATCTATAACTATCTGCAGATGCTTTAGTGTTGTGCCGTCGTTAAGCTCTAAAAAAGCCATGTTCTTAGAATCGCGTGAGGTACGCACCCAGCCGCAAACGGTAACATCTGTACCAATAAGCTCGGCTGAATTCATAATGTCAATAATGTCGATGTGCTTCATTAATATCACTCCAAAACAATTTATGCAAAATAAAAAGCGCCTATTAGTCCCTTATACTTAGGACGAATAGACGCATATCCGCGGTGCCACCTAATTTACCGAAAGTTCGGTCACTCAAGGTCTTAAAAAACCTTTACCGGCTTTAACGCGCCGGACACGACGCACCTACTAAGCTTTCAGCCTTTCAGATTGCAACTACGAAGTGTTCTTCACCCTATGCGTATGGCGGCATTTGCACTATCTGCCACTCACTTAACACCGTTTATAAGGCTACTTTTCTTCATCATCGCTTTTTAAACTATGGTGAAATTATATCACCAATTGCCCAGTTTGTCAATAATCTACTTGACTATTATGCTCTTATTTGTTATAATTTAGTAAATTCTGATTTTTGAGGAGGATTACTGCCTTTATGGACAGTGACACAGGCGACGGGAACTGTTGCAATAATTTAGCTTGTATATATAGTGGCATACCTGCATTCTGTTGAGAATACGGGTATGCCTTTTTGCGTCTAAAAATTAAAAAAATTATAAAACAAGGAGTTTTTTGAAAAATCATGGAAAGCGATATATTGACATATATCATAGTTATGGTGGTGTGCCTTATAATGTCGGCATATTTTTCCGCCACCGAAACCGCATTTTCTTCCCTTAACAAAACAAGACTTAGAACTTTTGCAGAAAAGGGTAACCGCAAAGCGCAGCTTGCGTTATCCTTAGCTGAAAATTATGACCGATTGATATCCACAATACTTATAGGCAATAATATTGTGAACATACTTATGGCTTCTATGGGAACGGTGCTTTTTGTTGAGGTTATAAAAGCGGAAAACGGCGCGGCGCTGTCAACGCTTGTTGTAACTGTGGCAGTTCTTATTTTTGGCGAAATAACCCCCAAAAGTATAGCAAATGATTTCCCTGAAAAATTCGCAATGTTCTCAGCACCTCTTATTCGCTTGCTTATATGGTTGCTTTTACCGCTTAACTTTATCTTTTCTATGTGGAAGAAGCTTATTTCTAAAATATTCAAGATAGAAGAGGATGATAAAATGTCCTCTGAGGAGCTTCTTATGATAGTTGATGAGGCTGAGCAGGAGGGCGGCATTGATACCGATGAGGGCGACCTACTTAGAAATGCTATTGAATTTTCCGATTTGAAGGCAGAGGATATTTTAACCCACCGCGTTGACCTTGAGGCTTTGCCCATTGATGCGGCTAAAAAGGAAATTGCCCAAACCTTTACCCGCACAAGATTTTCGCGCATACCGATTTATGAGGATAGCATTGATAATATTATAGGTGTAATCCACCAAAAGGACTTTTATGTTGGCAACGGTGTTACAACAGAGCCTATAAAGGATATAATATCACCCGTTTTGTTTGTGCACCAGTCTGAAATGGCAGATGACCTGCTTAAAAAGCTGCAAAAGGAAAAATCTCATATAGCCGTTGTTGTTGATGAATACGGCGGCACCTTGGGTATAGTTACTATGGAGGATATACTCG
The DNA here is from genome assembly GCA_045544435.1 of Acutalibacteraceae bacterium. Taxonomy (GTDB): domain Bacteria; phylum Bacillota; class Clostridia; order Oscillospirales; family Acutalibacteraceae; genus UBA737. The sequence goes on along the minus strand of JAZPZA010000020.1, from coordinate 26,339 downwards.
AGGAGCTTGTTGGTGAAATATGGGATGAGCACGATGAGGTTGTTGAGGAGTTTAAAGAGCTTGATGAAAACAACTTTGTTATCGACTGTAATATGAACTTAGATGATTTCTGTGAGGAATTTGATATTGAAACCGAATCGGATAGCGTATCGGTTGGCGGTTGGGTAGCCGAGCAGATTGGCAATATCCCCGATGAGGGCGATAGCTTTGAGTTTGAAAACCTACTTATCACCGTTACCGAAATTGATTCCCACCGCGTATCCTCGGTTAAGGTAGAAGTACTCGAAAAAGAAAAGGAAGATGAAAAGGATTAAAATGAACGATAAAAAGCAAGACGAAAAGAAGCTACAGCTTGTATTGCCGTTTAACAGAAGGTTTTTAAAATATACCTTTATAATAATTGTGTTTATAGCGATTGTTTATTCGCTTTTTTCCGACCCTCAAAAGGCATTTGGACTGATTTCAAAGGTTATTTCGGTTTTTTCACCATTTATAATTGGCCTTTGCATTGCCTATGTTGTAAATCTTTTGATGCGGCCCACCGAAAGGCTTTGGAGCTTCATTTGGCGTAAATCAAAATTGAAGTTTTTGGAAAAGTGTCGTCGTCCCGTTTGCTTGACACTTAGCTCCTTATTAGTATTCGGCGTTGTATTCGCTATAGTGTTTATGATAATTCCTGAGCTTAAAAACACTATTGTCGGTTTTGTTGACCGCGTACCGCAGTATGCTGTGACGGTTGAAGCGTGGTACAACGGGCTTGTTGATTTTCTCAGTAAGTATAATTTTGAGCTTCCTGCGGTATCGCTCGAAAGCGAAAAAATCGGAGTATTCTTCAAAGAGCTTTTGGAAAACTATGGCAACAATGTGCTCAACACAACCGTTAATGTAACGGCTTCTATTGTATCGGTTATTTTTAATATAGTGCTCGGCATTGCATTTTCTATTTATGTGTTGGCGCAAAAGGAAAAGCTTGGCCGCTTTGCGCGAAATACTGTAAATGCAATTTTTAGTGAGCGTAGAGCGCAGAAAACTCTGGAGCTTGCAACACTCACAAATGATGTTTTCACAAGGTTTGTAACAGGTCAGCTTACCGAGGCGGTTATAATAGGGGTACTTTGCTTTATAGGTATGCTTATTTTCAGAATGCCTTATGCTGCGGTTATATCTGTTCTTGTGGGATTTACCGCATTAATTCCTGTTTTCGGCGCTTTCTTTGGAACGGCTGTCGGCGCATTTTTAATACTGCTTGAAAGTCCTATGAAGGCTTTTTGGTTTATTGTTTTTATAATTGTTCTTCAGCAGTTAGAGGGAAATCTCATTTATCCGCGTGTTGTGGGCAAGTCGGTAGGAATACCTGGAATGCTGGTTTTGGTGGCTGTTACCGTGGGCGGCGGCTTCTTTGGAATTTTAGGTATGCTTTTCTCAGTTCCCGTTTGCTCTGTACTGTATGTCGTATTCAAGCAATTTATTGAAAAAAGGCTTTCGGCCAAAATCAATTTGGATGAAGCTGAGCTTAGCGACCAAACGCAAGAGATTTAAAAATTACACCGAATCGATTTTTTAATCGGTTCGGTGTGTTTTTTTGAAAAAATTTACTGTATCTTAACTTTGTATATGTTAATATATAGGGGTACAGCGAGGTGTTTTTATGAGAAAACTTAACGGTATTATTAAAAATTCGATTATAACCGCTATGATGCTGGCTATCAGCTTTGCACTATGTCTTGTTATGCACAAAGCCAATATAAGCGAGCTCATAACAACACTATTTGTGTTTGCGGTATTTGTAATTTCAATCTTAACTGAAGGTTATTTTTACGGCATAATTTCCGCAGTTATTTCTTGTGTTGCGGTGAATTATGCTTTTACCTTTCCGTTTTTTCAGTTCAGCCTATCACTTCCTGCGAATATAATTTCAGCCGTTGTTATGATTGCTATTTCAGTGCTTACAAGTGCGCTCATAACCAGAGTAAGAAGGCACGATATAATAAGAGCAGAGAGCGAAAACGAGCGCATGCGCGCAAATCTTTTGCGCTCGGTATCACACGACCTTCGCACACCGCTTACTACCATCTATGGCTCAAGCTCGGCGCTGCTTGAAAACAGGGATACATTAACTCAAGAGCAGCAGCAGAAAATGCTTGAGGGCATTTGTCAGGATTCGCAATGGCTTGTAAGAATAGTTGAGAATCTACTTTCCGTAACACGAATTGACAGCGGAAGCGTTAAGCTTATAAAAACACCTACAGTTTTAGAGGAGCTTATCGATTCGGTAATAGTTGGATTTAAAAAGCGCTATCCTAACCAAAAGGTTGAAATAGATATACCGGATGATATTGTAATAATCCCTGTAGATGCCATACTTATCCAACAGGTTATAGTGAATATGCTTGAAAATGCCGTTCAGCACGCTTTGGGTATGACACGCCTTCGCCTGCGTGTTTTTACCCTTGGCAGACAGGCGATATTTGAAATAAGTGATAACGGCTGCGGAATAAAGCCTGAGCGGTTAAAAACGATATTTAACGGGCTTTATGAGCAGCGCGGTCGCCTTGCCGACAGCAAGAAGCGCAACGCTGGTATTGGCCTTTCCGTATGCTCTTCCATAATAAAGGCGCACGGCGGCGATATAACGGCAGAAAATATTAAATCGGGAGGCGCTATCTTCCGTTTTACTCTTGAAACCGAGGAGCTTGAAAATGAACAATAAATATAAGGTACTTGTAGTTGAGGATGAAGAAAACATAAGAATGCTTGTTGGCGCGCTTTTGGAGAATGAAGGCTATAAGGTGATTGTGGCGGAGGATTTTGCAACTGCTAAAACGATGTATTCCTCATATATTCCCGACCTTATAATACTTGATTTAGGTCTGCCCGATGCCGATGGCTCGCAGTTGATTACTTTTGTAAGAGAAAGCTCAGCAGTGCCTGTAATAATTCTTTCGGCGCGCAGTGAGGAAAGTGAAAAGGTTGCGGCGCTGGATATAGGCGCAAACGACTATATAACAAAGCCCTTTGGCTCGGCAGAGCTGCTCGCTCGCGTGCGTGCCGCGCTTAGAAATAACCGTCAAAGCGGCGACAACGCATTAAACGGAAAATTCACTCTAAAGCAGTTGGTTATAGATTACGGTGCTCGCAGAATTTTTATTAAGGGCAAGGAAATAAAGCTCACTCAAACCGAGTATAATATAGTTGCCTTTCTATCCGAGCATTGCGGCAAGGTTATGACCTATTCTGCCATAATAAAGGCAATTTGGGGTTATCCAGATGAGGGAAGCACTAAAAAGCTTCAGGTTAATATGGCAAATATCCGTAAAAAATTCGGTGCTATACCTGGTGAGAAAAACTATATCATCAATGAGCTGGGAGTCGGCTACCGAATGGATTATGACGGTGAATAGCCTTAGCTAATCTTTGCTGTTTCTTTACCAAATTTATGCTAAAGTTACACATAGTGGTTGCAAATTTGAATTTGCAACCCTGAAATGTGAAAAAATACATATAAAGAAGTTAGTTTAAAAATATGAGGTGAAAGAATGACAATTTTTGATGCATTAACACTTATCGGTGGACTTTGTCTGTTTTTGTTCGGTATGAATGTAATGGGCGAATCGCTTGAGCGCCGCGCGGGCAGCGGTCTTCGCAGTTTGCTCGGTCGTCTTACAAATAACAAGGCGGCAGGCTTTTTAACAGGTCTCGGTGTTACCTCGGTAATTCAAAGCTCTTCTGCTACTACCGTTATGGTGGTGGGCTTTGTAAACTCGGGTATAATGACACTCCGTCAGGCAATCAATGTTATTATGGGTGCTAATGTGGGCACCACGGTTACCGCTTGGATTTTAAGCCTTGGCGGCATTTCGGGCGATAACATTTTCATTAAGCTTTTAAAGCCTACCTCCTTTACACCTATTCTTGCTTTAATCGGTATAGCAATGACTATGTTCGGCAAAAGCAGTAAGAAAAAGGATACAGGCACAATACTTTTAGGCTTTGCTGTGCTTATGTTTGGTATGGATACAATGTCTGATGCCGTTTCAGGCCTTGCTGATGTTCCTGCCTTCCAGCAAATGTTTTTACTTTTTAAAAACCCGATTTTAGGTGTTCTTGTGGGTGCAGTTCTCACGGGTATTATTCAGTCAAGCTCGGCATCTGTCGGTATTTTGCAGGCGCTTTCTTCAACGGGCGCTGTGTCAATGGGCGCTGCAATTCCGATTATTATGGGACAGAATATAGGCACCTGTGTTACCGCTATGCTTTCCTCTATAGGTGCTAACAAAAACGCTAAGCGCGCGGCGGCAGTGCACCTTTCCTTTAATGTTATCGGCACAGTTGTATGCCTTGTAATATTTAGTATTATTTCAGCTGTATTTAAGCCCGCCATTCTTAATATGGCTGCAAATCATATGAGTATAGCGGTTGCGCACTCGGTATTTAATATTCTTTGCACAATATTACTTCTTCCTATGTCAGGTCTTCTTGAAAGACTTGTGGTTAGGATTATTCCTGATGATGATAAGAAAGAGAAGTTTGAGCAGTTAGATGAGCGTTTGCTTGTAACCCCCTCCGTCGCTCTTGACCGCGCAAGCGCAATAGCCTGTGAAATGGCGCAGGATTCAGCGTTAGCTATTAAAAACAGCATACTCGCTCTTAATTCCTATAGTGCAGACCTTGCTGAGCAAATAAGAAGTCTTGAGGAGAGGGCAGACCGATATGAAGATAGTCTTGGAACCTATCTTGTAAAGCTGAGCGGTCAGCATATAAGCGATAGCGAGAGCGCAGAAATTTCAAAGATACTCAAGGCAATCGGTGATTTTGAAAGAATTACCGACCACAGCGTAAATATACTTGAATCGGCAGAGGAATTAAAGGAAAAGAATATTGATTTTACCGATTCGGCTGCTGTAGAAATGAAGAGTCTTTCAGAAGCTGTTTGCGAAATAGTTAACCTCACACTTGATTCTTTTGTTAATAACGATTTTGAGGCGGCTAAGTGTGTAGAACCGCTTGAGCAGGTTATTGACTCACTTATTGTCAAGGCGCGCAACGGTCATGTAAAAAGGCTTAAATCGGGCGAATGCACAATAGAGTCAGGCTTTATCTGGGCAGACCTTATCACCGACCTTGAAAGAACCTCCGACCACTGCTCTAACATAGCAGTTGGAGTTATTGATGCGGCAAACAACAATATGAATGGTCATGAGGCTCTGCGCGCAATGAAAAAAGGCGATCCTTTCTTTGAAAGCCAATACGCCGTTTTTGAAAGAAAATATTTAAATTAAGAGGTATGTTATGGAGTTCTTACTTGAAGGCTTTTTAGCCGTAACATGGAAACAACTTATAATGTATGCTGTGGGTGTGTTGCTCATCTATCTTGCGATAGCTAAGAAGTATGAGCCTGCTCTGCTTTTGCCTATGGGCTTTGGCGCAATACTTGTAAATCTGCCCTTTTCCGGTGTTCTTAATCAGGAAATAGAGGGAATAGGTGAAGTTAAGGGTATTATCCAATGGCTTTTTGAAATTGGTATTGAAGCGTCTGAGGCGATGCCGCTGCTTCTGTTTATCGGTATCGGCGCTATGATAGATTTTGGACCCTTGCTCTCAAATCCCAAGATGTTCTTGTTTGGCGCAGGTGCGCAGTTTGGTATATTCTTTGTTGTAGTTCTTGCGGTGCTGTTGGGCTTCGACCTTAAGGATGCGGCATCTATCGGTATAATCGGCGCGGCAGATGGCCCCACCTCGATACTTGTGTCTCAGGTGCTTGATTCGAAATATGTAGGTGCTATCGCAGTTGCAGCGTATTCATATATGGCATTAGTTCCTATCATTCAGCCACTTGCAATTAAGGCAGTAACCACCAAGAAGGAACGAATGATAAGGATGCCCTATAACCCCAAAAATGTATCCAAGCTTTTAAAGATTTGCTTCCCAATAATCGTTACAGTAATCGCAGGCTTTATCGCCCCCACCTCTGTAGCTTTGGTAGGTTTCCTTATGTTTGGCAATCTGCTTCGCGAATGCGGTATTTTAGGTTCGCTTTCAGAAACTGCACAAAATGTTCTTGCAAACCTTGTAACACTGCTTTTGGGTATCACCATTTCATTTAGTATGGTAGCTGAGGAATTTGTAAGACTTGATACACTCATTATTATGCTCTTAGGTCTTGTTGCTTTCGTGTTCGATTCTATTGCAGGAGTAATGCTCGCTAAGCTTATAAACATTTTCAGCAAGAACAAGATAAATCCTATGGTAGGTGCGGCAGGTATCTCTGCATTCCCAATGTCCGCCCGTGTTATTCAGAAGTTAGGTCTTGAGGCTGATAATCAAAACCACCTTCTTATGCACGCGGTAGGCGCAAATGTTTCAGGCCAGATAGCATCCGTTCTTGCGGGCGGTATGATATTAAACCTTATCCCACAAATGATGAAATAAGGAGGAAAAGTGATGAATATAGATATGTATAACTTAAGTTCTGCCATTAAATTAATGTGGCAGGGAATGCTTGGTATATTTATAGTAATGGCAGTAATTGCTATCATAGTTTTCCTCTTTACCAAGTTTATAAAGAAATAAAATAAAATCCTGAAGATAAATGAGCAGGGTTGCTAAGGACAGTTATGTTTTATAGGAACGCTGAGCATTGCGAAGGGCAAGAGAATTGAGAGAAGTTTCGGCTTCTCTCTTTTTTCTTGCCCTTTTTTTGTTTTATGCGGTACATTCGACTATTAAACCGCCTTTGAGTACAATTATGGTAGAAAATCAAAGGAGGTAACAATATGGGTAAATTCATAGAAGAATTTTATTATGGCAACATTGATCCGCAGGCACGAAGCACCAAGCAGAACAAAGCAGTGCAGAAGCAAATGGAAGTGCTAATGTTAAACGAGGAATTTCTGACCGAAGCAATTTCCGGTGAGAACAAGAAGAAATTTCTGGACTTTGTAAATGCGTGGAGCGTGGTAAACGGCGAATCCAATCTCGACAGTTTTATGATGGGGTTTCGGTTAGGAGCAAACTTTACATATGACACCTTTGTTGCCACAGACACCCCATTTCAAGACTTGCTGAAGGAGTGACCGATATGCGTGATAAGAAGTATTACATAGCACTGGATGATTTTGAGCGCAGAGTGGTTGTAAACTGTCTGAACGAAATGCGAAACAACCTTATTGCCAAAGGCAAGTACACCGATGCGGTGGATGAGGTTCTGCTGAAAATCATTGATGCAAAGCAAAAGAAATTCAAAGTGATTTACAAGGAGGCGTGATTATGGAAAAGGTTATTTATGATGAAAAGAATGGTCTTTGGTATGAACTTCAAGGTGATTATTACATCCCCTGCTTAAAGTTACCGGAGGAAGAACAACAGCCTATCGGTGTATGGGGACAGCGGCACTTACGATATATCAAGCAACACCGCAAGGTGCTATATCTTAATCTGCTGACAAGCGGCAAGCTAAACGGATACCTTGCAGACATCGCCAAGCAGGCAGAGGATATGTTTTCTCGGCTTGTAAAACAAATGGCAGAGCGTGAGGGTGTAACTGAAAAACTCAAAGCAGACAATCAAATGGAGTGGGTTGCTCGGATGAATAACATCCGCAGCAGAGCCACAGAAATCGTAAATCACGACATAATTTACAACTAACCGAAAACGGCGGCAGGGAGATTAACTTCTCTCTGCCGCCATTTTCTATGTTGGTAGAAAAAGTTGTATTTTTATGATATAATAGATAAAAATTACGCAATGCAACCGTCGGTTGACGAAATTCAAGTCATCGTTTGGTGGTATGCAACTCACAAAAAAGTTATACTTGGTTCATCAGATGGCGATACGCTACCTGTATTATCAAGTGGAGGTATAGAAAGATGATTTTAGCTGATAAAATAATCAGACTTAGAAAAAAGAATGGATGGTCGCAAGAGGAACTTGCTGAGAAAATGAATGTGTCCCGTCAAGCAGTATCCAAATGGGAGGCGGCACAGACCACACCAGATTTAGAGAAGATCCTGCAACTCGGAAACTTGTTTGGAGTGACAACGGATTATTTGCTGAAGGATGAAATTGAAGATGAAGAATTTACGGAAGGCATTGATGAAGTACCAGTCAGAAAGGTTACTCTTGCAGAAGCTAACAACTATATAGAACAAAGGAAGAAGGCTTCGGTCAAGATAGCTGTTGCGACATTCTTATGCATTCTATCCGTAATTCCTCTTTTGCTTTTGGGTGCTGCAAGCGAACTAACCTCATTACCTATATCTGAGAATGCGGCAGTCGGAATTGGTGTTGTCGCAATTTTTCCGATCGTAGCGATTGCTGTAATTATGTTTATTCGTGTTGGATTCAAAAATGCACCCTACGAATTTCTTGAAAAAGAACCGTTTGAAACAGAATATGGTGTTACCGGACTTGCAAGAGATAGACAGAAAGCATATCGGAGTACTTACGTGAAATACAACTACATTGGTGCTTGCACCTGTGTGTTATCGCCCGTTCCTCTCCTATGTGGAGCATTTACAGAGAATGAATTACTTACCGTGATTTTGCTTTGTGTTACAATGCTAATCGCTGGAATCGGTGCGATGTTTTTCATCGTTGCGGGAGTGCGATGGGCAAGTATGCAAAAGCTACTTAAAGAGGGTGAATTTTCCAATAAAGGAAAACGAAAAAACAAAATTAGCGAAACTGTTGGTACAGTTTACTGGCTTTTGGCAACAGCCATTTATCTATGTTGGAACTTTATAACAAACGATTGGCATATTACTTGGGTTGTATGGCCGGTTGCGGGTGTTTTGTTTGCAGGTGTAGAACTTGTATGTAATTTGTGCTTGGATAAATACGAAAAAGATTAATCATAATGTTTAAACGATAGTGGCGGCAGGGAGATTAATTTCTCTCTGCCGCCTTTTCAATTTCTTCAATCATTTTTCAATCTTTTATGGTATAATGGTATATAAGTGGAGGTGTCGATATGCGACTTTTGCTTGTGGAAGATGAAAAAAGAATGGCGCAGGCTTTGTGCGAAATACTGCGTCAGGAAAAATATGAAGTAGATCATTACGCTAACGGGCTTGACGGTTTAGCAGCCATCGAGAGCGATATATACGACATTATCATCCTTGATGTTATGCTCCCTGGAATGAATGGATATGAGATTGCTAAGAAGGCACGACAGAAAGGAATACGCACACCAATCCTAATGCTGACGGCAAAGGCAGAACTCGATGACAAAGTAACCGGTCTTGACAGTGGTGCGGACGATTACCTCACAAAGCCTTTTATGACCAAGGAACTGCTGGCTCGCCTTCGTGCCCTTGGTAGGCGTAATATAAACACAACAGATGGCACACTCTGTTACGGAGACATTTGCCTTGATACAAATACATCCACACTATCCTGTACTACTAATGGGCAAAGTGTGCGGCTGAGTGAAAAGGAGTACCGCATCCTTGAATATCTCATTGCCAATCAGGGACAGATCCTTACCCGTGAGCAGCTTGCGGTTAAGATTTGGGGCTTTGAGAGTGAAGCAGAATACAATAACGTGGAAGTATATATGTCCTTTACCCGTAAAAAGCTGAGTTTCGTCGGCGCAAAGGCGGAGATCAAAGCGGTGCGTGGTATCGGTTATGAATTGAGGTGTGACGATGTTTAAGAAATCAAGGAAAAAGATCGTTGCCGCCATTATGAGTATTTTAACGCTTCTGTGGATAGGAACACTTTGCGTGATCTATATCTCCAGTTACTTTGAGGTTGCCACAACAAATCAGGAAATGCTAAAGGAACACGCAGAGCAGTATATGTTGGAAAAACCTATGGGCGGCGCTTTTGATCCTATGAAGCCCTTCCCCGACAGAGGCCCCCATTTTGATACCAATCAATTCAAATTATCCACCTTTTACTCGGTTGCAATCTCCTATGATAACAAGGTAATAGAGATACGAAATGACGATGCCGCCGTTTATACCGATACTGAGCTTGAAAGTGCAGCAAGACAGGTACTTAAAAAATCCGACGCAAACGGTATGATCGATAATTTGGTATACTATAAGATGGATAAGGGCGGCTACACGCTTGTTTCCTTTATGGACAATACCATCATTCGTGAGAGCATGAACACGCTGTTCCGCTATACGCTTATCTTCGGCGGCGTAGCTATCATTGCACTATATTTCCTTGCGGCATATTTGGCAAAAAAGATCGTAACACCCCTTGAAGAAAGTTATCAAAAGCAAAAGCAATTTATTTCGGATGCAGGTCACGAACTGAAAACACCGGTATCGGTGGTTAGCGCCAATGCCGAACTATTATCCCGTGAGATCGGCGATAACCAATGGCTTTCCAATATTCAGTACGAAAACGAAAGAATGGGCAAGTTAGTCGGACAACTCTTGGAGCTTGCTCGTACTGAGAACGTAAAGCCGCAGATGGAGTATCTCGATTTAAGCCGGTTGGTTGCCGGTGGTGTGTTACCTTTTGAGAGCGTTGCTTTTGAGAACGGACTAACGCTTGATTCGCAGATAACAGACGGCATTATTACTTTGGGGAACAGCACACAGCTCAGTCAGCTCGTATCCATTCTCGTTGACAACGCTATACGGCACGCTCAGAACGGCAAAGAGGTATCTGTTAACCTTACTCATACCCGAAGCAATGCTGTTTTCACCGTTATCAATGACGGAGAGCCGATACCGCAGGAACAAATAGCACAGTTGTTTGAACGCTTCTACCGTGCAGACGAAGCCCGTAACGGCGAGGACAAGCACTACGGTCTTGGACTTGCGATCGCAAAGGCTATTGTCGAGGCGCATAACGGCAAAATAGAAGTGTCCTGCTATGATGGGAAGGTATACTTTACTGCACGACTTCCTAAAATGTAAAAATAAAAGTATCTTCAATCAAACTTCAATCTTCCTCCTGTACAATGGTATCATACAAAGTACAGGAGGATTTGTTTTTATGGCATTTCAAACGGTGTTCAAACGCTATGAAATCAAATATATGATAACGCTCGAACAAAAACAAAAAGTGCTTGATGCAATGAAGCCGTATATGAAGCTGGATAAGTATGGGCGCACCATGATTCGCAATATTTACTACGATACTGACACCTATCTTCTGATTCGCAGGTCGATAGAGAAACCGACATACAAGGAAAAGCTCCGTATCCGCAGCTACGGCAGAGCCAAGCCGGACAGTACGGTGTTTGTAGAACTGAAGAAAAAGTATAAGCACGTGGTATATAAGCGCCGCATTTCTCTTCCTGAAACGGAGGCTACGGAATGGCTCTCCCGTGAGCAGCATTGTCATAAGCACACGCAGATATCTGAAGAAGTGGATTATTTCCTTGACTACTATAAAACCTTGCGCCCTACGGTTTTTCTTTCCTATGAGCGAGAAGCCTTTTATGCAAATGACGGCTTGGATTTCCGTGTAACCTTTGACGATAACATTCTTTGCAGACAAGATGATCTGTCTTTGCAATCCGATGTCTACGGAACGCCGATCCTTCCCGAAGGCAAGGTTTTAATGGAGATAAAATGCTCAGGCGGTATTCCTCTTTGGATGACAGAGGTGTTGTCCCATGAAAAGATCTATAAAACATCGTTTTCAAAATACGGAACGGCGTACAGAACGCTGATTTTTCCGCAAAACCATACAATTAACGAACATAATATGTTGGAGGTAGCTATAAATGCTTGAAAATTTATTTAAAGGACTATTTGATACGGATTTAACTACGGTCATCAGCGTGACCGATTTTCTTCTCTGCTTGGGGTGCTCTCTTGTGTTAGGGCTTGTAATGGCGTTTGCTTATATGTACCGCACCCGTTATACAAAGAGCTTCGTTGTAACACTTGCCTTACTTCCGGCGGTCGTTTGTATCGTTATTATGATGGTCAACGGTAATGTAGGCGCAGGTGTTGCGGTGGCAGGTGCATTTAGTCTTGTGCGTTTCCGCAGTGTCCCCGGTACTGCAAAGGAGATCTGCACACTGTTTCTCGCAATGGGAGCAGGTCTTATCGCAGGTATGGGATATCTCGGCTTTGCGGCATTGTTCACCGTTGTTATGTGCATAATGTTTTTGCTATACAACCATTTGGATTTTGGTTCAAAAAAGAACGCTGCCACCTACAAAACATTTACTATTGTTATCCCCGAAGATTTGGATTACACAGGTGTGTTCGATGATATTTTCAAATCATATACCACATCCTTCGACCTCGCCCGTGTAAAAAGCACTAATATGGGAAGTATGTTTAAGCTTACATACAATGTAGTTTTGCGTGATGTAACGAAGGAAAAAGAAATGATCGATAAACTTCGCTGTCGCAACGGCAATCTTGAAATCACCGTATCCAAGCAAGAAACTACGGTGACAGAGCTTTAAGGTGAGGGGTACTTTATGAAGAAAATTTTATCCATATTATTGGTTCTCACTATGGTGTGTTGCCTGCTTGCAGGTTGCGGAAAGCCAAGTGATAACGATGGAACAATCGATAATAGTAATAACGAATCAAGCATTACTGAACCATCAGACACATCCTCTGATCCTGTAGATGTAGACTTTTCACAGGCTGATGAGGATATGTTTACCGAACGTGATGGTAAAACGGAGTATGATGAAAGCAAAGCGGTTACTATTAAGCTGAACGGAACATCGGCAATCTCAAGTTCCAACAGTGTAAAAATTTCCGGCAGTACTGTAACAATTACAGAAGAAGCAACCTATGTTATTTCAGGAACACTCACTGACGGTATGATTATTGTCGATGCTGACGATACCGCTAAATTGCAGATCGTACTGAACGGCGTGGATATTACCAGCAAAACCTCTGCTGCTTTGTATGTTCTTGAAGCTGACAAGGTATTTGTAACTCTTGCAGACGGAAAAGCAAATACTCTTGCCAACGGCGGCAGTTTCGCCGCAATTGATGAAAATAACATTGATGCTGCAGTATTCTCCAAACAAGACTTGACCTTCAACGGTTCAGGCAGTTTGACGGTGACCTCTCCTGCAGCGCACGGTATTGTCTGCAAGGATGACCTTGTGTTCACAGGCGGAACTTATACCATAAATTCCGCATCTCATGGGTTAGATGCCAACGACAGCGTTAGGATCTCAAACTCAACAAAACTCAATATTGATGCAGGCAAGGACGGCATCCACTGCGAAAATACCGATGATGCCTCACTTGTCTTTATTTATATCTCTGACGGCACGTTCAATATTGAAGCTGAGGGAGATGGTATCGCCGCAGGTGCTTATGTGCAGATTAAAAACGGTACTTTTGATCTTCTTATCGGTGGTGGCAGCGAGAATGGTTCCAATACATCTTCCGGTAACTACGGCGGTTTTATGGGCGGCGGCGGTCACGGTGGAATGCGACCGGGCAGCTCACAAAGCTCAACCACCACTACCGATGAAAACAGTACGAGTATGAAGGGTATTAAAGCAGCAAACAGTCTTCTGATCAACGGCGGTACTTTCAAGATCGACTCTGCCGATGACTCTGTTCACTCGGATGTATCGGTTACAATAAACGGTGGCACGTTTGAAATCGCATCCGGCGATGATGCCATCCACGCAGAAGAGAGCCTCACCATTACAGCAGGTACGTTTAATATTACCGAAAGTTATGAGGGCTTGGAAGCACTCAACATCGATGTTAAGGGTGGAGAATTTAAGATAGTCGCCAGTGATGACGGTCTTAATGCCGCAGGCGGAACGGATCAAAGCGGAACTACCGGTGGTCGTGATGGTATGTTCGGCGGAGGTCACGGAGGCGGCCACGGTGGTATGGGCGGCGGAATGTCCTCAGGCAACGGCAGTATTGTTATCTCCGGCGGAAACCTTTATGTAAAAGCATCGGGTGACGGAATTGATGCAAACGGTACGCTTACGATATCGGGTGGATATACCGTTGTTACAGGGCCTACACAGGGCGATACTGCAACTCTTGATTATGACAGAAGCGCAACTATTACGGGTGGTACATTTATCGGTACAGGTGCATCCGGTATGGCGCAGACCTTTAGTGATTCTGAGCAAGGCGTGGTAGCCATTAGCGTAGGCAATCAGTCTGCCGGAACAAAGATTGAGCTGAAGGATAAAACCGGAAACACCATCATTGAGCATACCCCTGAGCTGAACTTTGCGATTGTTATTATTTCAAGTCCCGACATCAAAAAGGGCGAAACCTATACTGTTACAGTGGGGTCTGAATCAGGAGAATTTGAAGCGAGTTGATAATTTGCACCTAACAAACAGCGGCGGCAGAGAGGAGTTAATCTCCCTGCCGCCGCTGTTTTATATACCTCAAATACAGAATCACGCTTTTTCAAAGCCAACCAATAAACCGCCTTTTTCAGCATAGAAACTGCACAAGCCTCTCAATTTGTGAATTTCAATCTGAACCGATTGGAATTTTTCTTTTATCATTTCTTTCAGTTCGGTTGCGGCAGCTTCATTTTGGCAGTGACCAATACTTACTTTGCCTTTTTTAAGTCCAAGAAGCTCAAGATCGTTTAACAGGGTTTCAAGAGAGCGTGCTTCACCCCGACACTTGTGTGTAGGTTCAAGCGTTCCTTCGTCACTCGCTTTGCCGACAATGCAAATTCCGGCGAAGCCTGCGATTTTAGCAACTATCGGAGATACTCTGCCGTTGTTGGCAAAGTTTTTGAGTGATTTAAGCATAAAGACAAGACCAGTATGTTTTATGTAGTTTTGAATATTTTTGCAAATACTATCAAAATCCATACCGTCTTTTATAAATTCTTCTATCTTGCGGATAACCAATGTAATTTCAGGCCCTGCTGATAGTGTATCAAGGACGAAAACACGCTTGCCTTCGTTTTCTGATTCATAAAGTTGCTTTGCGGTGTTGGCGGAATTATAACTGCCCGACAGAGCGCTGGTTATTGTGACACAGATGATATCGTCGGCATCACCAAAGGCGTCCAGCCAATCGCTCGGATTTGGACAGGAGGTTTGCGAACGGTCTTTATATTGATTAAAGAAATTTGCCATTTCTTCCACATCAAGATTTTTGTCATCCACAAATTCTCTTTCCGCAGTAATAATTTTCATAGGTGAAAATGCAAAATCTGCATAATCAAGTGTTAAAAGGTCGGAGGATGAATCCGATACAATTCTTAATTTTCTCATGAGTGATGCTCCTTTTTTATGTACTCAACATATTTATAATTGCTGTTTTTGCTACGCTCTGACATTATCGACCGAATTTCACTGTGTAGATTAGCGGTTTTCTCCCTTGTATTATCACCTTGCGGATAAAAAGGCCCGTCAATATAAACCTCCATAATCGGCCGCTTGAAAAATTTTGCTTTGCGGTATGTAACCGTCATTGCAAAAGCGGGTATATCAAATTTTATCGGAAATTTGAATGAGGTATCAGGGAAAGGGCGTATATCGGTATAATATTCCCATACATGTGCTTCGGGATAGATAACAATGGGGTGGCCTTTTTTAAGCCTTTGTTCCATCGCTTTGTTCAGTTCTTTCATTCCGTGCAAAGAATCAACAATTGGCAGCGCCCCTAAAAAAGGCAGAATTCTGCCTATGACCGGAATGCCGTAGTTGGCTGTGCTGACTACGGTATAAATTCTTTTAGGCAATACACAGAGCGCAGGTATAAAAACATCGCCGACAGGCTGGGTGTGATTGCCGTAGACAAAGAAGCCGCTTTTCATACCTTTTAGATTTTTTCTGCCTTTTACCTTCATATGCAAAAAGAATCTGCAATAAGCACCGCCGAAAATTACCGCCAAGCCGTAAATCAGACCGGACAAAAACTTGGATACAAGATCTGTCCGCACCCATTTATAATCATTAGGCAACTTAAAATTTTGATTTGCGCTTTCTTCAAAATCGTCAGCAAACGAGGAATAATGTCTTACTTCTTTCATAGCGTCTCTTTCCAACCGGCTATATCTGAGCTATCAAAGGTATAGGTCAATTCCTTACCGTAAACGCTCTCGTAGCAGTTCTTTTTAAGGGTATAATCCGTAACGCCAAGCGCCTCGGTGTTTTCTTTAACGGTTTTGCTTTGGTCGGGATATAACACATCCAAAATATGAAGTATATATTTAACCTTTTTAAACTCGGCAGTATCATCCTCATCCATATCCACAATCTCAACAAAGCAGGATATGATAGGTACATTAAGCTTGGCAGCGTAGAAATATGCGCCGTTTTTCGGTGGACGGGGCTTGCGATAATTAAACCACATTTCCTGTTCGGGATATAAGAGGATGGCGTGTTTTTTGTTAACCAATCGCTCTTTCAGAATAGATAGAAAATCTCTTGCTAAATAGCGTGGATCTGTCGAGATAGGAATCGTATCGGCATAATTCATTATATAGCCGATAATCCCCGTCATAGCAAAATTGGAGGTTTGGCTTATGATACCAAGCTTTCTTCTGCCGAGTGTATTCGTTAAGTGGCGAATGACGGTGTTTTCAAGGGGACTAAAGTGGTTGCTTGTAATGAGCACCCCACCCAAGTCCTTCGGAATTTTTTCGAGGCCTATAATTTCGGTGTTTTTGTTAATTATTTTTGTGGCTGTTTTGGCAAGAGAAACACCAAATGCGGTCTTTGTCTTAAAAGTCAAACTGCTTCTATTTTCAAGATAGGCATCCGTAATTTTTCTGCTTTGCTCGGCTGTGAGTACCGGATCATTCAGCTCCACCTTATTATGAAACTGACCGCTTTCAGCAAAAGATTTTATGTTTTCTATAACAGCCCTTCGGTTGTCGCCTATAATCATAATCGGATTTTCACTCCAGCATCAAAAAGTTTCTTAAATGTAATCTCGTTATCGGGAATCTCGGAGCCTCTGCGAACAAGCAATTCTAAACATTCACTGTCTGCCTTTTTCTTCTCCTCGGTATAAGCAGCTTTGTATGCCTTAATTTCATCCAAGTAACCGCTATCCTCGGCATATTTCCAAAACTCTTCCCCATACTGTATGCCGTCATAACACCACGGCTTTGAGAAAAGGTTATAGTGGATAAGTTTTGTATGCGCAAGGGGTGGTTTTGCATCGTTGGGCATCGCATCCCAAGACTCATCAAGATAATATATCTTCCCGTTGCACATTGCATTAAGATAATCTTGATCGGGGGCAATACTGTCAAAGTGATAGGTGTTTAACAGATTTAAGAAATGTCCCTCTAAATCGACCTCTCGCATCTGTTTGAGATTCATAAGCAAAACACCCGAATTGATATATTCGTGTTTGTTTACGCCCACTGCATTTTCCGTATATGCAACAAGCGGCGGTATATCGGCAATAGACAAATCGTTACAAGCGCCGATCAAATTGTCTCCGATTTCAATGTCATATAGCTCGGCTATATCGGAGGTCAGCACAACATCGCTGTCAATATAAATGCCCTTATCATACTGGGGGAACATCGCAGGGATAAATAAGCGAAAATAGATGGTAAGTGTGAAATAATCGCAGCGAAGGCGATTGCTCATACGGTCATCTAAAGCATCAAAATTTGCTTTCATAGGCGTAAGCGAAATTTTAAAGTTTTCAGTCTCAAGCGATTTTAATTTTGCAATATTCGTTTCATTAAGATCTTGATGCAAAACAATCGCATTATATCGTCTTTGGGGGTTGGAGTTTTTTATAGCAGAATTTAGTGCAACAGCCAAAAACGGTGCATAACCGTCGTCAATGGTAAAAAATATAGGAATTTCTCTGTTCATTTTCATTGCTCCTTTGATATTCTTCTATGATATCGTCAAACTCAAAGATTTTGAGTTCATTATGTAACTTGTCTGTGTGCCATGGTTTTACGGTGACCGCCTGTATATACGGAAAAAATTTAAAAAAGGTTGTAAAATGCTTAAATACCGTATCGGGTTTGATTTTTCCCTGTGCGTTATATTTGGCAGGAACTTTATGTTTGACAGCCAACTTATTTAGCGCTGATTGGTCGGGCATAAACATCTTTTTTTCACGACATAAGCTACGGCATTTTTCGAAAAGACCGCTTTTCCGTATGTTTGACATATTCATAAGCAGAACGCCGGAATTGAGATAATCGTGCTTAAAAATATTTCCGAAAAACCATTTCCCGTACCGATCAGGCACACCGGAAATTTCAATATCGGTAATATCCGAATAGTAAAATTCTTTAAAATCCGCACGGCATAGAATATCGGTATCAAGGTACAAAATTCTATCGGGAATTTCTGACACCACATCTGCAAATAACCGTAACATACACAGCGGTGTGAACCGTGTTCCCATATTTGCAAGTGGCAGGTATTGGCTAAATATCTCACTGATGTCGAGCAGGGTAACCTTGTTGCCAGAATTTTTATTTTCAATGGTCATTTGTAGTTTGTCTGCAAAGTTTTGCGGTATAGCAGTGTGCGTGCCTACACTTGCAGTGAGTATGTAAAAATTTATTGCTTCATTCGTGTTTTTGCAAATAGAAAGCGCTGACAAAAATATGCCTTCGCACACACCTTTGTCACCGCAAAAAAGGATATTCAAATCAGATTCCCTCCTTTACAAGATTTATTATACCTGTAGATATTTAAGGGGTAAACCTATCCTTCAGAGAACCCAATCTACATATAGAAGCCTGAGTCGTAGAATCGGTCTATAAGCAATTCTCCGTTTCGTAGAACACGCAAAAACGCCCTGTTTTCAAGCAAAAACAGGGCGTTTTTATATGTGCTTTATTTTCTTCTTCTTGGCTTTTTGATAAATGACCACAGGATGATAACAATCTGTCCAAACAAACCTAAAAGATAGATGAGAGAAACATTAATTTTGAAATATAAGAAAGTGATATGTATTGCAGCTAATATCGACCAAATGAGTGCCGAAATGATAAAGTAGTTATGCCTTGGATTAAACCAAATGGAGTTGAACACTAACTTTACGATCAGCACGATCGGTAGCGCATAAACAAAATACAGCCATTGGAATGTAGCCTCTTTTGTAATCAGTGAGGTGATAATAAAGGCGAAGATGGCAATAAACAAGGCCACACTTTCGGAAATATAGGAAATCACTCTGCGATTATATTTCGTTTCCTTTTGCTTGTTTTCCTTGACCGTCTCCTCAATGTTCTCTGTTCTAACTAAGTAATCCAGAGAAACGCCAAATAGATCTGCAATATCCACAAGAACAGCTATATCAGGTGACGATTCAGCTCGTTCCCATTTTGAAATTGTTTTGTCAGAATAATTGAGTTTCTCCGCAAGCTCCATCTGAGTCATATTATTAAGAAGTCTGAGCTCGGTTATATTTTTAGCAACTATGCTTTTAATATCTTCCAAAGGATTACCTCCTAACGCAAAAGTACAGTAGCATTATACACCAGTTTCGCTAACTTTGCAAGCACTTGTTGACATTTCAACAAGTTTATGTTATATTTGTTGAGGTTTCAACAAGCGAGACGGAGGGTTTGTTATGAAAGAAAGATTTGAAACTTTTACTGTGCTTATTAACAGAATCAGTCGTAATATTCGTAAGATAAAAAATCAGAAAATGGCAGAATATAATTTGAGAAGTTCCCATATTTCCTGCCTTTACTATTTGTATTCAACCGAAGGTCTTACGGCAACAGACCTTTGTGAGCGTTGCGAGGAAGACAAAGCAACCATATCCCGTGCTCTCGATTACCTTGAAACAAACGGCTATCTAACCTGCAATTCTAAAAACGTAAAGCGTTATAAAAGTCCGCTTGTGCTCACGGATAAAGGTCTCACTGTTGCGAAAAAGATTGCCGATAAAATTGACGGTGTTCTTGAAGAAATCAGTGTAGGGCTTACCGAAGAAGAAAGAATTTCTTTCTATCGCAGTCTCTCGATTATAAGCGAAAGCTTAGAAGCCGTTTCCAAGAACAGTGAAAAATAAGGAGAAACAGATTATGAAAGCAAAAATTATTGTAGATTCAACCGCCGATCTTATGCCTGAATATAAAAACCGTGTAAGTGTTGTACCGCTTACTGTGCATTTCGGGGATCAAGAGTATATTGACGGCATAACCATTGACCATAATACATTTTATGAAAAACTTGTAGAAGACGATGTACTTCCTACTACGAGCCAAGCCACTCCCGATGCCTTTGTGAAGGAATTTGACAAGGTAAAGGAAGCCGGTGAAAGTGCTGTCGTTATTACTCTTTCTTCAAAACTTTCCGGTACTTACCAAAGCGCAATGATTGCGGCAGCAGAATATGAGAATATTCACATTGTCGATAGCGGTACTGTTGCTATGGGCGGCGGAATATTGGTGGAAATGGCGTTGAGGTTTTTAGACGAAGGCTTGGATGCTAAAACAATTGCCGAAAAATTAGAGGAAGAAAAAAAGAAAATTGTTATTGTGGCTCTTGTGGATACACTTGAATACCTCAAAAAAGGAGGGCGTGTTTCCAAAGCTGTAGCCTTTGCAGGCGGAGTACTTAACATCAAGCCCGTTCTTTCGGTTATTGACGGCGAAATCAATATGCTTGGCAAAGCACGTGGCTCTAAAATGGGAAACAATCTGCTTGTTCAGGAAATTGAAAAAGCAGGCGGCGTAGATTTTTCAAAGCCGGTTCTTCTTGGGTATTCAGGTCTTTCCGATGCATTACTGCTAAAATACATCGAAGATAGTAAGCATATTTGGGATAAAGGACTCGATGCAGTTCGTTATACTACCATCGGTAGTGTAATTGGCACACACGCCGGTCCCGGTGCAGTAGCAGTGGCATTTTTTAAAAAGTGATAGTCAAAGCCTCTTTGGAAACGCAGTAAATTCTTCATTTCCAACGGGGCTTTTTTGTTTTATGGATGATATATCCCTTTCTTTTTCAGCTTTTCCCGCATCTTATCAATTCCCTTGCGGTAGATGTTCTCTGCCGCTTCTGCGGAGGATAGCTCGTTCTTATAAGCAATCTCTTGGAATGTGTGCGGTCTGAACTTGGGACTTTTCATACTGTGGCAATCGGGGCAGAAACCAATGTGGGAGCGTATGACCTCACGTTCACGGTAGGAAAGCTCGTCTAATGCACCAAATACAGCTTCGCTCCGTTCCTGCCGTAGAAGTTCCCCACAAGGCTCAAAGGTATAATCGCAAGTAACATCCTCTCGGCCTTCCTCACTGTCCTCATCAGCATAACTGCGGTAAAAATCCACAAACTGCATATTGTGAAAGCCGCTTCGCAGGATCTCACTTACCGTCTTTTCGGACAAACCCACTTCATCGGATATTCTTTTCAGCATTTCGGGATCATTCTTGCTGTTGTATGCGGCGTACAGACGCATAATATTACGAAGATTTTGGTATTCATCATCACTTTGTACCGTAAAACCGGTGCGCATTGTGCGGATATAATTATGAATTTCCTCCCACATAATACGTGTTTTGTAGGTTATAAATGGTGTGCTGCAGTTAGGCGGATATTTCTCCAATGCCCGCAGAATACCAAGTACACACGCTTCCTTTATATCAAGGAAATGCCCGAACATCGCATACCGCTGTACAATGCCCATAACGGTGGTATTAAGCGTTGGCTCATAGTAATGCAGAAACCAAGACAGATATTTTTCATCTTTTTCGGCAAGGTATAAATCAATATATTCCTGTAGATCGTCTGTTTTCGGCGGTGCCGGAGAAAGACGGTAGATATATAATTCCTTTTGCCATTCTTTCACGGCACTCACCTCCAATCTGTTATATTGCCGTTATTACTTTAATCGTTTATCGGTCAGCGCATATAACGCTTCCCGTGTCATATCCCTTTTGAACTGCTCGACGGTGTACCCGTCGCCGTGGATTGCCAATGCTTTCAGCTCGTCTGCAATCTCTTTTGCCGCCGTTGCAAATTCTTTTGTGATCGTGCCTTTGGACAGCTCGGCTCGGATGCAGTTGCAACGCTTTTTATGGATGCTCAGTATCGGGTGGGCATCCACCTTTTCTTTTTTACCCATAATAACGGCGTACTGCCTGCAAGTCATCTTGTCGCCGTTATACTCATAGGGGGCTATGCCGTTGCAGTATTTTTGCCTACGGGCAGAGGTCATAAGAAAATACTTTTTGCAGATCTCGCATTGTCTTGGGTAATGCCCGTGATGCAGACCTTCAAAGAAATCCGTAATTACAAAGCTATAATAATTTTCAAAATATAAGCGCCGTGCCACCGTTGCGGTTTTACTGCGGCTGGACTTCTTAATCCCCACATATTCCGTTTCCACGGGAAATGCTACCGAACCGAATATATCAAGTGCTATGGGGAGCAGGTGTTCCTCGTTGAATTTTTCAGCTTCGTCTATGCGGGAAACAAACTCCTGCAGTCCGTGGAAGGCGTTGCGCATATCCTCTTTCAGATCGTTGTAAAAATCCAATGTGAAGAATACCTCATTAAGCAAGTCCCGTGTTTCCGCCATAAATTCCTTATCATAGGACGTTGGAACACGGTCAAGCAAAGCCTGCTCATCGGTCATATTGTAAACATCTGCCTTGCGCCGCCAATATTCTGTTATCTTTTTATGATTTTCTTCTGTAAAGAGCTTTGCCACACGCTCCCGTTCCGCTTTGGTATCGAGCATATTGAACGGACTCAGCCAAGGGAGCGCCTTAAAGATATGCTGCATACGCTCAGCGACTTCAAGGAAATCCTTTATATCCATATATCCGATTTCAAGGGTTCTTTCCAAATGCCAGTTATCTGTTGTAAAAATCGCAATGCGGGCGGCGGTGTCGTTTTCATAATACTGATTCAGCAGATGGGTGGCGAAATATCCAGCCTGATACACCTTGCCACCGATATGCACTCTGCCGTCACGGTAGTCAGCGGTAAAATATTCAACCTTTTCACGCATAGTTTCTTACCCTCCATCCTAATTCTAACATATCAAGTGTCCAATAAATGTCCCTTTGCAAAAATTAAATAAATTCAAAAAAATCTTTGAAAATTTCAGTTGCAACATCATTTTAGAAGTTTGCATTTTATATAGTATATCATAAAAACGCTGTGTTTTCAATGGATTTGGAGCAGTTGCGTCAATCGTTTTGAATGAGTTGCGTAATACTTGCTGTTTTACCTTCATCTCCCTATTCTATAAAGTAGAGGGAGCGAAAACCTCACAAATCACGGGCACAGCCGTCGGGAAACCGGCGGCTTTTTTGTTGCCCGAAAATAGAAAGGAGGAAATGACTATGTTGAAGATCACATCAAAGCAAGCGGATAAGGTTCACCGCCTTGTTAAGACCTGTTGCGCTAACTGCGACAAGGACGGCAACTGCATTTTGCTTGACGATGGAGAAGCACACCGCTGTGTGCAGCTTATCTCTATCTACGGTATCTATTGCAATTATTTCAAAGAAGCGGTACTGCCCAGCGACAGAGAACTGTATGAGCAAATCAAGAAAATCAACAAATCAAAGTAAGAAAAGGAGAAATGTAAAATGAAGAAATTTAATGAAATGTACGTTATCGGTATCGACCACGGATACGGGAATATGAAAACGGCGAACTGCTGCTTTCCTACCGGAGTGATGAAAAGCGATACCGAACCCACCTTTGTCAGCGACCTGCTTGTATGGAACGGCAAGTATTATTCCATCGGTGTTGGTCATAAGGAATTTACGGCGAACAAGTTTAACGATGAGGACTATTACGTTCTCACCCTTGCCGCTATTGCAAGAGAACTCAGACGGGAGCGCATTGCCGATGCCAACGTGTTCATCGCCGCAGGACTGCCCTTAACTTGGGTAAGTGAGCAAAAGGCAGATTTCAAGAAATATCTGCTTCAGCACAGTGAGGTCAGTTTTGCTTTCCGCAATACCGATTACCGCATTAAAATTGTCGGTGCGGAAATCTATCCGCAGGGGTTCGCTGCCGTTGCCGAAAAGCTCGGTGATTTTAAGGACGTAAATATGCTCTGCGATATTGGTAACGGCACTATGAATCTGCTTCGTATTGTAAACAAGAAACCCGATGCACAGCGAATATTTACCGAGAAGTATGGCACTCATCAGTGCGCCCTGCTTATTCGTGAGCAGATGATGAAACTGCACCACGCCGCCCTTGATGATACCATCATTACGGAGATCTTGAAGAAAGGCACGGCGGATATTGACGGAGAGTACCTTGATACGGTTATCAAGACCGCAAAGGAATACACCGACGGTATCTTCCGCCGTCTGCGTGAACACGAATACGATCCTAAACTGATGAAACTTTACGTGGTCGGCGGCGGTGGTTGCCTTATCCGCAATTTCGCTGATTATGATGCAAACAAGGTTATTATCAACGAGAATATTTGTGCTACTGCAAAGGGATATGAGTATATGGCACTCGTCACTCTTAACAGAAATGGCGGTGTGGTATGAACGTTAAAAATGTAAAAATCCGCTTTAATTTAGATAAGGAAAATGACCGCAGGGCGTATGACTATCTGCAAGGCGCAGAGAAATCGTACAGTAAGGCGGTCATTTCTGCTATATGCGGATTTATGGAACTGTCCGAAAGGACGGCAGTCGAAGATGCTTTCCTTGAAAGAGTTATATCCACCATCCGAGAGGAAGTTGCAAAAAGCAATCCTCTTGGCGGCTTATTACAGTTTGTGCAGACACCCTCTGCACAAACACCCGCCGAAAAAGAAAACAATGCCGAAACCGAAGAAGCGGTGCTCGATTTCCTTGACAGCTTCTAAGGTGTCACTTATCCCTGCTTCTGACGGTACTGTGATGGCAATATCCAAGGAAATTGCCCCCACTAACGACAATGACTCCACTATTTCGTAATACTGACGGCACTCACAATAAAAGTAATGTCA
Organism: Acutalibacteraceae bacterium; assembly: GCA_045544435.1. Taxonomy (GTDB): domain Bacteria; phylum Bacillota; class Clostridia; order Oscillospirales; family Acutalibacteraceae; genus UBA737. The sequence continues at coordinate 1,524 of JAZPZA010000020.1, read as the reverse complement.
AAAGCGCAGATAAATGGAACTTTTGAAGGGTTTGCACTGATAAGAACGGTATGAGGTCGCTCCCTCACGGTGCAAGTCACGGAGAATGGAAGATATACGCCAAAGGGCGTGTGTCTTACACCGTAACAAGCAGGGAACTTGTACGGCAAGTTCCAAATAAACAGTAAGCGTTTCCGCCTACTATTCGCCTTTAGGGGACACCCCTAATACCCCGATTACAGAAAGAAGGTATGTATATGAATAGAAACCCAAAAGAAAAGCCGTGTCGGTTATATCTTCGGGTATCTACGACGGAGAAAAAGAAGATCACCGAACTCGCCAACTGCTGCGGTATTCCCGTAGCTGAATATCTCCGCAAACGGGCATTGGGTTACACTGTGAAAGCAGTTGTTCCCGATGCCTTTTATGTTTTTAACGAAAAACTGAGCGAACTGCTCAACCGTGATTTATCTCCCGAAACCGAAGCGGCGGCGCTGAAGCTTTTTGATGATATTTATGCAGAAATCATAGATACGCCAAAGCAGAGTAAAAAAGAAATCATACGGGAGGTGGCACAATGGCAAGTACAGGCTTCTGGCCCGTCAAGTCCCGATTAAAGGAAGTAATCGACTATGCGGAGAACCCCGATAAAACCACCGATAAAAAGTTCTTGGACGAGGACTTGTGGGCGGCGCTTCGTTACGTGGAGAATGACCAAAAGACCGACCAAACAATGTATGTGTCGGCTATCAACTGCCCGAAGCAGAGAGCCTATCAATGTATGATGGCAACCAAGCGGCGGTATGGAAAGTTCAGCGGCAACGTTGCTTATCACGGGTATCAGAGTTTTGTTGCAGAAGAAGTCACTCCCTCTGAAGCACACCGTATCGGTATAGAAACGGCAAAACGGATGTGGGGAGCAAATTACGAGGTAGTTGTTACCACCCATCTAAATACGGATAACATTCACAATCATTTCGTGATAAATTCCGTTTCTTTTAAGACGGGCAGAAAGTTTGAAAACCATATCCGTGACCACGTGGAGCTTCGGCAGATCTCCGATGCAGTTTGCAAGGAGCACGGAAAGTCCGTAATACCGTTTACGCATTTTTACGGCAATAAGAAAGCGTATTGGGTACAGAAGTCCGGCAAGCTCACCCATCGGGATATGCTGCGGCTTGATGTGGATGAAGCCATCGCTAACAGCGGCAGTTTCAAAGAAATCGAGTATTGTATGAAAAATCTCGGTTATCGCTTTGAATGTGACTTTTATTACGAGCATCCTTCCGTTATTGCAGACGGATGGAAACGAGCAATTCGTATTAGTAGTTTGGGTGAGAACTACACCAAAGAACGCATACGGGAACGATGCCGTGAAAATCAAGTCGGACCGATTATGAACACCATTTATAATGCTCCATATAAGCGAAAACCTCTGCTCGTAATTGAATACGAATGGCGGCAGTTTGAACGTATGGATACCATACAAGTATTGTTTGCTCTGTTCATCGAACTTCTGAAAATATGCACGGGCAACAATATTGA